>NZ_CALNCS010000046.1 GCF_937875145.1 Alkalibaculum bacchi | reverse complement strand
CCAACACAGTAGTAAAAGATAATTATTTGTTTATTTTTTCATGCGATAGCCGTGTCAAGCATTATGTGTCTTATCCTACAAATACAAATAATATGTACTGTCATTTGTACGCTCTGAGTCGTAAATCTTTATTACATTTTCCATAGATAATGATACAAATTCTAATTAGATCATACAATATATTAAATCTAATAAGGAGGAAGACTATGCAAGAATTTTATACTGTTCAAACAGGAGATACATTAAGCAGTATCGCGGCTCGCTAGAGTATCCCCCTTACTTCTCTCATAGTAGCCAACAATTTATCAGCTCCCTATTTAATCTATCCTGGCCAACAACTATCTATGCCTCCAGGTGTGACTACATATGTAGTTCAATCAGGTGATAGCCTCTTCACTATTGCTACAAAATACAGAATCCCTTTACGTACGTTAATTATTTCTAATGCCATTGATGAGCCTTATATTATTTCACCAGGCATGGTACTAAATGTTCCAGTAGGAGTACCCTACTATACGGTTAAACAAGGTGATACACTGTACAATATCGCTAAAAAATACAATGTAAACTTAAATGGACGACCACAACCTGACTTGATATTAAAAGCCAATCCCGGTCTGACACCTAATATTATTCCTGGCATGAATCTACAGATACCCTATGGGCTTCCAAGCGGTGCAGGGCAAATTGCAATACTGCTAAATGATGGATTTAATGATTTCATTGTATTATATGAGCCTGGCTCAGGAGACGAAGTATATTTGACTATGAATAATGCTGGAAGGTCATCGAGGATATTCTGGTCTCCTAATAATAACAGAATTGCCTTTATTGATGAAGCTGGAATTATTTCGATTGTAGATCTCACCACAGATAGAATATCAAAGATAGACCAGATACCCTTACCTGCATTTATAGATTGGTCTCCGGATAGCAGTTCATTGGTTTACTCCACTGGTAAAGTAATTCGCATATACAATGTCATAAACTATACTCATTGGGATATCAATCGACGAGAAGCTTCTTATGTTCAATGGTTTCCAAATCAAAAGGAACTTTTATATGAGGCAAAAGACAGTAACAAACTCAGCCAAATCTACAAAAGCAATATAGATGGCAGTGGTGAAACCCTGTTGACTAATAGAGTAAATGGCCCATTCAACGAAGTAAGATTGTCGCCTGATGGAAAGTACGTGTTATACACATCGCTAGGAGCAAGTATTTCGGAAATATACGTACTAGAACTATTATCAAATGTAGTATATAAAATCGCCAGCGGCCCTGAAGCGAAGAACTTCTACCCAACGTGGTCACCTGATTCCACAAAAATAGCGTACAGCTCTACCTTCTTTAAAAATGGAAAGTACTATTCCTTGATACAAATCTCTAATATTTATGGCACAAATATTAAAACTTTAGCAGTCTCTACCTGCTACGCAACTCCAGTAACTTGGTCTCCTAACAGCCAAAGAATTGCATATCTTTCAGGATGTAGAGAAGATCACCCTCCAGTTGAAGTATGGAGCATAGATATGGCAAAACCAGTACCTACAAATATTTTCAGTGGTTTTCTGTTTTATGACCCAACATACAACAACTGACATCCAAAGGTCTCTCATAGAGAGAGGTTCCTTTAACCCCATTCCTTTAATGTCCATTTGAAATGCAACTTTTTAATGTCTTTAAAATAAATTATTTGCCAATCAGGATAAAAAGAGGAGGGAGACTTCAAAACTTGACTCAACATTTCACGTCCCCTGTGGGTCACTTAAGATTATAGGTGTTTGAGAGGGGTGACTTCTACTTCTATTACTTTATCTCCATAGCCTAAAAAAGAATTATCTTAAGCCATATTTCTGACATATTTTATGGGTATAATTTAAATATAGAAAGAGAGATGCTCTCTAAAATTTAAATTAAAGGAGAAAAAGATGAAAAAATCAAAAAAGATTCTTTTAACTATCGGAGCTGCTACAGTAGTTTTTGCTTCTAGCTTAGGAGTAGCTTTTGCTGGAAACACATTCTCACCAGCAGATAAACTATCACAAATTACAGGTATTTCAGTTGATGAGCTATACGAACAAAAGGTTGATAAGACTTTTGGAGAAATTGCTGCTGAAAAAGGTGTCCTCGATGAATTCAAAGAAGAAATGCTTGAAAGTAAAAAAGAGCTATTAACCCAAAGAGTAGCAGATGGAAGTCTTACTCAAGAAGAAGCAGATGAATACTATATTCAGATGAAGCAAAACAGCGACAATTGCGATGGAATAGGACCAAATAACTCAAATGGCCGAGGATTAGGTCGTGGCAATGGTATGAGAAATAGAATGGGCAACGGCAACCAATTTAATCGATAGTCACATATTAATTCTGTCTTCTCCTTCAAAACAATTATGAATAAAAAGGCAAGTTGGCCATTCACTTAATCACTATAAATCCTGCATTTTATTAAAATGCAGGATTTTTGTATTTATTTTAGAAATAAACTAGGTAGAATTAAATAATCTTCTTTTATTTTGATGCGCTAGGCTCAAAATAAACCACTCCCTACGGGAGGTCAAAGACCTCCCCTACAACCTGGATATCAATATAGGTAGGGGCGCACCTTTGGTCGCCCATTTGCACGGCGCAATATACTACAGGTGCGTACTTTATAAATATTGTTTATGGCGGGAGGTCAAAGACCTCCCCTACTAAATACCTATACGTAGGGGCGTACCTTCGGTCGCCCGTTTGCACGACGCAATATACTAGTGATGTGAAGCATCACTATGTCAATTTTGTAAAAGATGGTTCAGGGTGGCTTTATACTTTAAGATTAGACGCAAAGTTTTTCTCACAAGAAGATACAATCAAAATAGCTGAAACCGTCACCTTCTATGAAAATAGTTTCCCAACTTCAGCCCCCGATTATGGCTCATGAGTGATAATGTCTAGTATGAAAGTAAATCTTCCATTTTTAAAAAGGCTGGACTAATTCCAGTCTATTTAGATGATTTTACCTTTTTCCTTGTGACTCAAAATTACCGGTCCCCCGTGAGCCCCAAGACCCTAGGTATAAGGATGTGCTGCCTAAATTCCTTAACGCTGTTCCAGCCACTTAAGTACTCTCCATATCCATATAAACTCACCACTAATTGATTGTTCGTTAAAC
>NZ_CALNCS010000045.1 GCF_937875145.1 Alkalibaculum bacchi | reverse complement strand
TCTTCTTGCTCTTCACCTATCAATTCATCTATATCTACCATAGCATGATTACAAAATCTATCATCAAAATCAAGTACATAGACCACTCCACCTGACATACCAGCTGCAAGATTTCGTCCTATCTTGCCTAAAATCACGACCCTACCACCTGTCATATACTCACAGCCGTGATCTCCTACTCCTTCTACAACCGCATGAATTCCGCTATTTCGTACGCAAAACCTTTCTCCAGCTACACCACTAATATACGCCTCTCCACTAGTTGCACCGTAAAAGGCAACATTTCCGATTATAATATTTTCTTCAGGCTTAAAATCGCAAGCTTTGGGAGGATAAACGATAATTTTACCACCAGACAAGCCTTTTCCAATATAATCATTGGCATCTCCTTCTAAAGTGAGGGTCATTCCCTTTGGTATAAAAGCACCAAAACTCTGACCCGCAGATCCTACAAAAGTTAAATCAATGGTATTTTCAGGTAAACCTTCTGCACCAAATTTCTTTGAAATTTCACTGCCTACCAGTGTTCCTACCACTCGATCTGTATTACGGATTTTTAACTTGCTTTTAATTGCTTTCTTATTTTCTAAAGCAGGCTGGCACATTCTAAAAAGTTTCTTCATATCTAAAGAGTATTCAATGGAATGGTTTTGTGTTGTAGTGCAATGTCTGTTGTAAGAATTCCCCATATAGGGTTGATATAGGATATTTGTAAAATCCAATCCTTTTGTTTTCCAATTTTTCATGGATTCTTTGATTTTTAATCGATCGGACCTGCCAACCATCTCATCTATAGTTCTAAAGCCTAGCTTTGCCATAATCTCACGCAATTCTTGTGCAATAAACTCCATAAAGTTCACAACGTACTCTGGTTTTCCTGTAAAATTCTTTCTCAGTTCTGCATCTTGAGTTGCAACTCCTACTGGACAAGTATTTAGATCACATACCCTCATCATAATGCACCCTAGGGCAATAAGTGGAGTTGTTGCAAAGCCGAATTCTTCTGCCCCTAAAAGAGCTGCAATGGCTACGTCTTTACCTGTAAGGAGTTTACCATCTGTTTCTAAGCGTACCCTGTTTCTAAGTTTATTTAGTAGCAGGGTTTGATGAGTTTCTGCAAGCCCTAGCTCCCATGGCAAACCAGCATTACGTATACTTGTTCTTGGTGCTGCACCCGTTCCTCCGTCATAACCACTAACTAATATGACATCTGCTTTTCCCTTAGCAACACCAGCAGCTATGGTTCCTACACCTACTTCAGATACTAATTTAACATTAATTCGAGCATCTCTATTGGCATTTTTTAAATCGTGAATTAGTTCAGCTAAATCTTCAATGGAATAGATGTCGTGATGAGGTGGTGGTGAAATTAATCCTACTCCTGGAGTAGACTGTCTTACCTTTGCAATCCATGGATATACTTTCCTTCCTGGTAATTGTCCTCCTTCACCTGGCTTAGCTCCTTGTGCCATTTTAATTTGAATTTCTTTGGCATTGACTAAATAATGACTTGTAACGCCAAATCGACCTGATGCAACTTGTTTAATAGCGCTACACTTTGAATCTCCGTTTTCCATCGGAGCAAATCGTCTAGGGTCTTCTCCACCTTCTCCAGTATTGCTCTTTCCACCTAAACGGTTCATGGCAATTGCTAAAGCCTCATGGGCCTCTATGCTAATAGAACCATATGACATTGCTCCTGTTTTAAATCTCTTTACAATTGAGCTAACGGGTTCAACCTCTTCGATAGGAATAATATCACTTCCTGAAAAGTTAAAATCTAGAAGCCCTCTTATGGTGTATACATTTTCTTGATTGATTATTGTAGAAAACTGTTTAAACAAATTATAATCACCTGTTCGAACTGCCTTTTGAACCATATAGATAGACTCTGGATTGTACATATGCTTTTCTCCATCGTCTTTATTTTGAAAGTATCCACCAACTTCCAATGTATCCGTATAAGGTGAATTTTCGTTAAATCCGCTTTCATGCCTCATTTTATTTTCTTGTGCGATTTCCTCAAGTCCAATGCCTTCCATTCTACTAGGGGTAGCTGTAAAATACTTTTCTATTACAGATCTGTTCATTCCAACAGCTTCAAATATTTGAGCTCCATGATAACTTCTCATAGTGGAAATGCCCATTTTTGAAAGAACTTTCATAATTCCCTTTATTGCACTTTTAATGTAATTCTTTTCTGCAGTTTTATAGTCTATGCCTTCTAATAATTCTTTTTCGGCATAGTCACTTATGGTTTCAAAAGCCAAGTAGGGATTAATAGCACTTACGCCATAACTAATTAATAAGCAGAAGTGGTGCACTTCACGAGGTTCTCCAGATTCAAGAACGATTCCTACTTTTGTTCTAATTTCTTCTCTAATTAAGTGATGATGTAAGCCAGAACTTGCGAGAAGTGCTGGAATAGCAGCTCTGTGTTCGTTAACGCCTCGATCGCTTAAGACGATAATATTGGCTCCATCTAAAATGGCTTTATCGGCTATTTTAAAGATCTTTTTCATAGTCTTTTCTAAACCAAAAGCGCCTTCTTCAGGATCATATAGTATGGAAATAGTAACTGCTTTTAGGCCCTCATCTTCTAGACCCTTAATCGTAGCCATTTGCTCATTTGTGATAATTGGATTATCTAGTGCAATTGCTTTTGAATGATCGCATTGTGACTCTAAAATATCACCTAATGTTCCCGCTAAGACTTTACTTGAGGTTATCAGATCCTCTCGTATTCCATCGATTGGCGGATTGGTTACTTGAGCAAATAGCTGTTTGAAATACAAATAAAGCATTTGTGGTTTTTCAGAGAGTACTGCAAGGGGCGAATCCATTCCCATAGCTCCTATTGGGTCATTACCGTGTATAGCCATGGGGATTACTGTCTTCGTCACATCTTCGTGGGTATATCCAAAGGCTTTTTGTCTTTTTAACAAGCTCGTTTCTTCATTCATTAATGGCTCTTTGCACACTAGCAAATCTTCTATATGTACTACATGATTTTTCGCCCATATTTCATAGGGACTTGCTTTAGAGATGCTTTCTTTAATCTCTTCGTCTGAAATAATGCGCTTTTCTTTTGTATCAATTAAAAGCATCTTTCCTGGTTCTAGGCGACCCTTGTACTTTACGTTTTCAGGATTTATATCCATAACGCCTACTTCAGAAGCCATAATTACTTTCTCATCTTTCGTAACATAATACCTTGACGGTCTTAAACCGTTTCTATCCAAAATTCCACCTATGATTTCACCATCTGTAAAACCCATTGCTGCTGGTCCATCCCAAGGCTCCAATAAAAAGTTATGGTATTCATAAAAGGCTCTTTTCTTTTTGTTCATTTGGGAATTTTTTTCCCAGGGTTCTGGAATCATCATCATAACAGCATGTGGTAAAGATCTCCCTCCTAAATATAAGAACTCTAAACTATTGTCAAACATGGCCGAATCACTACCACATTCATCAACAATGGGAAAAACTTTCTCAATATCGTCACCAAACAGAGGAGATTTTAAGCCCTTTTGCCTTGCTCTCATCCAGTTTACATTTCCTCTAATGGTGTTAATCTCCCCATTATGGACCAGATACCGATTAGGGTGTGCCCTTTCCCAACTTGGAAAAGTATTCGTGCTAAATCGAGAGTGAACCATAGCAAGTGCTGAAGTAAAATCTAGATCAGCTAAATCTAAGTAGAATTCTCGAAGCTGACCAGCTGTTAACATCCCCTTATAAACTAAGGTTTTACAAGACAAACTGGCAATATAAAAGGTACCACCTTTGCTCTCACATAAAGGAGCAATTGCTTTTTCTGCTCTCTTTCGAATCACGTATAATTTTCGTTCAAAATCCATATCCGTAAGCAGATCTTCATTTTTTTCAATAAATACTTGAATAAATCTGGGCATTGCTACAATTGCAGTCTGACCTATAGATGACTTATCGATAGGAACTTCTCGCCAACCTAGTATTTTCTGTCCTTCTTCTTTAACAATATCTTCAAATGTCTTTTTTTGTACCTCTCTAAAATTATCGTATTTATGAGCAAAAATCATGCCAACAGCATAAGAGCCTTTTGGTGGTAAATTAAACCCTAATACATCACATTCTCTTTTAAAGAAAGTATGTGGAATTTGAATTAAGATTCCAGCTCCATCGCCTGTGCACTCATCTGCCCCGCTTGCACCTCTATGATTTAAATTTTCAAGTACTGTCAAAGCATCATCAATAATGGAATGAGATTTTTCGCCCTTTATATTAACGACAAACCCCATACCACATGCATCATGTTCATATCTTGGATCATATAATCCCTGCTTTTCAGGCAACCTATCTAGCATTTTTTTCACTCTCCATTGTCTAATTATTTTGAATATTTATTTAATTCTGAAAATTATTTTTCAATTATTATAGAAATCAATATCTTAAAAACTTGTGATTCATATATCTAAATTCCTATTTACAAATGACTTTCTGAGAAACAATATCAGAATAGATTTCAAGCCCCTCTGTTTTTGCAATGTAAATTACATCTTTTACGGATGCCTCTTTATGAAGAATCTCTTCTAAATAATTCTTTGAATCCATTAAGTAATTTGGATTGTAGATTACATTTTCATAGCCATCAAAAATGGCAGCATAGAAGATATCCGACTCCACTAAATCTTGAAAAAAGTGGCTTCCAAAAGATAATTCTGGCATAAGACTACCCGATTTATATGCCACTTCGCATATAACAGATGCGTTGCATATCTCAGCAAAACGAACAGGCACCCCTAAAGAGGGTGTGGTGGTTCCCCACCTTCCAGGACCAACAAGCATTACTTTTTGATCCTTTAGTTCACTATTTATGGTACCAATAACTCTAGCTACATTGTATTTTTCATCTTGGCGAAGTTCGATATAAGCCTTAGAATCTACTAAAACCACATAATCTACAGGTATTCTTACATTTCCACCCATAAAATTGCCACTAAAATGAAAGAAACAATCTTTAACTTCTTTAATTACAGGCATCTCTACAGCTTTGCCAAGGCCTTTCGTTTGTAGAGGTCGACATTGTACAAGATTGATTTTATAATCACCTTCAGCTGTAAAATTTGCTGTAAATTCAATATCTACAGGATAATCATACTTATCAGAAAGCAAGCGGAGCATCTCTTTCATTACACCAGGAAAAGTACTTTCTTTTAAAAGCTTATCAAATCCTAAAATATACATTTGTTTGTTTTGGATTCCCAATTCCTTCATTCTTTTCATTGCCATATCATCTTGCTTTGCAAAGAGATCTTTGCTAGTGCCAATATCTAAAGTCATAATTTTCTCTAAAGGCTCAGTGGTTAAATTGTTGTTTTTTAAATAAAGTACATCTACTTTTCTTTGAGAAAATCTGCCTTCATCCTCATAATATACTAGGGGGGTTTGCTCTGGTTTATCTAGTGGAACAAGACGTGGATAGTCACCTATAATTCGGTCTACTGCTCTAGTACCCATACCAAATACAAGCCTTAGCATCCCCGCATCCACATCCATATTCTTATCCCATACATAAATGTTGGAAGAATTACCCACACCTGCAATATGTGGAAAAAAATAATCTCCATGATAATCCCCTGAAACTCTTTGGACAAGAAGCGCCATTTGTTCATCTTTATAAAAGAGCCCTCTCTTAAGGCGATAAGCTAGGGCATCATCGTTTAAAGTGCTAGCATAAACTGTTCTCACTGCATTAGCAAATTCCTCATATCTTTGTTGGGGACTCCCTTGATTGACGCAAAATACGCTTTCGTATTTTCCTGCAAAAGCATTTCCAAAGTTATCCTCTAGTAGAGAGCTAGACCTTACAATAATTGGCGACTGGCCAAAATACTCTAACATTTGTTGAAATTTTTCTCGAATATTTTCTGGGAATTTTCCTGTAAGAATTTTTTGTCTCATTTCTTCCGCGTACTTAAAATAACCTGATATTTTCTTTTGTTTCGTTCTAAGTTTCCATAGATTATTTTGTACGATATAGGTGTAGAATATATCTGATCCCAAGTAAAAAGAATCATGTAATTCCATTTTTCGATTAAGGCTTTCTTCTCCATCTGTTTCGAGTATTTTTCTAGCCAGAAGCATTCCCACCGACTTGCCACCTATAAATCCAGTGCCGATTTGTCTATTGTGAATATTAAGCAAATCGTACAGCGTAAAGTACTTTTTTGCCAAGGTTGTGATGCGGCGTTCTCGACCAATGAGCAAGCTGATTAATATATTTTTCGTTTTATGCTGTTCCAATTGAGAAAGAAATAAAGTATCTTTTGCATCCTTAAAAATTCTATCCCAGTAGTCTATTCTTTCCTCTTGAATGCTCGTATTTTTAAAAATAGCTGATAAATCCATACTAGAAGTAATTGGAAGAAACTCCTCGTCTTTTGACCTATGCGGCATAAACATTGCAGGCGTATATCTTTTTGATACTTTTAAAGGGTGTACATAGTATTCTCCTTTGATTTGATAGAGGTCTAATAGCACTTGAGTGGTCTCTCGTATTCTAGCAATAGTGGCATAGGTGTGGGTATTTCTCATGATTGCAAAATAGGCCACTGTATTTAGCTCATGAAGATAAGGACATGTAATCTTGAAGAAATTACCAATCATTAAATCCGAGTGCCAATCTCTTAAGAGTTCACTAAGGCAATCAAATACATAAAAAACTTCCAGTCCTTCTTCTGTGATAATATCATGAACTTTGGTTCCAAAGGATTCAAATCCTTCATTTGCATTTAAGTCATAAATCTTAACTCCATTGGTGTCATCAAGTAGGGATTCCTGATCTGAAAAGCGCATATAAACGATTTTTCTCTTATCCTCTCTCCCTTGGCGAATAAAGGGTTTAACAAAATGTCTATAATCTTCAGCAGAATCCACTTGCCAGACTACATTGTCTCCAAGTCGAAGCATATCAATGGTTTTATCAAAACCATTAATCCCAGTGCTGACTTTATCAAATAATATGCAATAATTCTTTATGATAATCACCCCTTTTCATAGGAATTAGGCTTGTCAAATCATTTTTAGACCTTGTTGCACTTTAGTCGCTAGCATAAAAGTATTCCTTTTGGGTCAAGATCCTTCGCTTGCGCTCAGGATGACTAGCAAGAGCTAGCACTCTCCTATTAAACAAAAAATGGCGCTCAAATCATTAATATGATTTAAGCGCCATTGCTTAACTTTTTATTACTCTTTTAATAAAAGACATTTTATTATAAAATATATTATTCGTCAATACCTTTTTTCGTTAATTTTTTTAATATTTTTTTGAAAACTTATTATAGAATTTTCACATCATATTGCCTTAACCAAAAATCAATTTGAGTTAAAAGGGCCATAATTTGAGGACCAGTCATAAGTTGCCCATACCACGGAACTTTAAAATTTTCTCCATTGCTTGCTGCAATTTCTTTTACATAGGGCACATCAATTAAGTTTAAAATTGGAGAATTTTTGTCTTCTAATATTTTTATAAGCTTTTCTCTAACGTGACTGGTATAATGGGGATGATGCGTTTTTGGGTAGGGGCTCTTTTTTCTTTCCGTTATTTCTTTAGGCAAAAAATCTTTCATGGCATCTCTAAGCAAGCCTTTTTCTCTGCCTGCCATTAGCTTATATTTAGCGGGTATATTATAAGCGTATTCTACCAGTCGATAATCTGCAAAGGGCACTCGCACTTCCAAGCTGGTTCTCATGCTCATTCGGTCCTTTCGGTTTAACAAGGTCAGCATAAACCACTTAATATTGAGATATGTCATTTCCCTTAGTTTAATATCTTCTATTGGATCATCATCAAGTTTTGATACTTTTGATAAAGTGTCTTTAAATTTAGAATGAACATACTCCTCTATAGGTAATTTCTTATAAGAATGGTTCAAAATATTTTTTCGATACCCTACAGATTTCGACCAGGGGAAAGTGTCTGCATAGAGATCTTCTTTATTTGTAAACCAAGGATAGCCACCGAAGATCTCATCCGCACACTCACCTGATAAAGCTACTGTGGAATATTTTCGAATCTCTTTACAGAACAAGAGCAAAGACGAATCTACATCTGCCATTCCTGGCAAATCCCGCGCTATAACAGCTTCTTCAAGAGAATGTACTAAATCACTCTGAGAAAGTATAATATTGGTGTGATTTGACTTTAGAAACTTATGCATTACATCAATGTAATATTCATCAGAATTTGGTTGATAATAACTGGATTTGAAAAATCTCGAATTATCTTTATAGTCTACAGAAAAAGTATTCAACTCATCCACATAATGAGAAGCTACTGTAGAAATAAAACTAGAATCAAGCCCTCCAGATAAGAATGTACAAATAGGAACATCGCTAATTAATTGCCTTTTTATGGCGTCAACGAGAAGAGTTTTTGTATGATCTACAATGTCCTCAAAGGATTCGTTGTTTTCTCTAGCTTCTAATTTCCAGTATTCCTTTAAAGTAATCCTACCATTAGAGAACAAAAGTGAATGAGCAGGAGGAACTTCTAGAATATTCTTAAAAACGCCAGAACCCAAATCTGTTGCAGGACCTAAACCGATTAGCTCCATTATTCCCTCTTCGTCTAATTCTCTTCGAACATGAGGATGAGCTAAAAGAGCTTTAATTTCCGAAGCGAATATAAGTGAAGAGCCTTTTTGAGTATAAAATAGAGGCTTTACACCTAAATGATCCCGAGCCAAAAAAGCTTTATTATTATGTTGATCAAATACGCAAAAGGCAAAAATTCCGTTAAAATGATTTACACAATCTTCCTTCCAGTGTATATAGGAGGTAAGCAACACTTCTGTATCGGAATAAGACTGAAAGGTATAACCAAGGTCTTTTAATTCTCTTCTTAGATCTTCCGTATTGTACAACTCTCCATTATAAACAAGTGTATATTGACTATTTCCTATGGTTTTATTCATTGGTTGTAGCCCACCTTCAGGGTCGATTACGATCAGCCTTCTATGACCCAAAAGAGCATGTTTATGTATAAAAGACCCAGAATCATCTGGCCCCCTATAAGATAGAGTCTCCATCATTTTATGAATAACCGGTAGGTATGATAATAAATCTTCATTCGTATTAATCCATCCAACTATGCCACACAAAAGCTATCACCTCACATGAAATCACTATTTTTTTCAGTATATGGAGGTTGATATATTTTTGATACACATTTTTTGTTATGAAGCCTTATAAACTCCAGACCCAAATCCGATCAAATCATAATCCTCTATCATTACTCCCTTGGACTCTTTTAAACCTAGTAAATCTGCATCGATCTTATTAGCTAGTACTCTAGCTATTTTTTCAGTATTATTCTTATAAACAGAATCGTATATGATTAAAGATTTCATAAATAATATTTCCTTTCAAGCTCTTACTATATCTCTATTATAAAATATAATTATTTTTCTATTACTTTATCATAATAATATCTAATTTACTATATACTAAAATAAGCTCCCTCTCTTTTTTTGAGAAGAAGCTTATTTTGGTGGAGGCGGTGGGAATCGAACCCACGTCCGAAAATGCATTCACAGGAGTTTCTCCGAGCGCAGTCATTGCTTTAGCATTCGCCCTTGAAGTCGCTCAATGACAAGCTACTTCGCAGACTAGTTCCGATTATTCGCCCTTAGGTCGGAACATCCCTAAAAGCGGTTCCCCACTAATTTGGCGCCCGAGTCCTTAGTCGTGGGTCTCTAAGGTCGGACGAGCAGCAACTAGGCTGCTAACGCGTAAGCGTTGTTATTTTCGTTTGCGTTTAATTTTATATGCCACTTTTAACGATGCTTGGCGACATCGACTCGCTACTCCTGCTTCAACACCCCCGTCGAAGCCATTGCGCCCCCATTTTTTTGAGCAACCAGCCACCAAAAAGCAGCAACCAGTTTTAGGGTCTTATTATGCTACTTTTTACTAGTAGTCATTTCATTTAGAATACTATTTACTAAACCTTTTAGCATTCTTTCTGTTTCACGAATGCTCGCCATAAGTATATCATATTCTTTAGAGTTCATATAGTGTAAATGATTGGTAATAATAAAATAATTTGGGGGTTTCAGCCCTATTCTACTTCACGACGTACAGCCCGCTGAATCCTGCGTTCTGCGTCCTTAGATGCTATATCGTGTCTCTTATCGTGGAGTTTTTTCCCTTTGGCTAGGGCTAGTTCTATTTTTACTTTACTATTTTTTAGGTATACACGTAGCGGTACTAAGGTGTAGCCTTGTTGTTGCCTTAGACCAATTAGTTTTCTGATTTCTCTTTTGTGTAGTAATAGTTTCCGAACCCTTAGAGGGTCCTTATTGTATATGTTCCCCATTTCGTATGGGCTAATATGCATATTATAAACAAAGACTTCGCCATTTTTGATATCTGCATGAGATTCCTTTAAATTGATTTTTCCCGCTCTAATGGACTTTACTTCAGTACCAAACAACTCTATGCCGGCTTCATAAGTATCCTCAATGAAATACTCATGTCTTGCTTTTTTATTTTGAGCGATTACTTTTATTTCACTATTTTTCAACAGTACACCCCTCACTTGCGGCAGCTTTACAGTGCGTTTTTTATTATATACAGATGAATATAGGCGAACAAAATTGTCCGCCTGTAATTATTATCTATAAATCAATATTGACCATTATTTGATTCATCCTCAATGGTTATATTATTATAATCTATTTCTTCATCTTTGTCAACTAACAGAAAATCGATCTGCCTAGTGGTCATATCTACCTTGTGAACGACGATTTCTACTTTATCACCTAATTTATAGGTTTTTCTTGTATGTTCACCTATAAACCTGTGTTTTTTGTCATCGTAAATATAGTAATCATCATCTATTGTCTGAACTCTTACAAGGCCTTCTATTGTATTTTCTAATTCCACGAAAAATCCAAAGGATGTTACACTAGAGATAATTCCCTCAAATTCTTCTCCAATCTTAGTAAGCATATATTCGCATTTCTTTAAATCATCTACATCTCTTTCAGCTAATTCAGCTCTTCGCTCTCTTTGAGAACACTGCTTACTAATTTCGCCTATTTTCTTTTGTAATTTTTCAATTCTCTTATCCGTCAATTTGTTCTCTAACATTTCACTGATAATACGGTGAATGATCAAATCAGGATATCTTCTTATCGGCGAGGTAAAATGGGTGTAGTATTGTGCAGACAGCCCAAAGTGACCTAAGTTTTCCTCATAGTAACGAGCTTGTTGCATAGACCTTAATGTCAATCTACTTATGAGAGCTTCTTCTTGTTTTCCAGATACATCTTCTAGCAGTTTTTGCAGTGCAGAGGGATGAATAGTGTCCTGATAGTGAATACGATAACCAAAGGTTCGAATAAACTCGCTTAATGCCTGTATTTTTTCGGATTTAGGTTCCTCATGAACCCGATATACAAAGGGCAGTTGTGTCCAAAACATATGCTCTGCTACTGTCTCATTACATACCAACATAAACTCTTCGATCAATCTATGAGAAATCGTTCTTTCTCGAAGCTCTACGCCTACAGACTTACCCTTTTCATCCAATAAGATTTTTGATTCAGGGAAGTCAAAATCAATAGCGCCTCTCTTCATCCTCCTCTTCTCACGAAGAATTTGCGCCAACTCTTCCATAGACTTAAAATCTTCTACTAAATCTTTATATTTCTCTTTTAGCTCTTCATTATCGTGAACTAATATCTCTGTCACATCATCGTAAGTCATTCTTGAATTTACATTGATAACGGATTTAAAGATATCGTGTTGTACTACTTTTCCATCCTTGTCAATTTCCATCTCACAGCTAAAAGCTAAGCGATCTACCTTTGCATTCAAGCTGCAAATCCCATTAGATAATTCTCTAGGAAGCATAGGAATAACTCGGTCTAATAAATAAACGCTCGTACCTCTATCGAATGCTTCTTTATCGATATCGCTTCCTTCAGTAACATAGTTGCTTACATCAGCAATATGAACCCCTAATTTGTAATGTCCATTAGGCAATTTTTGAATAGACACTGCATCATCCAAATCCTTTGCATCTGCACCATCTATAGTGACCATTTTCATCTGCCTTAGATCCCGTCTATTCGCTATTTCTTTCTCCTCTACAATACTCGGTATATTGTGTAATTGAACTTTCACCTCATCAGGAAAATCATCTGGTAAATTGTGCTCTCGTACTATAGATAAAATATCAATACCGATATCTTTTTGATGACCTAGTAATTCTACAATTCTACCCTCTGGGCTCCGGTTCGCACTTGGCCACACCGTAATCTCAACTACAACTTTATCACCTGTTTTTGGCGTTTCATGACCATTTTTAGGTATATAAATGTCTCGGAAAATCTTTTTATTATCCGGTACAACAAAACCAAAATTTCGGCTGTCCTCATAGGTACCGACTATTAGCTGAGACTTTCTTTCTAAAATCTGAATAATTTCTCCTTCTGCGCTTTTATTGTTTCCAGATTTTCGTTCTATTTTTACAAGGACTTTGTCTCCATCCATCGCTCCCATTAAGTCAGCAGGGCTTATAAAAATATCTGTGCCAAATATATTGTCATCAGGAATAACAAAGCCAAAACCCTTAGCATGACCTTGCAAGGTCCCTGAGACGTATTTATTCGGATCAGGTAAGATATACTTGCCTCTTTTATTCTGCATTACCTTATTTTCTTCTAATAGAGCATGTAAAATATCTTTAAGAGCCTTCTTCTCTTTTTTATTATGCAAACCAAATAAATAAATCATATCCTTATATCCCATAGCTTTATAATCTTCGTGATTCATTAGAGCTAGTACATTTTCTTTTGAAATCAAAATTTCCCCTCCTTATTCCCATACTTTTATCACTCTTTTATTTATAATAAACAACTATCTCTAAGACTAGTTTTAATAACTAAAGACCATTACTATTTTATTGTATTTATTATTTATTAAATGTATAAACAATATACAAAATAATTTGAATAGAAAGAATAATAGGCACACCATATTTAAAGATTGTTTTTTTTGTCTTATGATGAAAACTATGCATACCAAACCATATGCCCAGACTACCCCCCATTACACTTAAGCCAAGAAGAACCTTTTCACTTATTCGATACTCTCCCCTTATAGCTCTTTTTTTATCTGCATACATGAATAAAATGCTTACTACATTTACTATAAACAAATAATAAATAATCTCTCTCATAATTTTCCAACTCCCTAGACCATTATACCTTTCGTACGCTTTACGCACAATTGAAAATTTACAATTGAGAATTAAATACACTTAGGTGTGACCTTGAGGGTCTTAAGATCCTTCGGCTAAAGCCTCAAGATGACATGTGCAGGCGCTAGGGTCAAAATGCAAAACATCAAAAAAGATTAAGCCTCAACACGAAAGTCCTACTTCAACTAAAGTCATTCTTGAGCGAAGCGAAGAATCTACATTACCTGGCCTTTCGGCGAGTGTGGTTTTCCCGTCCAACCGTCCAACGAACCAACCGTCCAACGAACCAACCGTGCAACCATATAGCTTTTGCTGACCACCTTACCACCTGTCCTTAAAAAAAATACCTTCCAGAAGAAAATCATTCTCCCAGAAGGCATTCTATTCAATGTGCTATTTACTTATAAAAACAATGGTGCAAATACTAAAGATACGATAGTCATCAATTTGATTAGGATATTTATAGATGGACCAGATGTATCTTTGTATGGGTCCCCTACAGTATCGCCGACTACAGCTGCTTTGTGAGCTTCGCTACCTTTTCCACCGTGTGCTCCACCTTCGATGTACTTTTTCGCATTATCCCATGCTCCACCAGAGTTTGCCATTTGAATCGCTACTAGAACACCTGTAACAGTTGCTCCAGCAAGAAGTCCACCTAAGGCATTTTTACCTAATATAAACCCTACTGCTAATGGCACAACTACTGCTATTAAACCTGGAACAACCATCTTCTTTAATGCAGCTTTTGTAGAAATATCTACACAAGTAGCATAATCTGGTTTTCCTGTTCCTTCTAAGATACCTGGGATTGTTCTAAATTGTCTTCTTACTTCTTCAATCATTTCGTTAGCTGCCTCTCCAACAGCTTCCATTGTTAATGCTGAGAATACATATGGCAACATTCCACCTATAAACATACCTGCAATTACAATTGGATCTAAAATATCAATTGTTGTTAGATTTACAGCTTCCGCATAAGATACGAATAAAGCTAATGCTGTAAGTGCCGCTGAACCAATGGCAAATCCTTTACCAATAGCTGCTGTTGTATTACCTACTGAATCTAATGTATCTGTGATTTTTCGAACAGCTGGATCTAGTTCTGCCATTTCAGCAATACCACCTGCATTATCCGAAATTGGACCATAAGCGTCAACTGCAATGGTTATACCTACTATTGAAAGCATACCTACAGCTGCAAGAGCAATACCATAAAGACCTGCAAACTTAAATGCAATTAATACTGCTACTACGATAAGTACTACAGGAATAGCTGTTGAGTACATTCCTACAGCAAGACCGCTAATAATATTTGTAGCTGCACCTGTCTCTGATTGTTGTGCAATTTTTTGTACTGGTTTGTAGTTATCAGAAGTATAGTATTCTGTTACTACACCAATAACAATACCTACTGCAAGACCTGCTACAATAGCGATAAATTCATTAATTCCATCAAAAAAATATCTACTTAAGAAAAAAGCCCCTGCAATGGTGATAATTCCTGCAACATAAGTTCCTGTATTAAGAGTTTTGTGTGGGTCTGATTTTTCATCTCCCCTTACAAAGAATGTTGCAACAATAGAAGCTAGAACCCCTAACGCTGAAAGCACTAATGGAAAAGCTACTCCACTTACTCCATATGTTACAGCACCTAAAGTAAGTGCTGAAATAATAGAACCTACATAAGATTCGAATAAGTCTGCACCCATACCTGCAACGTCACCAACATTGTCTCCAACATTGTCAGCGATTACAGCAGGGTTTCTAGGATCGTCTTCTGGAATACCTGCTTCTACTTTACCTACTAAGTCAGCGCCTACATCTGCTGCTTTTGTATATATACCGCCACCAACTCGTCCAAATAAAGCCATAGAAGAAGCCCCAAGACCAAAACCTGTGACAATAGTAGGATCTTTAAAAATAATATAAAGTGCACCAACTCCTAATAATCCTAAACCTACTACACACATTCCCATAACTGCTCCACCGGAAAAGGCAATGCTTAATGCTTTGTTCATTCCACCTTCTCTAGCTGCATTAGCAGTTCGAACATTTGCTTTTGTAGCAACTTGCATGCCGAAGAACCCTGCTAAAATGGAACAGATTGCTCCTAAAACAAAACAAATCGCAGTGTATAAACCTAATCCTGGCGTTACTGCTAAAATTAATGTTGCCACTACAATGAAAACAGCCATATACATGTACTGTCTACGCAAAAACGCCATGGCGCCATCGTGTATATAGGAAGCAATCTCCTTCATTCTATCTGTTCCAGCGTCTACCTTGTCTACTTTTCTAGCGAGGTATAGAGCAAAGAGAAGGGCGACTGCGCCTACATTTGGTGCTGAATAAATAGTCCACTCCATAATATAATTCCCCTTTTAATAATTTATTTTAAGGTTTACTCCCTGGATATTAATGCAAACACATGCACTTTTGTACTTTAGCTTATTACTAAGATAGAGTTTTTAAGTTTGTATTAAATAAGTTCGTAAACCTTTTCAAACGAAGCATAAAGATACCACTAACACTTTATTGATTTCACGTTAGTGGCTTATCTTTGCAAAATTATAACAGCGAGTTTATAAATGCAGATAACATGAAAACTGCAGCAGAAATCTTTGTCAATTTTTCAAAAATAGCGTCATAACCTCTACTTTTTTTCTTACCATAAAAACCTTCCGCTCCTCCAGCAATAGATCCGGACAAACCAGCATCCTTACCAGATTGCAACATTACACTTGCAATTAACACAATACTCGAAATAACCAATGCTATTAAAATAAAAGTTTGCATGTCACACCTCTTAACCAATTGTTTAACAATAACATTTTAACATAGGGTAAAAAAGATAGCAAGAGAAAGAATATAATCGCTCACGGTAATCGCATGAAGGATTACTCTTCTTAAACATTTTGA
>NZ_CALNCS010000044.1 GCF_937875145.1 Alkalibaculum bacchi | reverse complement strand
ACTAGTGCCTAATTTAGGCGTTGTTAAATGGAAGGACTACCCTAGTTTTGTAGTGGCAGATATTCCTGGAATTATCGAAGGAGCCAATGAAGGTGCCGGACTAGGCCACCAGTTTTTGAGACACGTAGAGAGAACAAAGCTGTTAATTCATATACTAGATGTTTCTGGATTTGAAGGCAGAGATCCTTATGATGATTTTAAGAAAATTAATCTAGAATTAGAAAAACACAATAAAAAGTTGTCAGAAAGAAGACAGATTGTAGCATTAAATAAAGCCGATGTTGTAGAAGATTTATCCACTTTAGATGAATTGAAGGAAAAATTAATACAAGACGGTTTTGAAGTGTTTGTTATATCTGCTGCAACAAATCAAGGCATTGATGTGATATTAGACCGTACAGCTACATTGTTGAAAGAAATTGGAGAAGTAGAGCCGATTTTTGAAATAAATGAAGAAGATGCACAAAAAGTATATCGCCCAACCTTTGAGAAAGATTACAGAGTCCGAAGAGAGAATGATTATTACGTAATCGAAGGAGAACTAGTAGAGCGATTGTTCACTTCTGTAAACTTTGATGATTACGATTCTATAGCTTATTTCCAAAAAGTATTAAGAGATAAAGGTGTCATTCGAGACCTTGAAGATTTGGGGATTGAAGATGGAAAAATAGTACGTATGGGTGATATTGAATTTGAATATTTTAAATAGGAGGAAAAGATGCTAAATAGTAAACAGAGAAGTTTTTTGAAATCTCTTGCTCATCATGAGCCGGACATTGTACACATTGGCAAGGAAGGTATTACACCTAATCTAATCGTTCAAACGAAAGATGCCTTAAAAGCAAGGGAACTAGTGAAAGGTAAAGTGCAACAAAATTCACTTGAAGAGGTAAAAGAGGTAGCAGAAAGTTTGGCAATTTCTACAAGTGCAGAAATCGTTTGTGTCATTGGAAATAAATTTGTATTGTATAAACACAATCATACAAAACCTATTATTGAACTCCCTAAATCAAAAGGAAAATAAGGAGCAGGCCAAGTGAAAAAAGAGGAGAGAAAAAAAGTTGGTATACTAGGAGGGACATTTAATCCGATTCATTTTGGTCATCTTTTGTTAGCCGAATCAGCAAGAGATCGACTTCAATTAGATAAAGTCCTTTTTATACCAACAGGAACAAATCCTTACAAACAGGATATTGAGGATGCAGGAGTAGATCATCGGTATAATATGACGAAGATAGCAATTGTATCTAATCCCTATTTCGATATCTCTACGATTGAAATGGAACGAGAAGGGGTTACTTATACAGTTGATACGTTAAAGGAATTAGATGAAATCTATGAGGACACTGATTTCTACTTTATATCAGGGGCAGACATTATTTTTCAGATTCATCAATGGAAAGAAGCTAAAAATTTATTAAAAAAGCTAAAAATTGTGACCACCTTTCGACCAGGATACGATGGTAAATGTTTGACGCGAAGGATTAGAGAGCTTAATGAAAACGACGGTGCAGATATTACCAATCTTGATACCCTAGAAATAGATGTATCTTCATCAGAAATAAGATCTCGAGTAAAAAAAGGACATTCTATTCGATATTTACTACCACAAAGGGTGCTAAAATATATATATGAGAATAATCTGTATAGGTGAAGTAGTTCGACGCTAGTCCTTAGTCCCTAGTATTTGGGTATTCTTTTAAGGTGATTTTAGCTACCGAAGGTAGCTAAATGCTAGTGACTATAGACTAGTGTCTAACATCTAAGCAGGCGGATCCTGCTCAAGGGGGTGTTTTCTTGAATTACGACCAAATTGAAGGTAAATTAAGGGGGACCCTATCAGAGCATAGGTTTTTACATTCGATAGGCGTAGTTGAATGTGCCAGTGATTTAGCAAAGAGGTATCATTGTGATATCGAAAAAACAAGAATAGCAGCGATTAGCCATGACTGTGCTAAAGAAATGAAGATGGAAGAGCTAATGGTTATTGCAAAGGATGAAAATCTAGAACTAGATGAGGTGATTCTGGCAGAGCCTCAATTACTGCATGGACCTGTAGGGGAATTTGTAGCAAAGAGAGATTTTGGTATACACGATGAAGAAGTGTTAAGTGCCATACATTATCACACTACAGGCAGGGCAAAAATGTCTACTTTGGAAAAAATTATTTATTTGGCTGACATTATAGAAAAGAGCAGATCTTATAACGGCATAGAAGAAGTAAGAAAACTATCAAAAATCAATTTAGATCAAGCGATTTTACGAGCTATTGATAATACGGTGCATTTTGTCATTTCGATGAATGCATTATTACATCCACAGACCATAGACGCTAGAAATTCAATACTATTAGAATATAAATGATAAGGAGAATTATATGGATCAAAAGACAGCAGAATTTGTTGAATTAATTAAGAAAAGTATAGACGATAAACAAGGTTTTGATATTGAAGCTATTGAGGTAAAAGGTGTGACTTCATTAGCAGATGTGTTTGTTATTGCAAGCGGCTCATCTGACCGTGCCGTTCAAGCTATTGCAGACAATATCGAAGACAAAGCCACAAAACTGGGAATAGAGCCCATAGGTAGAGAAGGCCGCCAAGGAGGTCGATGGATACTACTAGACTACAATCAAGTAGTCGTGCACATATTCCATCAAGAAGAGAGAACTTTCTATAATTTAGAAAGACTGTGGAGTGACGGACGTAAGTTATAAGTCGTATGTTCTAGGTTTTATGTAAAAGTATTTTGTCACCTGTGATGACTTAATATTTTTCTTAGAATAAGATTTGCTAGTACTACGTTGTATTGTAAGGGCTATGATCATTTATGTGTTTTTTTGGTTATTACTTAGAACATACAATATAATGCGTAGAACGAACTTGTCACCAGAGGTGACGGAATTACTTAAATCTTACAGCGTAGAACTTACAACTAATATGTTTGACATGCAAATTAATGTTCATTATAATGATAAAAGATGGTAAATAAAGCGCCTATGGCGCTCTTTTTGTAGAATAGGAAAGTTCTACTTTTGATTTTATAGGAATACCCTAATGCTAGTGAATCGTGACTAAAGGCTAGCGACTTTTTATTTATGGAAGGTTCGTTCCTGAGGGGAATTGAGGAGGCAAAAAAATGTCATCGTATAATTTTAAGAAGATAGAAAAAAAGTGGCAAAAGGAGTGGGAGGAAAAGGAAGTTTTTAAGGCAATTGATTTTTCCGAGAAACCAAAGTTTTTTGGTTTAGTCGAATTTCCATATCCTTCAGGTGTAGGGCTACATGTAGGACATGTTCGCGCTTACACTTCTCTAGAAGTAATATCGAGAAAAAGAAGATTAGAAGGTTATAATGTATTATTTCCGATTGGTTGGGATGCTTTTGGTTTGCCAACGGAGAATTATGCTATAAAAACAGGAAGACATCCAAGAATTGTAACAGATGAAAATATTGAAGTTTTTACGAATCAGCTAAAAGAAATTGGATATTCTTTTGATTGGGATCGAACAATTGATTCTACAGATCCAGACTATTATAAGTGGACTCAATGGATTTTTTTGAATTTATTTGACAAAGGTTTCGCTTATAAAAATACAACTTATGTTAATTTCTGCAATGATTGTAAAGTTGTTTTAGCCAATGAAGAATCTCAGGGTGGCGTTTGTGATCGATGCGGAAGTGAAGTTGTACAAATGGAAAAGGATGTGTGGTTCCTAAAGATTAGAGAGTACGCAGATAAATTATTGGATGGTTTAGATGAAGTTCATTTTCCACCTAGAATTCGATTAGAACAAGAAAACTGGATTGGAAGATCTTATGGGGCTCAGGTAGATTTTTCTATCAAGGATTCTGAAGAGAAATTAACTGTATTTACTACAAGGGCAGATACGTTGTACGGTGCAACGTTTATGGTTATTGCACCAGAACATCCGCTTATAGAGAGTATGAAAGATCGAATCAGTAATTTAGACGAGCTTGCGCGCTATCAAGAACAAGCGAAGAAAAAGACTGAATTCGAAAGAGTTCAATTGGCAAAAGAAAAGACAGGTGTAGAAATAAAAGGTATTTCTGCTATCAATCCTCTTAATGGAGAAAGTATTCCAGTATGGATTGCAGATTATGTCATGATGGGTTACGGTACAGGCGCCATTATGGCCGTTCCAGGACATGATACACGTGACTGGGAATTTGCAAAGAAATTTGATTTACCTATTATTGAAGTAATTAAGGGCGGAAATATTGAAGAAGAAGCCTATACAGATATTGAACAAGGAACACTCGTCAATTCAGGTCGATTAGATGGTTTGAGCGTAAAAGAAGCAAAAGCGAAAGCTATTGAATATGTAGAAGAACTAGGAATCGGCAAGAGGACTACAAACTACAAGATGAAGGATTGGGCTTTTAATCGCCAGAGATATTGGGGAGAGCCTATACCAATTGTAGAGTGTGAATGCTGTGGGCTTGTAGGTGTGAATAAAGAAGACCTTCCTATTCGATTACCTGATGTAGAAAATTATCAACCAACCGAAACAGGAGAGTCTCCATTAGCTTCTATTGAAGAGTGGATTAACACCACTTGTCCAAAATGCGGAGGCCCTGCAAAAAGAGAAACGGATACAATGCCACAATGGGCAGGATCAAGTTGGTACTTCTTAAGATATATAGACCCACACAATCACGAGGAATTTGCCTCTAAGGACAAGCTAAATTATTGGATGCCAGTAGACTGGTATAATGGCGGCATGGAACATGTAACAAGGCATCTTATTTATTCTAGATTCTGGCATAGATTTTTATATGATATTGGAGAGGTTCCAGTAAAAGAGCCTTATGCTAAGAGATCTGCTCAAGGCTTGATTTTAGGTTCTGATGGAGAAAAAATGTCCAAATCCAGAGGAAATGTTATTAATCCTAGAGATATTATCGAAGAATACGGCGCAGATACTTTAAGAACGTATATTATGTTTATAGGAGATTATGAGAAACCAGCTCCTTGGAACGAAAATGGTGTGAAAGGAAGCAAGAGATTCCTGGATAGATTGTGGAAATTACAGGAGATTTTAGTGGATGGGGATGAATACAGCAAAGAAAATGAAGTCCTTATGCACAAGACAATAAAGAAAGTAAACGAAGATTATGAAGCCCTTAAGTTTAATACAGCCATTGCAGCAATGATGAGCGCTCTAAATGATTTTAATGGAAAAGGGCAGATTAATAAGGCAGAGTTTAAGACCTTTATTATGTTACTAAATCCTATTGCTCCACATATTACAGAAGAACTCTGGGAACTTGTAGGCTTTGATGGGGCACTAAATCAAGCGTCTTGGCCAACATACGACGAAGAAAAGACTATAGAATCTGTTATAGAAATGGCTGTTCAAGTGAACGGTAAAGTAAGAGGCAAGATCACCGTTCCAGTAAACGCAACAAAAGAAGACGCCAATAAAGTCGCTATGGCAGATGAAAACATTACAAATCATATTAATGGAAAAAACATCGTAAAAGAAATCTTTGTACCTGGAAAAATATATAATATTGTAGTCAAGTAAAAAACTCTCCTTAGGGGAGTTTTTTACTTGATAGGTAGGACGTGAAAAACGAACCTCGCTTATAGGCGAGATGTGGTTTAGCTGGCCACCTTAAGAAGGAGATGTAAAATGAATCATATTGTACTATTTGAACCAGAAATCCCACAAAATACGGGGAATATAGCTCGAACTTGCGCTATTACGGGGAGTAAATTGCATTTAATAGAGCCTCTTGGGTTTTCCTTAAATGACAAGTATTTAAAACGAGCAGGTCTAGATTATTGGGATTTGTTAGATAAAGAAATTCATGAAAGTTTTGATGACTTTTTAAAAAAATACAGTGGAAGCAATCTGTTTTTCTTAACGACTAAGGCCCATAAATATTACATGGATATAAAGTACCCTGAGGAGAGCTTTTTTATATTTGGAAAAGAAACAGCAGGACTGCCAGAGAAAATTCATGAAAAATTTGCGGAACAGAGATTTAAAGTCCCCATGATTGATAATCCTCATGCGAGATCCTTAAATTTATCGAATACAGTAAATATTGTTTTGTACGAAGCGTTGAGGCAGAATAACTTCCCCGATATGTTATAAGTTCTATGTAAAAGCATTAAGGTCACCCAAGGTGACTAGGGACGTAGAAGGTAGAATACAAAACATAAACTGAATAAAGCAACGTTTTAGGGGTATGAATAAAATCATGGATAAGCACTATTTGTGTAAAATAGAAATAGGAGTGATGAAATGCAGGATTATGATGTTGTAATAATCGGAGGAGGGCCTGCGGGGTTGTCGGCGGGATTGTATTCATCAAGGGCTCTGTTAAAGACATTGATTGTAGAGTCTGGTGCAGTTGGAGGTCAAGTTACTACTACTAGCGATATGGAAAATTACCCTGGTTCTATAAGTGATAATGCTATGGAATTAGCAAATCGAATGAAGGAGCAAGCCCTTCGCTTTGGCACAGAAATTGTCACTGGTAGATGTGAATCTGTAAAGAAAGTAGATTCTTATTTTCATATTGTAACAGACAAAGAAGAGTACAAAGCTAAAGCCGTCATCATTGCAACAGGTTCTCAACCACGAAATATAGGATGTAAAGGGGAACAAGAATTTAGAGGTTTAGGTGTATCCTATTGTGCCACTTGCGACGCTAATTTTTTTAGAGGCTTACATGTAGTAGTAGTCGGCGGTGGGGATTCAGCTATAGATGAAGGGTTGTATTTGACGAAATTTGCTGATAAAGTTACTGTAGTGCATAGAAGAGATACATTAAGAGCCGCTAAATCTCTACAGAAAAAGGCCTTTACAAATTTAAAGATGGAATTTATTTTGGATAGCGTAGTAGAAGAAATCAAAGGTGATGGCATTGTAAATGCAGTTGTTTTAAGAAATGTAAAGACAAAAGAACGAACAGAACTGAAAGCAGATGGTGTTTTTAGCTTTGTAGGATATAATCCAAGCTCTGAGCTGTTTAAGGATTTAGTTGAAGTAGATGGTAAAGGGTATATTGTATCAGATGAAAATATGAAAACCACTGTGCCAGGAATATTCGTTGCTGGAGATGTTCGAAAGAAGATGTTAAAACAGGTAATCACTGCAGCAGCTGATGGAGCTGTTGCTGCCATTAGTGCCGAAAAGTATATTGTAGAACAATAGTTGAACTGCTGTTAAACGATTGAAAGTTACTTGTATAGGATTAATATACAAAAATTGATTTGTATAAATAAAAAAGCGGCCATTTAGGCTGCTTTTTTAAAGTTTGTATAGGTATTTGGTCTCTATGTCAATATTATGCATAGGGTCTGATTAAGCAAATGTAGTGGCTTCTTCTGTACTTTTAGCTAATTCTCTTGCTACTAGTTTCGTAAGATCTACTACTCGAGAGGAATAACCCCATTCGTTATCGTACCAAGATATGATCTTTACTAGATTTTGACCTACCATCATTGTGGACAATCCATCTATGATAGAGGAATGAGAATCTTTTCGATAGTCTACAGAAACTAATGGTTCATTTGAAAAAGCGAGGATGCCATTCATATATGTGTTTGCAGCTTCTTCTAAGGCGGCGTTTATTTCATCTACAGTAGTATTGTTTTTTAGTTCATAGACTGCATCTACTAAGGATACGGCACTTGTTGGCACTCTCATAGAAGAGCCATTAATTAGGCCTCTAAGCTCTGGAATGACAATTCCGATAGCCTTTGCGGCTCCTGTAGATGTAGGAATGATGGATTCTGTTGTGGCTCTTGCCCTTCTATAATCCTTATGTGTTCCGTCTAACAATCTTTGATCATTAGTAAAAGAATGTATTGTAGTCATAAGGCCTTTTACAATGCCAAATTTATCATTGAGAACTTTTGTAAATGGTGCAAGACAATTTGTTGTACAAGAAGCATTAGATATAATGTCATGTGTTTCTGGGTCATATAGGTTATCATTTACACCCATGACTATAGTGATATCTTCGTCTTTTCCGGGGGCTGTGATGATTACCTTTTTAACTCCTTTAGCTAAGTGCTTTTGCGCACTTTCTCGGTCTCTAAATTTTCCAGTTGACTCTATTACAATGTCAATATCGTATTGGTCCCATGGAACATTATCTAGATTTCTTTCTCCTGTAATATAGACTTTTTTTCCATTAATGATTAGTCCATCTTCGGCTATTTCAACAGTGCCGTCAAATCTACCAAATAGAGAATCGTACTGTATTAAATGAGCTAATAATTTATAATCCGTTGAGTGATTAATAAGTACCAATTCAAAATCTTCTGATTCTTGTTCTTCAAGAATCCTTAATACATTTCTTCCTATTCGCCCGAATCCATTAATTGCTACCTTAATTGCCAATTGTATATCCTCCTTCGACATATATGTATAGTAATTAAAATTAGATAGATAAAAATGAGTTTTATTTCACTGAAAAGTATAACACATTATTTGTTCGATATGCAATATTTTATGTAAACAATTTCATGTTATTTGTATGCCAAAAGAAGAAAAAAATGAAGAATTTTCTTCTTTACTATTGAAATAAATAATGAAAGCATATATAATGTATTTAATGACCCGCAGGGACAAAATTGACCCACTATAATACGCATATGTTTGTTGGGTTTAGGAAATAGTAGCATGGGAGGATTAGATATGGATGATAAAGAGCTCATTCGCATTCAACAAAAAATTATCCCAGAAGTGCTAGAAATGATGGAGTTGCGGTATGAATTGTTGTCCTATATTAGAGCCCATCAACCTATAGGTAGGAGAAATCTAGCCAATGAATTGTCTTTAGGTGAAAGACAGGTTCGCAATGAAGTCGAGTTTTTCAATAAGCAGAATTTTGTCCTAGTTGAAAGACAAGGGATTTCTCTAACAAGTTCGGGAGAGCAAATTCTTGGACAACTAAAAGAGGTCATGTACCATTATAAAAACTTAGAGGACCTCATAGAGAAACTTAGAGAAAAACTAGGAATTAAAAAAGTTTTTATTGTTCCGGGAGATAGTCAAAAAAATAAAACAATTTTAGAATTTATGGGGAAAACTGCGGCAAACTATACTATAAGTATTTTAAAGAATCATTCTATTATCGCAGTAACTGGAGGTAGTGGTGTAGCAGCTGTTGCACGTAATTTCCCAGAAGTACATTATCCCAATATCACCGTTCTCTCTGCAAGAGGTGGGATTGGAAGAAGTCATTCGACGCAAGCAAATAGCATCGTCTCTATGATAGGTAATAAATTGGATGCTCAACAAGAGGTGTTACACTTACCCGATAATATCGATAAGGATATACTCAATGTTTTGAGAGAAACGCCTGATATAAAGGATGTATTCTGTAAATTTAACGATATCGATATATTAATACAGGGAATAGGTAGAGCTGATGTTATGGCACAATGGAGAAATCTACCACAGGATGTTATCAAGCATTTAAAGGATAAAAATGCTGTGGCTGAAACATTTGGACATTTTATAAATGAAAATGGTCAAATTGTATGCCCCTCTAGCAATGTAGGAATTAATATTGATCAGTACCTTAAAATTCCTACAGTAGTCGCAATAGCTGGTGGGAAAGATAAAGCAATTGCAATTAAAGCAACATGTAATGTGAGACGAGATTTAATTTTAATCACAGATGAAAGTGCAGCTAATGAAATAATAAATAATTAGGAGGAATCATCATGGCAGTTAAAGTAGCAATCAATGGTTTTGGTAGAATAGGACGTTTGGCATTTAGAGCAATTTTTGGAGATACAAATTTTGATATTGTAGCAATCAACGATTTAACAGACGCAACATCTTTAGCATACTTATTAAAATACGATACTTCACAAGGAAGATACGATAAATCTGTAGAAGCAAAAGAAGGTGCAATCTTAGTTGATGGTAAAGAAATTAAGATTTTAGCTGAAAGAGATCCAGAAACTTTACCTTGGGGTGAAATGGGTGTAGACGTGGTTATCGAATCTACTGGCTTCTTTGCAACAAAAGAAGGTGCAGAAAAACACATTAAAGCAGGTGCAAAGAAAGTTGTTATTTCTGCTCCAGCAAAGGGTGAAGTAAAAATGGTCGTATTTAATGTAAATCACGACATTTTAGACGGAACTGAAACAGTGATCAGTGGTGCATCTTGTACAACAAACTGTTTAGCACCAGTTGCAAAAGTATTAAACGATAAATTTGGTTTAAAAGAAGGTTTAATGACTACAATTCATGCGTATACAAATGATCAAAAAACTTTAGACGGTCCTCATAAAGATGTAAGAAGAGGTAGAACAGCAGCAGCAAATGCAATTCCAACAAGCACAGGCGCAGCAGCAGCTGTAGGTAAAGTACTTCCTGAACTTAATGGCAGGTTAGACGGAGCAGCTATTAGAGTGCCTCTAACAACAGGTTCTTTAGTTGACTTAACATTTACAACAGAAAAGAAAGTTACAGTAGAAGAAATTAATGCAGCAATGAAAGCAGCAGCGAATGAAACTTTAGGTTATACAGAAGATCCAATCGTTTCATCTGATGTTATTGGAATGAAATACGGCTCTTTATTCGATGGTACATTGACTAAGATCATTGAAAAAGATGGCGAACAAATGATTAAGATTACTTCTTGGTATGATAATGAAATGTCTTACACTTCTCAACTAGTACGACTTGTTAAATACTTCGGTTCAATGAATAAATAATTAAGACTTGAATACGGGAAGGAGATACCTCCTTCCCGTTTATTGTATGTGGAGAAAAATTATTTTTTAATCTTTTAGGTGGTAAGCAAAACCTATAAACCACCAACGGTGGCATCGTTTTACTTAGAACGTAGACCTAATATTTATTGCTTGATATAATAACTTGGTTGATGTATCCTTATTTTGGATAAAAATAGAACGATAGGAGGATGGATACTATGGCGAAGAAAAGTATAAAAGATGTGGATTTAAAGGGTAAAAGAGTATTAATGAGGGTTGATTTCAATGTTCCTTTTAATGAAATGAAAGAAATTACAGACAATGGTAGAATTGTAGGTGCGTTGCCATCTATTAAATACATTATAGAACAAGGCGGAAAATTAATACTAATGTCTCACTTAGGTCGTCCAAAGGGAAAGCCTAATCCTGAATTTTCTCTTGAACCCGTAGCGAAGGAATTATCAAAATTATTAGATAGAGAAGTTGCTTTTGCTAATGACGATTTAGTGGTTAGTGCCAAAACAGTAGAAATGGCTTCTCAGTTAAAGGACGGAGACGTACTTTTACTTCAAAATACTCGATATAGAAAAGAAGATGAGGCAAATGATTCAGAATTTTCAAAAGAGTTGGCTTCATTAGGTGATATTTTTGTAAATGATGCTTTTGGAGCTGTTCATAGAGCTCATGCTTCAACTGCTGGAGTAGCAGAGTACTTGTCAGCTGTATCTGGATTATTAATCGAAAAAGAATTGCGTGTTATGGGAAATGCATTAGACAATGCGGATAGACCTTTTGTAGCAATACTTGGTGGAGCGAAGGTCTCTGATAAAATTGGTGTTATCAACAATTTAATTGAAAAGGTAGATACATTGATTATTGGCGGAGGTATGGCCTATACTTTCCTAAAAGCTCAAGGTTATGAAATTGGAACTTCTTTACTAGAAGAGGATAAAATTAAACTTGCAAAAGAATTGATGAGTAAAGCAAAAGGGTGTGAAATTTCTTCTTCCAGTTGATATCGTTGTAGCAAAAGAGTTTGCTGCTGATGCAAAGCATAAAACGGTAAGCTTTGATGCGATACCTTCAGACCAAGAAGGTTTGGATATTGGTGAAAAGTCGAGAGAAATATTCAGTGAGGAAATCGTAAAAGCTAAGACAATTATCTGGAATGGACCTGTTGGCGTATTTGAATTTGATGCATTTGCAAAGGGTACTCTTGCAATTGCTGAAGCTATGGCGAAAGCAGATGCTACTACTATTATAGGTGGTGGAGATTCAGCTGCTGCAGTAAAGAAATTAGGCTATGGAGATAAGATGACTCACATTTCTACAGGTGGGGGAGCTTCCTTGACATACTTAGAAGGAAAATCATTACCAGGTATTGAAATTTTAGAGGATCTATAAGGAGAATAAGATGAGAAGACCAGTAATTGCAGGTAATTGGAAATTAAATAATAATATAGAAACAACGAAAGAATTTTTGTTACAATTAAAGGATAAAATAAAAGACGCAGAAGTAGATGCAGTTATTTGCCCTACTTTTACGTCCCTTAGCACTGCAATAGAATTATTGAAGGACACGGATGTAAAAGTAGGTGCACAAAACATGCATTGGGCAACATCAGGAGCATATACTGGAGAAGTTTCTGCAGAAATGCTTAAAGAACTAGGAGTAGGATATGTAATTATCGGACACTCTGAAAGAAGACAGTACTTTGCTGAAACAGATGAAACAGTCAATAAAAAAGTACTAAAGGCGTTGTCTTTAGATCTTATTCCTATAGTTTGCGTTGGAGAAAGTTTAGAAGAACGTGAAAAAGGTTTACAAGAAGATATTGTCACAAATCAAGTTCGATTAGCATTAGAAGGCGTAACCAAAGATCAAATAAGCAAAGTGATTATTGCATATGAACCAATCTGGGCTATTGGCACTGGAAAAACAGCTTCAAGCGAACAAGCTGAGGAAGTATGTAAATGGATTAGAGAAACAGTAGAAAAACTCTATACATCACAAGAATCTGAAGCGATAAGAATCCAATACGGCGGAAGCGTAAATAAATCAAATGTAAAAGAACTAATGGGCATGCCAAATATTGATGGAGCATTAGTAGGCGGAGCGAGCTTGAAGATGGATTTTGTGGATTTAGTAAAATACTGATTGAGGTGGTAAGATGGTGGGCGAAATTATAGCTCATCTAGAGGTGAGGTAAGTCTTGTTTCTAAATTTCCATCATTACTAGGGAACGACGCCCTCGTCGTTCCGCACAAAGTCACCCTTGGTGGCTAAAAGGTTTTACTTAGGGCTTAGAACGTACAACTTAGAACTTACACGAGGGGGTTTTGGATATTTTAAGTGCAATTATTATTTTAGACGGCTATGGTTGCTCGAAAGAGACTGCAGGAAATGCTATAAAGGCTGCAAAGACACCTGTTTTAGATGCACTTTGGCAGGAAAATCCTCATAGCTTGCTTAATGCGAGCGGCTTAGCGGTTGGTCTTCCTGAAGGACAAATGGGTAATTCAGAAGTTGGTCATCTTAATATAGGTGCCGGCAGAGTTGTCTATCAAGAATTAACTAGGATTACAAAGTCTATAGAGGACGGAGATTTTTACGAAAATCCTGAATTAATTGAAGCAATTGAAAGCGCAAGAGTCAATGGTACCGCAATTCATTTAATGGGGTTATTGTCTGATGGAGGCGTACACAGCCATCAAGATCACCTTATAGCTTTGATTGATATGATTAAGAAAAAAGGCTTTAAGGAGAAAGTTTATATTCACTGTTTCCTAGATGGACGTGATACTCCACCTACAAGCGGTTTACACTATGTAGAACTTTTAGAACAAAAAATTGGAGAAATCGGCCTTGGGCAGATTGCAACCGTTTCTGGTAGATATTATGCTATGGATCGAGACAATCGCTGGGAAAGAGTAAAGCTAGCATATGACGCGATGGTAAATAGCGTAGGAAAAAAAGCAGAGTCTGCTGTACAAGCAGTGAAGGACTCCTATAAGGAACAAGTTAATGACGAATTTGTCTTGCCCACTGTTATTTGCAATGGAGAAAATCCAATAGGCGCAATTGGCGAAAAGGATTCCGTCGTGTTTTTTAACTTTAGACCTGATCGAGCTCGTCAAATTACCCGTGCATTAACAGACGAAGAATTTGATGGTTTTGAAAGAGAAAATGGTTATAAGAAACTTTATTTTGCAACGATGACTCAATACGATACTACACTTGATAATGTTCATGTGGCATTTAAACCACAGTCTATTAATCATACACTTGGCGAGACCATTTCAAAAAACGGGTTAAAGCAACTTCGAATTGCAGAAACAGAAAAATACGCTCATGTAACTTATTTTTTTAATGGAGGAGCCGAAAGAGAGTATGCTGGAGAAGATAGAGCCCTTATCTCATCCCCTAAAGTTGCTACTTACGACTTAAAACCTGATATGAGCGCATATGAGGTAGCAGAAAAGGTAGTAAAGGCAATAGAAGAGAAGGACTACTCTCTTATAGTCCTTAATTTTGCTAACTGTGATATGGTAGGACATACTGGCGTTTTTGGTGCGGCAGTAAAAGCTGTTGAAGCGGTAGACGAATGTTTAGGCAAAGTTATTGAGGCGATAAAGGCAAAAGGTGGCTGTGCCCTGATTACTGCGGATCATGGTAATGCAGAGCAAATGGTCGACCCTGAAAGTGGCGAAGCTTTTACAGCCCACACCACAAATCCAGTTACATGTATTTTAACAGGCGCTAAGAATGTTACATCTATTAAAGATGGCAAATTAGCTGATATTGCACCAACTATTTTACAATTACTAAATATCGATAAACCAGCTGAAATGACTGGAGAATCGCTAATAAATTAATAAAATTTTGAAGGGAGAATATCATATGACAATTATTAATGATGTATATGCAAGAGAAATCTTAGATTCAAGAGGAAATCCTACAGTAGAGGTAGAAGTAACATTAGAGAGTGGTGCTTTTGGTAGAGCACAAGTGCCATCAGGAGCCTCAACAGGTGCTTTCGAAGCAGTAGAACTTAGAGATGGGGATCAAAATAGATATTTAGGTAAAGGTGTTACAAAGGCGGTTGACAATGTCAACGATATTATTGCCCCAGAAATTATCGGTTTAGATGCAAGAGATCAAGTTGGCATCGACCAATTGATGATTGAATTAGATGGCACCAACAATAAAGGAAAATTAGGAGCAAATGCGATTTTAGGCGTATCATTAGCTGTTGCAAGAGCAGCTGCAGAAGCTTGTGGTTTACCACTGTACCAATATCTAGGTGGAGTGAATGCAAAAACGCTTCCAGTTCCAATGATGAACATTTTGAATGGTGGAGAACATGCTGACAACAATGTAGATATTCAAGAATTTATGATTATGCCAGTTGGTGCAGATTCTTTCAAAGAAGCATTGAGAATGTGTGCTGAAATCTTTCACAATCTCAAAAAAGTTCTTAACAGCAAAGGGCTGCACTGCAGTAGGTGATGAAGTTCAGACGTGTGCTCTTCCGATCTAAGGGCTTAGCACTGCAGTAGGTGATGAAGGTGGTTTTGCTCCAAATTTATCATCAAGTGAAGAAGCTCTTGATGTAATTATTGAAGGTATTGAAAAAGCTGGATACAAACCAGGAGAAGATATATTCTTAGCTATGGACGTAGCCGCTACAGAAATGTATCAAGACGGAAAATACAATTTCAAAGGCGAAGGTGTTGTAAGAACAGCAGAAGAAATGGTATCTTATTTTGAAGAATTAGTTGCTAAATATCCAATCATCTCTATTGAAGATGGTCTATCAGAAGAAGATTGGGAAGGTTGGAAGCTTTTAACAGAGCGATTGGGAAGCAAAATTCAACTAGTAGGTGACGATTTATTTGTAACAAATACAGAAAGATTAGCAAGAGGTATTGAACAAGGCATCGCAAATTCAATATTAATAAAAGTAAATCAAATTGGTACATTAACAGAAACATTAGATTCCATTGAAATGGCAAAAAGAGCAGGTTACACTGCAGTAATTTCACATCGTTCTGGAGAAACAGAAGATTGCACAATCTCTGATTTAGTAGTAGCAGTCAATGCTGGACAAATCAAAACAGGTGCACCTTCAAGAACGGACCGTGTAGTAAAATACAATCAACTTCTAAGAATCGAAGATGAATTATTTGAATCCGCAAAATACAATGGAATTAAATCTTTCTACAATCTTAAAAAATAATTTAGACTCTAGTCACTAGACCCTAGACCCTAGCATCAGGGTATTCCTCTAGGGTCTTTTTCGTGTAATAGGAAAGTTTTACTTTTGACATTGATTCCTCCCAGTCATCTTGAGCGCAAGCGAAAAATCTTGACCCAAAAGGAATACATACAAGCTAGCGACTAAAGTCTAGGGACTAAAGACTAGCGATTATACACGGCTATCGCATGAAAAAATAAACAAATAATTATCTTTTACTA
>NZ_CALNCS010000043.1 GCF_937875145.1 Alkalibaculum bacchi | reverse complement strand
TGGAACACTGAGCCACTCAGGTAAAAGAGAAACCACAATACCTTTTGAAAGAAGAACTTTCGAATATCCATTTCTCTCTTCAATTATCTTTTGAACAGGAGGCTCATGTAATGTATCTAGTAGTAAGTCTTCTAGAACCCATTTAATAAGTCGCGCCTCATCACTAGGGTTGCAGTAATCTGATTCCTCATAAGCAAGTGTGGCATACTGCTCAATTTTTAAAATCAAAGTCTTTCTTAAACTAATCAAAAAATTTTTGCTAATTGAAGGAGGAAGGCTATCTAGCAATTTGACAGACTTATTAGCATGCTCAAGGAGAATTCGAGCCTCCTGAATAGAAAGCAAGTCATTGTCTATCAGAGCCATCAGACACCTCCTTAATACGGCAAAAGATTTTCAACTTTGTACTTATCTGTAATTTTCTTAAGGCTTGGGTGTGGCCTAGGAATAACAACAGAGCTATAGACTTCTGCCCCAAGTGATTCGACAGCTTTTACACCAGTCTCAACAGCAGCTTTACAAGCTGCGACATCTCCTTTGACTAAAATTGAAATATATCCCGAAGCTGTGTTCTCGTAGCCTATCAACTCAACATCGCCAGCTTTGCACATAGCGTCACCGGCTTCGAGAACCCATACAAGACCAAATGTCTCTATCATGCCTAAAGCATTTATGCTTTCGTCAGCCACCTTGACCTCCCTAATAATCCACATCGTGGACAGAGACAACATCTCCAATAGATGGGACAGGGCGCTTCATAACGTTATGTGCGGTTAATTTCCCAATACTCGAAGCGGCAGCGCATCCCGCTTTAACAGCTGCTTCACAAGCCGCAACGTCACCCTTAACAATGATAGTTACTAGCGTAGATCCGATATTTTCATAGCTTACTAGTTCAGTATCTCCGGCCTTGAGCATCGCGTCTGCAGCATAGATTGCAGGGACCATTCCGATTGTCTCAATGAGACCGATGGCTTCCTCACCCCTGTAACGCATCTATATCTCCTCTATTTAATATAGGAATTGATCATTTCACGCTGTTCTTGTGTAGCGTGATAAAAAACTCTGATCTCGTTTAAATCATCTAGGTCAAAACGAGACTCTTCAATAAGCCCATTTTTTTCGGCCGTCATTAATGCCTCTATCATTTTGGGCTTATTAAAAGTCGCATATTCTTGATAAGAATTTGCAAGTGCACCCATCACATCATCCACACTGGCTTCATCGACTTGTGTGTAGTACTTAAGAATTGCATAATTTAGAGGTCTTAAATTATTCATTATTTTTCCTCCCTTCTAGAAAATTCTTTAGGATTAACAGCGATGATAAAAATTCCTACCATCATTACGATGGCAGCTAGCCATGCAATAGGAGCAAGCGAATATCCTTCGAGTCCCATAGCAATTCCAACAACAATCCAAGTGAAAAGTGGTGCAAAGAAAGTGTAGGTACCATTTAGAGCCTGACCAAGTGCCGACCCACACATGGAATTTCCTTTATACCAACTTGCAAAAGAAATGTATGCAAAAAAGCCACTCAATAGAAAAATAAAACACCAAGGAGTATTTGTGACTACCTGTCCTACAAAATTAAATACGGTTCCTACACCCACATTTCCAATAATCGATAAGACTGGCAGCAAAATACACAAATTAGCAATTCCTGAAGTACATTGACGGATGGTAATACCTATCTGGAAATCAATCATTGAAGTACCAAAACCAGCGATAGTACCTTCAAGTCCCCAGCCCAACGCTGCAATTACTGCAAAAAATAATCCAGTAGTTACCCCACTACCCATTTCACCGGTTAGTGCTGTACTTCCGATCATAATACTTGCTACCAAACAAGTAGCTATACCTAGGATTGTTCTTCCACTAAGTTTTTGCTTATACAACACCCGTCCGAAAATAGCACCAGCAGTGACATTAAGGGCTGCAACGGGCGACGCAATGGGACCAGCTTGCGAAAGGGCAATAATATAGCTTGTCGTAGCTATAGGACCGCCCACAAGTGCTGCCCCAATCATAATCCTACCTGGCTTTGATTTTAGGGTTAGAGTAAAGTCCCCAAGTTTTCCTTGCTTTGCGGTTACAACCAAAGCCCAAATGGCACTACAAAGATCATTTAGTGCAGATGCAATTGTAGGAAAAATAAAAATTGCTATAAAAGATGTAGATTCAAAACTACTCCACCAATTACTCCAAACACCAACATTTTGGGCCGCTGTTATAAAAGCGCTGTAAAGACCATACGTAATGCCAGAAAACAAACCAAGAAAAATACCCTTCTTAAAAAAGCTTTGATCGAGTTCACGTTTTTTTACTTTGGCAAGACCTTCTAAAGAAACATCTGCAACCGCCACCTGTACCTCCCATTCCTTTTAACATGCATCGACTTCACTTGCTATCTATCGGCAGTGAGCAAGCTAACAGCTTTACCTCATGTGAACCTTATTGACAGACCCTTAACTATCGGTAATTGGTAGATAATCTGTTGCATACGGTGATATAAGATACTTTTTACATTTGAATTTCTATTAACTAAAATTTTTAGTGTAGAAAATTATTCCTAAATTCAAATTCAAAAGAGAAAAAATAAATTTATTGAATTTTATCTGGATCTAAAAATTTTAAGAAAATTATGTCTTTTTAAAATGAAATAAGCCATTTTAGGAATTAATTCTATTAATAAAATTATTTTTGATAATTTTATTTGTATATTATGCTGTTATTTTTATAATTTACTAATTTTTTCAATTAATTTTATACAATCATATAGGATCAAATAAAGAAAAATAAATGACTCACTTTTTAAACTTTTGTATACCATAACCTTACGTCATAAATTGTATATAAATTTTCTATTTTCTTAGTATATTGTATATAAGACAAATTCTTATTTAGTCTATATTAAGTTTCACTATTTAATATTTACATAATTTGCTTATAGACAAATTCTTTCTAATCAAGGTACTATGACTAGACTTTAAATTATTTCATTCATTTTATACTAACTATTTTTCTAATTAGACTATTTGTACAGTTAATTTACATCATTTTTAGTTAAAAGACTTTATTTCGCTCTAAACTATTTGCAAGAACAATATTTCAATATTTTTTAGTTTAATAGTTTATAAAACTCCAACAACTGTTCTTTTACGCTGTTTAAAATAAATTAATATTTATGCAAAATAATTCATTTTACTGAGTATAAAAATTAAATCTTTTCTCTTACTCTTATATAAAAGTTAAATACTAAATATATTTTATTGGTATATATCAAACTTATAAATTTTTAGGAATGATATCCCAGTCACGAAGACCTTGCCTCTGATGCACTTTTGCTTCATCTAAAGAAATCCGCGGAAAATCGCTTTTTAGATAATTCTTCAGTTCCTCAACACCATCACCTGTCATATTATTAATTAAAAAGATTTGCTCACATCCAGAATTAATAAGCCACTGTCTCACCATTGCTATATTGGCGTATGGGGAATCTATTTTAGTGATAATTCCAATAAGAGGCCTATTTAAAAAAGAACCACAATTCGGAGCAAAAACACTAAAAGGCTCATCAGCAGCAATTACAATTGCAATAACATCAGCTTCGAATGAGAAACAAGCAAGCCCAACTCCAAGTTGATTCGATTCCGAATATTCGCCAGGCGTATCAATTGTATCACTATTTGCATATGTATATTGTGTCTTATGATAATGTGGCCTTTCTCCTCTCAAAACCTGAGCAAGAGATGTTTTACCAGCTTCACTGCGGCCCATTAAAAAAAGCTTTTTCATAGTTAACCTTCAATGCTTTATTGAACTTGATGAACTCTCCCATTTATCAAATTATTAATATATTTATTTACTATTTTGTGAGACTACAGACATTAAAATGTAAAGCATCATTAAAATACCGAAGAATTTCAGTTTCTGCATTCTCCACATCTGCAATTGTTCCAACTAAAATTAATGAACCATTGAATCTGTCCATAAAACCTATACTGATTGAACTATTTTTTACAGCTATATCAGCGGCAATAACAACAGATTCCCACGGAGTAAACCGCATTAAGCCAATAGCTTCACCTACATGATCTTCACCTTCGTGAACACCAATATGTAGCCCTAGATTTTCATAAACTTTTCTATCGGATACACCAATAATATGTGCTAGATCGACTTCTCGGCCAGGCACGCTAACTCGCGTCCAACGTAAATGTTCAATATTATTTTCTTGATAACAATTATGAAAAATTTTTTCTAAAAACTCTTCTCTCGTCAATCTTATAGACATAGAATTCCCTATCGTTTTGTAACATCACACGAAACATAGCCAAGGACATCACGAAAATAGCTTACAACTGCAGTAATCGCTGTTATTACTTCAGCAATTTCTCCTGATATGATTAAGGTTCCTGTAAAGCGATCTGCAAAACCAAGATATACGTCAGCACTTTTAAGAGCAATATCTGAGGCAATAACTGTCGATTCTGGAGGTGTCATATTCATGATACCTAAAGCACTCGATTGGTAGTCAACTGTAGGATTCATTCCTAATTTTGTATAGATTATAGGAGCTGGTCCACCAATAATATGAGCCAGGGTTATCTCTTTGCCAGCAACTGTTTCCTGCACAACCCTAATTTGTTCTTGTGTATCTTTCATTATTTTTTACCCCTCATAATGCATATTTATCAGTTTGCATATTTCTAAAATAGATACGAAAATATGAGCTGAGTAGTACTAATCAACAAGTGATAAGTCCAAACAAATAAGGCATTTTTGATACGCTACCGACTGGAGTACGACTATCTCGTTGTAAAGAGTTTTAAGTTACAGCTATTAACCTCACAGATGCCTCACAGCACCAATGACAACATATTCCTTTGCAAGTGCAGCCGATGTACTAATCATAATATCTCAAATTCTGAACATAGACATCCAAAACATTGAAGTAGCTACTAATTAAATTAAATAGCTTTAAAACACAGTAGTTATCTCGGAGAGACTAATTTTCTCCCATATCCCTATTTAGAGAAACAGCAACAAAAAATAAGAAACTTCTCTATCAGATGTAGTGGACTAGTGCTAACTCACTCAGTGAACATTATGACGGGAATGTGTTGTTGTTTAAATTTTGCTAATGGTATTAGCAAATAGTTTATAGGCGGGTACTCTACTAAACATTATCTAATACTATTAGCTATTTCTTAGTAAGAAAGGTTTCTCTGTTGAAAGAAGAAGATAAAGTTCCGGAAGACTCGTACCGCGATGAGGTCGACTGGGAC
>NZ_CALNCS010000042.1 GCF_937875145.1 Alkalibaculum bacchi | reverse complement strand
TTCACGTGGCGTTTTTTTGTATAATGGTGGCTAACTTAATTATATAATCCACCATTATAATAAAACTTAAAATATTTAAAATTAAGGCGATTATTATATAAGGAATGCTTTAACATCACGAGGTGAATTTGATGTATAAATACAAGCTACATATTATCATGATAATAATATTAATATCATTCATTTTTGGAGCGTGTTCTGCTCAAAGACCTGAGATTAAAACTATGGCTGAATCAGGTGTTATGGACTTAACCCGAGTGAAACTTGAAAATAGTGTCGTTCGTTTAGATGGTCAATGGGAATTCTTCTGGAATCAACTCATAGCTCCCGGTAAAGCTGAAACCAAGTCATCAAACGAGTATATTCAGATTCCCAGTTCATGGAATAAATACAAAGGAAATGAAGATCAATCAGGTTATGGATATGCAACCTATCGACTGCAATTTATAACAGCAGAAAATATCAAATTAGGTTTAAAGATTCCAAGGATGTTTACAGCGTATAAACTCTGGGTAAATGGAGAACTGATTGCTATAGCTGGAAAGGTAGGTGAAAATAGGGAGATAATGACTCCCCAATACATTCCTCAATTAGCGTTATTCGAATCATCTCAGGGAGTAAATGAAATTTTAATTCAGGTTTCAAATTTTCATCATCGCAGTGGAGGAATGCTGGAGAGTATAAATCTTGGCGGTGAAAAGCAAATTATAAAGTTACGAGATAAGAGTTTAGCAGCAGAGTTAATCATATTTGGAAGTTTGATATACATAGGAGCATATCATTTAGCATTATTCCTTTTTAGGAAAAAGAACACTTCGTCGTTGTATTTTGGATTGTTTTGTCTTTTAGTAGGAATGAGGACTCTGCTAGTAGGAGAAAGATTTTTCATGTATTTATTTCCTAACTTTAGTTGGGAGATTGCTCATAAGTTACAAACACTTTCCTTCTATTTCGGAATCCCATTGATATTACTATTTTTTATGTTGATTTACCCTCAATATTTTCATGCTAGAATAACTAAAATTGCTCAAATTATTGGAGCTATTTTTGGATTCTTAGTTGTTCTAACACCTGCTAGAATTTTCACCTCTTTCAATCTTATATACCAAATATGGGCTGTATTTATAATTATATATATATTAGTAGCGTTAATCAGAATATGTATTCACAAAGAAGATGGTAGCTGGTTTATAGCTATAGGTGCATTGGCCTTATCATTGATCAGTATAAACGATATTATATTTCTTAATATATGGATGAATGATGATGGATCTGCATTTTTAAAGACTTTGATCCGAACAGGCAGTCTTAGTTCTGTTGGACAATTAGTTTTTGCTTTTGCAAATTCTTTATTATTATCAAAAAGGTTTTCAGATTCTTTGGCACGAGAGGAAATTTTAACTGCAGAACTGACCGAAATTAATTCCAATTTAGATGAATTAGTATCTCAACGGACTAAGGATTTAGAAAAGTCAAAGGAAAAAATTGAACAACAAAAGCTTGAATTAGAAAAGATAAATAAAAACCTGAATCAGCTTTCATTCAAAGATTGCTTAACAGGAATATGGAACAGAAGAAAATATGATGAAACCATAGAAATCGAATGGCGCCGATGTTTGAGATATAAAAGACCTATTGCATTAATACTACTGGATATTGATTACTTTAAGCAATTTAATGATTTATATGGACATATGGCAGGTGATGAGTGCCTGATTAAAATGGGAGACACTCTTAAAAAATCATTGTCCCGTTCATCCGACATGGCAGCCCGCTATGGTGGAGAGGAGTTTATTGTGCTCCTGCCTGATTCAGGGAAAGAAGAGGCAATAAAAATTGCTACTATGTTACGGATAAATATCGAGTCCATTAAAATTCCTCATGAGAAGTCTTCAGTAAGTAATTATGTAACTGTGAGTATAGGGGTTACTTCTACGATTCCGAATAACAAATCGTCATATGACGATTTGTTTAAGGTGGTAGACAGAGCTTTATACCAAGCAAAAGACGCAGGTAGAAATCAAATTAAGTATTTGTCTCAATAACAAAGAATGCAATAGATGGCTCGATATAAACAATCTATCAGAGTTACAGATTATTCTATTGTAAAAGGTCACTAACTATTTTTTAGTGACCTTTTACATTTAGAGTAAAAATTGACTGAATATATCACTGATCATTTTAATCAAGTAAAGAAGCATTAATCCTATTACTACCGTAAAGATTGATTTTATAAATATATCACGTTTTTGCTTTATTTTACCTTTTTTTTCTTTTTCAGCAACTTTCTTCTCTTCTAGATTTTTTCTCTTATCTACTTCTCTAAAATATTCTTTGATTAATTCTTTTTCATCCAATGCCTACACCTCCTGCTTTTATATATTCAGCTTGTCTTCTTTTCATGCCATAAATTAATACATAAAAGAGAATCTCAAGAGTTTATACTATAATTAAATCAACAGAACAACTGCCTAAGGGCAGCTCTTTTGACCTTTTTAAACTTTATGATAGAATAAAGATTAGAAAGAAATTAGTTCATCTAAACAATGAGGTTAAAATTTACAACCTCTTTAGATTTTTTTCATCATTATCTATCAGAAAGGAGTATATATGCAGTATTTATTTATCGGTGTTATTTTCATCCTAGCACTCTTTGCCATCCGATTCTCTAATAAACACGGGATACCTGCTCTGTTATTGTTTATTGCCCTAGGTATGATCTTTGGTTTACTAGGTCTTGAATTTGAGGATTTCGAATTTGCGGATAATTTTGCTACTATCGCGCTCATGGTTATCATGTTTTACGGAGGCTTTGGTACAAATTGGAATATGGCTAAGCCAGTTGCCAAAGAAGCAATTGTGCTTAGTTCCTTGGGTGTTGTTGCAACTGCCCTAGTTACAGGTTTATTTTGTCACTACATTTTAGGGTTTGAATTACTGGAGGGTATGCTCATTGGATCCATTGTGGGTTCAACGGACTACGCTAGTGTCTCAAATATATTACGATCAAAAAACTTAAACTTTAAATATAATACAGCACCACTACTAGAGCTTGAAAGTGGCTCCAATGACCCGACGGCTTATACAATGACTATGGTATTCTTATCTATAATCGTGGGATCAGAAGTATCTATTCCCATTCTGATTTTATCTCAGGTAGCTCTCGGTATTGTTATGGGTTTTGCCTTTGCATTTGTCATTGGGAAATTACTTCGAAATCTTCGACTTGAAGCAGACGGACTATACGCTGTCTTTATGGCTTCTGCTATGCTCATTACTTACGCATCTACAAGTCTTCTTGGCGGTAATGGCTACCTGGCTCTATATATTTTAGGTATTTATCTTGGTAATATAGAATTTAGAGGTAAGCGTGACATCGTCTTTTTCTTTGATGGATTTACTGAAATCATGCAGATTGGTCTATTTTTCATCTTAGGCTTATTGTCTAACTTCAAAGGATTTATTGAGACATTCCCAGTAGCACTTGCTATCATGTTGTTTATGACCATTATCGCTCGACCATTGTCTGTTTACGGTTTGATGTTACCTTTCCGTCTCAAACGAAATCAATTAAACATGATTTCATTAGCAGGTATTCGGGGTGCTGCTGCCATTGCCTTTGCGATTATGGCTGTAAATAGTAATGCGGTAATCTCTGTGGATATTTACCACATTGTATTTGGTATCTGTGTACTGTCCTCGTTGGTTCAAGGTTCTTTAATGCCACCAGCGTCAAAAAGCTGGGATATACTCGATCCTAGTGATACGGTCTTAAAGACCTTTAATTACTATCAAAGCAAAGCAGAAATCGGCTTTTTACAAACAAGAATTCGCCCAGGTAGTAGCTTAATTGGCACTCAGATAAAGGATTTAAACCTGACATTTGACTTTATCGTGGCAAAAATTGAACGCAATGGAAAAACAGTTGTTCCTAGAGGACATACAGTCATTCGGGAAAACGACTTAATTATCATAGGTGGTGAGATACATTTTGATGAAAGTGGACAAGATCTTATCGAATTTACGATTCCAAGAGGTCATAAGTGGGAAAACCAATACATCAAAGACTTAGAATTGCCACCTAATCGCCTCATTATTATGGTACAACGTAAAGATAGTGACATCATCGTTCCAATTGGTGATACCTTGGTCTTAGAAGATGACAAAGTGATCATGATAAAGGTAGAACACGAGATTGAATTTCCTAGAGTGGATTAAATGAGCTCTTTAGAAAGAAAGATAACTATAAGAGCATAGAACTACAAGATGGTTGTAGAAACGAATTCTACAAAAAAAACAAAGAAAACATAATAATGAACTATAAGCTTAAAATGCATATTAGAGGATGGATAGCGAATCAATAGGCTATCCATCCTCTTTTTACAAAAATACGAACATAGGTTATAATTCTATGATAACGATACCATTAAATACTAGAGTATTGAATTGCATTACAATTTATATTATCTTGAGAAATATGAGTTTAATACTATTACCTACTTTCGATTATCCTTTACCGTAAAAATCCTTATTTTAAAAATAAATTAGCCGATATATGAATATTAGGGTGTAGATTATGCTATGGCTATAAAATTATGTGATACATATAGATCGTTTGAAAAGGAGCAAAGTCTTATGTCTGGAAAAATCAAGGAAATAATAGATCGTATTATCAAAGAAAGGGCAAGAGGCAATCCTGTTATAGCAGAAATGACAAAGGCTAAATTAATCCTAAAGGGGATCTATCCGGATAAATACGATAGTAACGATAAGGATGACCCTGAAATTATTGAAAAATTAATTGAGATAAAGAAACAATTGAATGCAGAAGAATCTATTGAAGAGAGTTACAATCTCAAATCAGCCTTTTCAGTAAAAGAGACAGAAGAAGAGATTGTCTTAGAAATCCAAACCCAACTCATCAATATCGGTGCAAAAGTACTTATTTTCTTTGCCTCATCAGCCTTTAATCAGAACAAATTAAGCCAATTAATGCAGAATGCATTTGAAGATTGTATTGTATTTGGTTGTTCTACAGCAGGTGAAAGATTTAATGAGAAAATTTTGACCAATTCTGTAGTCGCTTTAGCCTTGAGCTCAAACTTAATTGCTGATGCCAAAGTCGAAGTGATACAGGGGTTAAATAGTAACTTTAATACAAAACAAACCTTTACATCTTTTGATAAATACTTCAATGAGAGTACCTATACCATGGATCCTACAAGATATGCTGGGATTGTGCTCATCGATGGGTTGAGTTTAAAAGAAGAAAAACTAATGGATGAAATAGGTAACCTTACCGATATTAATTTTGTCGGAGGTTCCGCAGGTGATAACTTAAAATATGAAAGAACCACTGTTTATGCGAATGGTAAAGCCTACAATGATTCTGCAGTCATCGCCTTACTAAAAATGCAAAAAAAAGCTGGATTTAGCATTATTGAAACCCAAAGTTTCAATGTACTAGATCCAATTCTAGTGGCGAATAAAGTCAATGTAGAATCTCGTGAAGTTATCGAGTTTAACCATAAACCTGCAGTACAAGCATATGCAGATGCACTTGGCGTACTTTCCCCCAAAGAGATACCTAAATATTTTTTAAGCCACCCTGTAGGGCTTGTTATTGATGAGAATAATGTTTTAGTTCGAAGCCCTCACAAGGTCAATGGTTCGAACATAAAATTTTTCTGTAATATTCTGAAGGATATGGAAGTTCGATTACTTGAGGACGGAGATATTGTCAAAGAAACTCAAAAAGCAATAGAGCAGAAAAAAAAGGTTTTAGGGAAAAAGATAACAGGCATCTTAAGTTTTGATTGTATTCATCGTCGAGTTGAGCTAGAAAACAAGAACTTAGTGGAACAATACGGTGAATTATTTGCAGATATTCCTACAATAGGTTTCTATTCCTATGGTGAGGTTCATATAGGACATATGAATCAAACGGCAACAATGTTAATTTTTGAATACAATAGCTTGAATCACAATGTTCGCCAAGAAAACCGTTTATTGAGTAAAGAAAAACAGCGTCTAACCCAAGCGAATCACGACTTAAAAAGAGAAGTCTTTGAGCTTAAACGCAAGCTCAAGTTAGCTACTCGGGCATTAAAACAATTTAACATTGCCTTAGAAGCAGAAATCAATGAGCGGACAAAGCGAGAAGAGGAGATAAGGTATTTAAGTTATCATGATGAATTGACAGGGCTCTATAATCGTAGGTTCTATGAAGAAGCTATTAAAAATTTGGATACTAAAACAAACTTACCCATATCGATTATAATAGGAGATGTCAATGACCTAAAGATCGTTAATGATACCTTGGGACATGCTAAAGGAGATGAACTCCTACAAAAATCAGCAATGATTCTTAAAACAGCATGTCGAAAAGAAGATGTCATTGTTCGCTTTGGAGGCGATGAGTTTATCATTTTGTTATCACAAACTTCCAAAGAGGTAGCCCAAGAGATTATTAGACGCATAGATCAACTTTCTTCTAAGCAATTTGTGAATAGTTTTCCTATTAGTATTTCCTTTGGCTGGGATGCAAAGGAAAACTCTGAAGAAAATATTTTAGAAGTACTCAATAACGCCGAAAAATCAATGTATAAACGTAAAGCTCTCTATAAAAATGAGATATTATAGCATATTAGATCTTCCCCTCAAGAAGGTATCGCTGTGCCTTTGGCACTTCAGCCATCAGTGCAAGGTCAAGCCTTACGGGTCAAAGATTCAATTACATATAAAGAGGGCTTAAATAATATCTAAGTTCAAAAGTATAACTTTGCTATTACATAAAGTTATATACCTCGCCTTTAGGCGAGGTATATAGGGTGGTTTAAGCATATGAAATACTGCAGGTTTACTGTTTTTCACTTAAATTAGTTGCTATACTTTTCATTTTTTCTTCAAACTCTTTATAAAATGGAAGCCGAACTTTAGAATAAGACTCTAATTCTTTATATAATTTACGAGATATGAGCTCTGGATTTCTCCCTACTGCCTCCATAATCATCATTAGGGTGCAGTTTCTTATGACTTCTTTCATGAAAGACATCATCTGAGTATCCAATTGCCCTTCTGTATTGATCTTAAATATATAAGAAATGAGCTTAATTACTTCGTAATCAATTTGACTTTTATCTTCTATAGTGCTAAACAAAGTCTGATGCTTGTCTTTTTTATCATCTTTAGCATCTTGAAGATCGTCGAGAAGTTGAAGGAAGGCCCCATAGGCAAAAGCAAAATGCATTTCGTCCATATTTAAATTGCCTTTCACCAAAAAAGCATCTGCTAAAACAGAAGTGCCACCTTTAAAAAAGCTTATGGAAAGAATTTGATCAGAAGTTAAAAACTGCTCTTCGTCCTGTTTCATGCTTTTTATCTGAGCTTCCTGTATAAGATATAGGCTTTGAAAAACTTCAGGATATGTATCTCTTGAATATTGGGTTTTTATTTGATCTACTAAAGAAAAAACCCTTTCTTCAATGGAATTTGTAGGTGATAATTCTTCTCCATTTAAAACTTTAGACAATCTTTTGTTGAATTCTACTTTTTCTTGTACTTTTACTTTTGGATTGTCTAGAAAATTATCTGTATAAGGATAGAGCATGCTATAAGCGTAAACGGAAGGAGTCAATTCAAGAGAAAGGCCCCAGAAAATTTGAAGGCTATTCATGATCCATACGTTTCTTATGGCTTGAAATATTTCTTCAGCTTTTAATTGAGAGTCTTCTTCTTTAGCATCTAGAATGAACTCTTCAGCAATATTGAGGTAACCTTGTTCCATAAAGAATTCTAAAAAAGGTCTATCAAATAACAGCTTTCTTTTATCCATCTCCAGCATAAAATCCGTAACAATACATTTAATTTCTTTCATCTCAGGCGAATTAAAATCTGTATAGGAGTTTAATTCTTTCTGGACCTTTGTTTTGTAAGGTTCTGTATCCCTTATAAATTTGTCAAACAATCTTTTGATTTTTCTTTCATTCCATAGTTTTTTTATAAGTGATATTTTCCTAAGCTTCTTTAACTGACATTGATCACTACCAAAATATTCATTCATAGCACAGTTAAGCAGAACATCTATTGGTATTATATGTTCATTCTGCAAAATGTTTTTCATAAATAACCCCTTAATTTATTCATTTAGTAAGTACCCTCAGAATTATACTTTACTCATTATATCAAATAAAGAATACCAAAATCGTCACTACTACTTTTTTTTAAAATTCGAATTGGAATGATATTAATTTTTATGCTTAAAATGAGCAATATAAATATAATGAGATTATTATTAAAAGAACTTGCCGACAAAGTTGACCCTTTCAACTTTCCAGCATACTAACCAAGTAATAAAAAAGCTCCAAGCCCTATGCTTTTACATAGAACTTAGAACTTACATCTTACAACTAAATTACAGATTTAATAATTTTGCTATGTTCTTTTGGTCAAAACCTACTATGATATTTCCGTCAATATCTAGCACTGGTACGCCTCTTTGACCTGATTTTTCGATCATATCTGTAGCTGCTTCACGGTCTACAGACACATCATATTCTTGAAATGCGATATTATTTGCCTTTAAGTAATCTTTAGCCTTTACACACCATGGGCAGGATGGTGTTGAATATACTTTTACACTCATTTTATTTCCTCCTATTTAAAGCATATTTATTCTTATGTTTATAATTACCTTATTATATTATTCCACAAAATAAGTTATTTCAAACACATTGATATTAAATAAACGCTTTTAAGGTTTCTTCTTTCTCAAGTAGCTTTTTACTTCTTGACCAGCAGTTGCCCCTTCTCCTACTGCAGTTGCAACTTGAGGTAATCCTCCAGTACAATTTCCTGCTGCATAAACTCCTTCAATATCCGTTTCTTGCTTTCTATTGACAATAATATCGCCATTTTCAATTAGTACTCCTAAACTTCTAGCAAAATCAGTAGAAGATGCAGAGCCATATGCTACAAACAAACCCTCCACTGCCTCCTCTGTACCATCTTGAAATCGTACTTTCTCTAAAAATTGGATTCCTTCAACGGATTGAATCTTTTTATTATTTATTTCAATATTTTTCTCCTCTACATATTTTGCACTTTCTTCGCTAATCTCTAAGGCATTGCCATTCGTAAAAAGTACTCTATTAGACGTAATAGTTTCAAATTCTTTTAATTCATGCACAGCGTAATCCTTATATCCCAATACGCCTATTTTTGCACCATTATAAAAATAGCCATCGCAAGTTGCACAGTAATGAACACCTTTTCCCTCGTATTCATCAAGCTTTTCTACTGGTACTTTAATTTTAGATTTTCCTGTAGCCAAAATAATAGCCTTACCTTGATAAATATTTTGCTCTGTAGATACTTCAAAAATATCATCGATTTTCTTTAAACCAACCACCTCTGCATCTACAATATCTGCCCCAAAACTTTTTGCTTGCTCTACGCCAATATCAATCATTTCCTTACCAGATAACTTAGGGATAAAACAATAATTTTCAATAGTTGCAGCCTTTGATAAATCTCCTTCTTTTCCCAAAATCAACGTTTTTAAATTACCTCTAGCCGTATATAATGATGCAGATAAACCTGCAGGGCCTTTTCCAATAATAATGACATCGTAT
>NZ_CALNCS010000041.1 GCF_937875145.1 Alkalibaculum bacchi | reverse complement strand
TACCAGTACTTCCCATTGCTGCAATCTCCTCTCCTAAACGAACCTTTTGCCCTACTTCTACATGTATTCCGCTTAAATGTCCATAAAGAGTAGAGTATCCACTGCCATGATTAATCTTAATATATTTTCCAAGAGTTCCTCCATCCGGGCTTGCAGTAACCACTATTCCATCAGCAGCTGCCTTAATTGGTGTTCCCATATTATTGGCAATATCAACAGCTTTATCACCCGAATGACTTCCTGCCTTATTGAGAGCAGTTACTCTACCAGAAGTGGGAAGTGTAAAGGCCCCCTTCCCAGCACCTATAGGCAAAGCTTTTGTGCCCTTAGCTATCGTTTCAGTAGTAGGCTCCTTTAGCACTGCCTGATTTAGAACTTCTCTTGAGCTTTCCTTACCATTTACATAAAGAACCTTTGAAATAGTTTCTTTGAGGCCTTGCCTTCCTTCTATAATAACCTTTTGCCTTCCTTGGTATATAGAAGAATCGTCCCTATATTCCGTTTCAAAAGGTATCTTGTCAACTACTGATTCTTCCCTCACTACTTCAATAGTTAAGTAAGGTTCTACAACTGTTAAATTAATGGTGTCACCGCCATGTAGTTTCTCTATATTTTTATCTGGATTTGCTTCAGCCAGCTTTTCTACATCTATTCCACGGTTTACAGCTATGTCCCAAGTAGTGTCCCCATCTTTTACAGTATATTGTTTTAATTTGTCAGTGCCTTGATTTATAGTATCTATTGCTTTTTCTACTTCAGTTAATTCCTTATATAGAATTTGTTTGTTTACTATTTCTACTTTTTCTTTTATGACAGGCTCTCCAACAATTTTTGATTTCTTACTTTCTTTTGTGTAGGGCTCTAAAACATTATCTATAACCTTTTGAGCTTCTTCTTTGCTATAAAGACTTGCTACTTCTTCTCCATCAATGACTATTACAGCCCCTTCGACCATAGGTACTCCATATGTGCTCACAACTGCGTCGATACTCTCATCTACGTCCTTTAGGATATTGTCTCGATTTATAATTTTCATACTAAAGTCAACATCTTGCTCCAATACAATATTTTCTCCGTATTTTTCTTTTAAATCTTGATTCACAATTTCTACAGCAGTAGTAATAGTCTCTCGTTCTTGTACACACCCTAAGTCTTGACCATTGAAAGTGACTTCGTATCCGATATCCGCACGATAAAAAAATATTCCCGTAGCAAAAATCACTCCTGCTGAAGCTGCAATCATAGTCTTTTTCAGACTAATTTCCATATTTTATTAAACCTCCAAAACATTTACATCTCATTTACAAGCTGTTATTAAATGTTACATATTTTTTACACCATTTAGTTTACCACATTTTCCTAATAATACAACTACATTTTAGTGATTTATACATTATTTATCTAATGTAATATAAATGGCTTATTTGTACTGTATTGCATATACTAGTCCATTGAAAAATGGTAATTTAAAATTACAGTATCTTTCATGTTAATGGGAATAATTAATGCATTATTAGGATTGTAAACCAAATAAATAAAATTTATACAAAAAGCTTTAAATTAAATACATAAGATAGAAAAAGAGGTATAATATATAAAAACCATAGAATTTCAATTATTTTAAGAACATCAACGTGTATCAAAACATTAGATGCCAAAAATAAATTTAAAGGATAAGGAGTTTTATATGAAATACGTAAGCATTTTAGGTTCTACAGGTTCCATTGGAACTCAGACACTTGAGATTGCAAAGGAAAATCCTGATAAGATTAAAATAGTAGGATTATCGTCTAATAGAAACATTGACCTCCTAGAGCAGCAAATCCATATTTTTAAACCAAATGTGGTAGCTGTAATGAATGAAGAAAAGGCAGCAGAGCTACGAAAAAAAATAGGTAATAAAATAGAGGTCCTCTCAGGAATAGAAGGTTTATGTGCAGTAGCTTCTTTATCAGAAGCAAATATTATTTTAACTGCTGTTTCTGGGATGATCGGTTTAGAACCAACTCTAAGAGCTATTGAAAAAGGCAAAGATATAGCACTAGCCAATAAAGAAACTCTAGTTGCTGGAGGACATCTTGTTATGGCTAAAGCCAAAGAAAAGGGTATAAAAATTTATCCTGTTGACAGTGAACATAGTGCAATCTTTCAATGCCTTATGGGCAATGATAAAAAGGATTTGCATAAGATCATACTTACTGCTTCTGGTGGACCATTTAGAGGCTATAGTTTAGAGAATCTAAAGGATGTTACTCTAGAGAGAGCTCTAAAACATCCAAATTGGTCTATGGGAAGGAAAATCACTATAGATTCCGCTACATTAATGAATAAAGGATTTGAAGTAATAGAGGCGAAATGGCTCTTTAATCTAAATAAAGAACAAATAGAAGTTGTTGTGCATCCACAAAGCATCGTCCACTCCCTAGTAGAGTTTAAGGATCACAGCACCATTGCACAAATGGGATATCCCGATATGAAAGTGCCTATTCAATTAGCATTGTTCTATCCGAATCGGATAGAGAATAGTATTGAATCTCTTGACTTGGCACAAATAGGTACCTTAACATTTGAAAAACCTGATATAAATGTTTTTAAATGTTTAGGGCTTTCTTATGAATCCATTAAAATTGGTGGTAGTATGCCTACTGTTCTCAATGCTGCAAACGAAGTAGCCGTAGAAGCCTTTTTAAATAGAAAAATACACTTTATTGAAATTCCACAAATAGTAGAAAAAGTAATGAATGAACACAAGACAATAGATAATCCTCATTTTGATACGGTACTAGAGGTAGACAGTTGGGCCAGAACAATTGCCGAGTATCAAGTGGCAAAGTAGTCAAATAGTCAGGAAAACAAGACTCGCCTAAGGACGAGACGGTTTTCCTTTCCGTTTTTAGCATTCCGTTATTGAGGTTTTCCCGCCCAACCTTTTCTCTTTCTCTACTATTTTAGCAAACCTCGTTCAACGTTTCGCTGTCAGTCTTTTGATTTCTCCTAATCTATTAATCTCTTTTCACCCTTTAATTCCTGTATTGGCTTGATGTTTTGACTGACTTCTACTATTCCTAAATATTCCCCTTGTGCATCTCTTACTGCAAAATATCTAATGTATACAAACTGATTGCCTTTTTTAATCCAGAAGTCTTCATGATCCTTTTTACCAGATTGTAAATCTTCTACTATTTTTTCTACAATATGAAGGCTTGATGGTGGATGACAGTTTGATACATCTCTTCCTAATACAGACTTTGGTCTTGCAAAGATTCTCTCTTTCCCCTGGGTAAAATACTTAACATGTCCATCTTTGTCTACAAATGTAGCATCTATAGGAAGAGTATTAAAAATTGCATTTACCTCTTTTGCTGTAAGATAGCCCGCGTCAAATGGAATGGCATCTTGTAAGGCAGCTACATCTTCTGGCTCCTTTATATTTTCATCATATTCTGGATAATAAAGACCTTGAGGCTCAATAAAAGTATAGCCAATCTCATCGCTATCATTAGATATAACGCTCCATTCATCTTCAGTTAACGTATCTTGTGCCATTGGAAACAAAATATTTTCTTCTTTAAAAATCATTTCTGTAATTCTATTTAGTAAGGTATTTGCGTTTTCTATAACCTTTCTCTTTTGTTCTCCCTTATCGATATCATTAATAATCTCTTTTAAAGCATCTCGTATTTCGTCATCCACTCCCCACATAACCTTAGGTGGAGCTGTGATATTGTACTTTTCTAAATATGGAAATAGTAAATTTTCCTTTCTAGAGTAATGCTTCTCAATTTCAAAAAGCTTTTGAAAAGATGCTTTTAACATCCCACTAGATTGTGAATCTTCTTCTTTCTCATATCTACTTAAAATTTCTTTTATCGTTTCATCGATAAAGGCTTCAATTGCGCTGTTTTCCTTATCAAATACTTCTAAAGGATGATTTTCGTAATTTTCCTCCTCAGGTCTATAAATCTCCTCAATTGACCCTTTAAATACTGCAGCATGAACATCACATAGGTTTTGAATTTGTTCTACAGGCATTCCTTCCATAATCAAACTTTGTTCCATTTCTGCAATTTCAGAAACTGAAATACCTTCAATTAATTTTTCAAATCTACCTTTTACTTCTTCTACTGTTTTTCCATGATGTAATTCTGTTATAAGCTCCTTTAATACCTTTTGTCTATATTCCCTGTTATTAATTAGTTCGCTCATTTTATCAACTCCTCATCGTATTCCTATATTTTGTTATGAATCCTCTCTATAAATAAGATACCCATTTTTTCGTATATCACCACTAATTTAGCTATTAGCAGTCCGTTACCAGTGTTAGAGCCGAGTCTTAACCGTCAAAATTTAATTGCATATAAAGCAGCTAATTCGAAAGTAGCACTTTTTGGCAAACAAAAAAGCGCATTTAGCGCTTTCTGTGTTTTTCTTCTTTTTATCTATTAAGGTTCTTTCGTCCAGCCAAATAGACGTTTTGATCTGAACTTCAAGCTCTTTGTTGACTACCTAACGCCTTATCCAATCAAATCCTTAACCACTTCGCCTGCGATAATTAAACCTACCACCGATGGCACAAAGGAGATGCTTCCTGGTATTTGTTTTTTATAAGTACACTTTCTCGTTGTACCTGGTGGACAAACACAGCCTGTAGCACAACTAGAATCTTCACTTTCTATTGTCTTTATTGGAACTTCTTTTGAGTAAACTACTTTTAAAGAATCAATATTTCTTTTTTTTAATTCCTTTCGCATAACTTTTGCTAAAGGGCAAATAGATGTCTTATAAATATCTGCAACCTCAAATCTAGTAGGATCCAATTTATTGCCTGCTCCCATGGAGCTGATAATAGGAATATTTTTTGACTTTGCATTGACAACTAAATCAATCTTTCCAGTGACCGTATCAATAGCGTCTACAATGTAGTCGTAATCTTCACTTATTAAGTCATCGCCTCTACCTGGCATATAAAACTCTTGAAATGTGGTTACTTCTGCCTTAGGATTGATTTCCAATACTCTTTCTTTCATTACTTCTACTTTAGACCTTCCTATAGTCTTTCTTGTAGCATGTAATTGTCTATTTAAATTTGTCAAGCAAATTTTATCATCATCTATTAGGACAAGTTTACCTACACCAGCTCGCACTAAACCTTCAACTACAAAAGATCCAACTCCTCCTATGCCAAAAACTGCAACCTTGCTATCCTTCAACTTATCCAAATTATCTTGACCAATTAGTAGCTCTGTTCTTGAAAATTGATGTAACATCTTATTCCCCTTTCAAATTTAATTCGAATAACAGTATATATTATTTACTTTAACTTTTCTACTAAAAAGCACATCCGTTCTAAGTTTTAAGCTCTATGTAAAAGCTAGAAGTAAAAAAACGATTGTTATTCGTTGAAAGGAGAAATTTAGTCACTACTGGTAGCTGTTATAGCAAGCGTGTAATAGTAATTTGTTACTTGCACGAAAAGCGTATCCACCCAACCTGTAAAACGTCAACTCTTTGCCTACCCACAAGAAGAGGCAGATTGATACTCAATCTGCTTTCTCCATGCATCTCACACATGTCCTCGCGTATGGAATGACTTCTAACCTTTCTTCAGAAATAGATTGACCACAGTTTGCACAGCGACCATATTTTCCTTCTTCAATAGAATGAAGAGCATCTTCTATTTTTCTCAACATTCTATATTCATTTTCTTTTTGATAAGCACCTCTCTCAAGATCACTGCGTATACTAGCAATATCACCTGGATGATTATCAAAAGTAGATAATTCATCTGCCATTTCCTCGTACATATCTGTAATTTGATTTTTCTTCATATCTTCTACAAGTTTTAGAATCTGGTTTTTTTCTTGTAATAATTTATTTTTAAAATAGTATTGTTTGTTTTTATCCATAGTTATGTTCTCCCTTATTTTCTTTTTATTATTTTTAGTGAAGAACATTAAAATAACCATGGAAAATAATATATATTTAAATTTTACTAATTTCATCATTGTATTCCATTTATTGTAAATTCAATAATATCCATCAGTATACTCCTATTTAATGGAATCATAACAAATATTTACATGACTAATAATAGTAAATTTCCTAAAACTATTAATATCAAAGGAGGTGAACAAAAATGAGCAGAAGAAAACAAAAAGCTGGTTTAAATCAATTTAAAGAAGAATGTGCTAGAGACCTTAATATCAACTTAAAGCAAGGCTACAATGGAGACTTAACTTCTAAAGAAGCAGGATCTGTTGGGGGAGAAATGGTAAAGAGAATGGTACGTTCTTATGAAGAAAAATCAAATAATCAATAGTATTACACCTTAATCTTGTTTACACACAAGAATAATCTTTTAGCTTTCCTTCAAAGTTTTAAGTTTAGTCTTGTGTTTTACATAAAAAGCGCCCTTGGGCGCTTTTTCAGATAGTAAACTTTAAGGTGATAAGATGGTAAGCAAAAGCATGAATTCCCTAAAAGCGCGTTAGGTTTTCTTCCACTTTCCATTCTTCACTTTTCGCTTTTTATTTTTTCCTATCCAACCAAAATCTGATTTTGATTGCTAAAATAATTTATCAAAATTCATACCTTGTATTTATCATTTTATATTACTAAAATATATTCCCGATACGCTTTTTCCCGGGTACATAATATTGCTGTCTGAAAGTTTTACGCCAATGTCTCCTTCTACATCTCCAAATAAAGCAAACAATTTTTTCTGTTCTAGCATATCCCAACCTTCCAAGGAGCCAGGAATTTCATATACTATTTCTTCATATCTGTACCTATTTTTAATTTCTTGTGATATAAAGTCTGTTGCACATAGTAAAATTTCTGTTTTAATGCCATCAAATAGAAATTGATCTAGAAGATCGTCTATTTCTTTTGTAAGCGCTTCTACTTCAACACCACTGGTAATTATGTAAGGAAATACGATATCTACTCCCTTTACATTTTCAGCAAGATTTTTGCTGTTAAACTGAGTCCCACCAATAATAATGTAATCTTCTTTGAGCTCTTCTATAGAAGCTTCTATGTAAATTGCTTTAGGTCTTGCCACCGCTTCAGCTTGTTCAATCAGCTCTTCTAACGTCTCTAACATTCTCTTATTATTTCTTAGCTTCATTTTCTCGTTTAATACCTCTAAATCGATTACAAATGGAATCTCTGTAAATATTTTCTTCTCCATAATAAAACCCTCCTTGTATTTTGTCATTATTATATTAATTGAATAAAGTTTTTATAGTAATAACCTTTGTTCAATTTTAAGTAAGTAGAGATATTTGACCTTAGCACTGGTGGACGACAGCTGATGGCTAAAGCACGGTTATCACTTTCTTGTATTGGCGTATTCGATTTATTAATTTACTATAAATATCTTTCATATGACTTTCAGTGCTATATTTATTCACCTGTTCTATAGGAATCCATTTGACAGCACTATTTTCATCTTTTTTTATGACTAGCTCTTGTTTTTCATCTCCTATTGCTCCATATGCTATAGACAAATGTAAGTGTGGAGCTACGTATTCTCCTTTTTTAAAATGTCCTATAACAGATAGAACATCTATAGATAATGGCATAGAGGTAATCGGTTTTACAAGAATACCTGTTTCTTCTTTAACCTCTTTAATGGCTACTTTTAAAAAGTCTGTCTCCCCATCAACGTGCCCACCGGTCCAGGACCAGGAATCATAAATATTATGATATATCAT
>NZ_CALNCS010000040.1 GCF_937875145.1 Alkalibaculum bacchi | reverse complement strand
GGGGTCTAGATGATAAAATTACATATGCCCTTGAAGGTTCTGTATATATGGCAGGAGCTGTCATTCAGTGGTTGCGTGATGGTCTTAGAGTTATCGATTCAGTAGAAGATTCAGAGTACTTTGCAACTCGTGTTAATGACACTGACGGTGTTTATATCGTGCCAGCTTTTACTGGTCTTGGTGCTCCATATTGGGATCCATATGCTCGGGGATCTATTACTGGAATTACTCGTGGGACAAATAAATGTCATATTATTCGTGCCGCACTTGAATCAATTGCGTTTCAAACAAATGATGTGCTACATGCAATGGAGCTGGATTTAAATGTACCTGTGAAATCTCTTAAGGTGGATGGTGGTGCTTGTAAAAATAATTTTATTATGCAATTTCAGGCTAATATTATTAATGCTCCCGTAAAAAGGCCTTCAAATGTTGAGACGACAGCGATGGGTGCTGCTTTTCTAGCAGGCCTCGCTGTTGGCTTTTGGAATTGTAAAGATGAAATTTTAAATAATTGGATTTTAGAACATGAGTTTAAACCTCAAACGACAGAGAATTGGCGGCATTTTGAAATTAGTCACTGGGCTAAAGCCGTTAAATCTACACGTAATTGGGTGAAAGAATAAATTTATAAATTAAATTTTTATCTATTGAGTGGAGAGAAGACAAAGAGCCATGGTATATGACGTCGTTATCATTGGCGCAGGTGTAACTGGTGCAGCAGTCGCACGTGAGTTATCTCGGTATGAGGTAAATGTATTGGTTATTGAGAAGGAGGAAGATGTATGCTGCGGGACGTCTAAGGCAAATAGTGCCATTGTACATGCTGGCTATGACTGTATGCCAGGTTCGATGATGGCAAAGATGAATGTCCGCGGCAATGAAATGATGGGGAATCTTACCCAAGATCTGGATATCCCTTTTGAGCGAACTGGTTCGCTTTTAGTATGTACTCATAAAGATGGGTTGGGTGGGCTGCAAAAACTTTATGAGAGGGGGGTCAGAAATGGCGTCAAGGGCATGAAAATTCTATCTCGTCAAAAAGCTTTAGAAATGGAACAAAGTCTTTCTGACAATGTTTTAGCTGCGCTTTGGGCTCCGTCAGCAGGTATAATATGTCCGTTTACTTTAAATATTGCTATGGCTGAGAATGCGAACGTTAATGGTGTTGACTTTCATTTCAATACCTGTGTAGAAAAACTTTTTCGTGATAATCAGGGTATTTGGCGTATTCGAACCAATAATGGGGAATATCGAAGCCGCTATCTTGTAAATGCGGCTGGACTTTATGCAGACATATTACATAACATGGTATCTTCCAGAAAAATACATATCACACCCCGTAGAGGTGACTATCTAATCCTTGATCGCAATGCAAAGGATTTCGTTCATCATGTGCTCTTTCCACAGCCTACGAAATATGGGAAGGGTCTTTTGGTTACACCGACTGTACATGGGAACATCCTTATTGGGCCTACGGCCATTGATTTGCCAGATGGTGATAAAGAAAACACTGCTACTACTCAGGAAGGTCTTACTCAAATCCGGGAGAAGGCCTCTGAGATTGTGCGCAATCCGCCTCTCAGACAAGTAATTACAAGCTTTGCAGGCCTACGTGCGCATGAAGATCACCATGAATTTATACTCGGCTTTGTTGAGGATGCACCTGGATTTGTTGACTGTGCAGGCATTGAATCTCCTGGTCTTACAAGTTCCCCTGCGATAGGTGAGTACATTGCTTCTTTACTGTGCGATTCAATGAAACTTAAAAGAAAGGATTCGTGGGTTGCTAAACGTAAGGGCATATTAGATCCAGCAAAACTTAGTTTTCGTGACCGTAACGAGCTTATAAAGAAGCATCCTGCTTATGGACAGATTATCTGTCGTTGTGAGTCGGTCAGTGAGGGTGAGATATTGGATGCTATTAACCGACCGCTTGGTGCTCGATCGCTTGATGGTGTGAAGCGGCGCGTCAGAGCAGGTATGGGTAGGTGTCAGGCGGGATTCTG
>NZ_CALNCS010000039.1 GCF_937875145.1 Alkalibaculum bacchi | reverse complement strand
TAACAAAGGCTTATAGCCGTAGAGGAAACCACCCGTTGGACGGGTGGTCCTCATTAAGAATGTCGTTAATTAACAGTGCCTCATCCGGTGGAGGCATATTATCATTTGCAATTATGCTAAAAGAAGTTCCATTTAATGCAGTGATAAGAAATAAAGGATATTATTGATATTGTAAATATTAAATCAATTTAAATTCTATATGTGGTATTGGTAGCTATAGTTTTTGTAGTATACATTAGAAAGTACAATAAAAAGTAGTAATATAGGCATTTGCTTCATTGCGCAAATGCCCATTCGGTTAAAAATAAAAGCGGCGTAGTAAAATAACTTGTAGGTGGCGTTACGGGCATTTTAATATCAAAATTTATTCTGGAAAAGGTCATGTAAATAATAACAAAACAGTAGATATTGTTGACGGTGCAGATAAAGGTCAAGTCATTTCTTACGGTAAATTAATCATCGCTACAGGTTCTACTCCATTAGTTCCACCAATACCAGGTCTAGATTTACCTGGCATCATGACAAGTACGGAAATATTAGATATACAAGAAGTGCCAAAAGAATTAGTCGTCATTGTATAATGTGCACGCTTGTCAAGACACAAATTCAGAAATTCTTAGTTATAACTCCTTTCTTGATTAAGGTGCACTAGCAATAAAACCAAAGTAGATACCTGCCTACTATATTTTTGATATCAATTTCATCCTGGGAAGGTTTGTTTTCAACTGGCACATGGTATGTTGTTGACCTTAAAGGTCCAAGTAATTCGCATTGATGGCCAATAGTAAGTTTTGAACCTGAAAACTCGATTAAAGCTTTTTTCCTCATTTGTGAAACCTGTTCGTGCTTTCTTTAAGTAATCCACGTCCATGGAAAGTTCACCTAGATTATTTTACCATAAAACGACAATCACGATATCCCATAGATTAGGAATTACAAGATATGTTGATAAAATCATAGTCATGAATAAAGGAGAAATTGTGGAGGTGGGCAGTCATGATCAACTAATTAACTTAGGACAAATTTATTGTAAGATGTATAACAGTCAGGCCAACTGGTACAAACAAGAGGGAGAAGTTTTATGAATGAGAGAATACCAATATTACATGCAAGAAACTTATATAAAATCTATGAAAAAGGAGAAGAAAAAGTTTACGCTTTAGACGGTGTTGATTTTGAATTATACAAAGGTGAGATGGTAGCTGTCATGGGGGCAAGCGGATCGGGGAAGAGTACTTTGCTCAATGTACTGGGTGCACTAGACTCTCCAACAAGGGGGGGAATAAGGATTCATGGGAAAGAGGCTAAAAACTACCATGTAGAGCCTAATGCTACGAAGTACAGGAGTCAAAATATTGGCTTTGTATTTCAGAATTTCAATCTATTAAAGGATCTTACTGTAGAAGACAATCTGGCATTGCCATTGATTTTAAAAAATATGGGGGATAAAGTGATCTCTCAAAAAGTAGAAGAGATGATCCTTTTGGTTGGCTTAGACGGTCGCCAAAAGCATAGGCCGGTGGAACTTTCGGGCGGGCAGCAGCAACGGGTTGCCATCGCCCGGGCACTCATTACCTCGCCGCCGGTTCTATTGGCAGATGAGCCGACGGGAAACCTGGATTATAATACATCTATTGAAATATTAGAGATGATATTAAAGATAAAAGAGAGCATGAACCAGAGCATTATCATGGTGACCCACGATCCCAAAGTGGCCACATACGCAGACCGGGTGATCTTTCTTCATGATGGTAAATTGGTAGATGAATACAGAAAAAGTGAGAAAAAAGGTCATATGGATGAGATATTAAATAAGACAAAGAAGATATTGGAGGGATAGCATGATACGTTCGATTTCTGGTGTGGCAAAAAAAATATTAGCTGCCAATAAGATGGTCTTCCTATCCACCATACTCAGCATTGCCATATCCGTTGCCTTGATTGTCAGTATGTTTTCAATGGCGCAAAATGCAGAAAATACCATAAAAGATGGATTCACAAAGTTGTACGGAACCGTAGATATTTTCGCCAGCTACGATCAAAGTCAGCCCTTTCTTAGTGAAGTCATCGACGAAATAAAAGAACTGAGCACCATTCATGAAATAGCGGGGTTTATAGTGGGACATCTTGCCATTGAACAAGAGGGCAATGAAACCTACTCTGTAGGGATAGATAACAGTGAATTGGCAAAGACCCGATATAAATATGCAAAAGACATTAAAAAAGGGGAAATTGCACTCAATCAAGGATTATTGAAAGCAATGAATAAAAAAATCGGTGATAAGGTAATGGTTGAACAAAGGGAGTTTGTCATTTCAGAAGTCATTGACGATGTAAGCCAATCCACCGATATGCCGGATGTTGCTTTGATTCATATTGAAAGCTATCGAGACCTTTTGAAAGAACCTGTTCCAGCGACCCATGTACTGGTGGACGTGGCAGACAAACAAAGTGTCTTACAGGTAGCCGAAGAAATTAAAAGAATAGATCCCAATATTCAATTGGACTTGCTGGAAGAAAATGAAGAAATACAAGCCAATATGAGCTCTTTAAAAGCATTTATGATCGTGTTGTCCATCATCATTGTTCTTATGTGTTCTTTATTTGTCCTGTCAAATTTTCAAATCTTCCTATACAATTACCGCAAACAATTTGCCCTATTTCGGGCAATAGGTGCCGGTGCAAAACAATCCTTTACCTTGGTGTTTTATCAGTGCACCGTAATGAATGTCATCGGCGTATCTCTAGGGCTACTCCTATCCTATTTTTCAAATACCTTTTTTCAAGAAAGAATAGGACAAATCTTTTTTGACGCCTCAAGTTCTATGCCCTTTTCCCTAAGTTTTTCCGCAACGGTAGGCATAAGTGCTTTTCTCATCATAGAAATTTTTATGCTGTTGCCGGCCATTCGCAGTTCCAAGATCATGCCACTATCTATTGTAGAAGAAAATGAAAAGCTGGACGGGAGCAGCAAAACCAAATATATAGGCTATGGAGCCATGATCTTATCCTGTATTCTATTTGTGATGGGATATATAAAAACCTATCAAGGTGGTACTGGAGTCTCTTTTGGGATTTTTTCTTCAGCCCTTTTTATTTTAAGCGTATATATGGTGTTTCCTTTTACTATACAAAATATACTTAAGAGATTTATCCCTGCTGCTCGTGTATTTGGTAGAAAAAACGCAGTTGTGGCCATAAAGAACCTACTGCCTCAAGTAAGCAAAAGTACGGTGATTATGATGGCAATTAGCACCATGATCGTCATTACCCTATTTGGTGGAAGCTTCTATCACACCATACTCAAAAGTAACGAGGAGTATCTCAAAAAGGAATACGCACTGGATTTGGTGGTAACAACGAGAGAGACCAGTACTTTAAACTTGGATGAAGAGTTTAGGGCCGCTTTGTCTGGATTAGACAGTATAGAAAGTAGTGTGGCTTTTAGCAACATGAATTATCTTTACTATAAGAGTGGAGAGGAACAAAAAGATGTTGACTTTGTATATATAGATATTGAGAGTATGGTAAAGGAAGGGATGCTTCCTCAGGTGGCA
>NZ_CALNCS010000038.1 GCF_937875145.1 Alkalibaculum bacchi | reverse complement strand
CCCAACACAGTAGTAAAAGATAATTATTTGTTTATTTTTTCATGCGATAGCCGTGTAATCAAACTCTTTTATATCAATCACTTCCATGACGATCATGTTATTTTTTTGCTAATAACTAGTCATAATTGTGCATTTTAATAATTGTAAAAAAAGTATAAAATCATATCAAACCTCAAACAATATCTATCATCATAATAAATCATCATTAAGGGAGGACTAAAATGAAATTAAAAAATAAAGTTGCTATTGTAACAGGATCTACATCTGGAATGGGAAGAGCTACAGCAGTATTATTTGCTCGAGAAGGAGCTAAAGTAGTCATTTCTGGTAGAAATGAGGAGAGAGCAAAAGAAATCGTAAACCAAATCAAAAGTGAAGGCTTTGAGGCTATGTATGTTCTTGTAGATACATCAGAAATTGATAACATGAAAGTTTTGTTTGACAAGACGATGGAAGCATACGGAACAGTAGACATTCTATTTAATAATGCAGGAGCACTTAGTACAAAACCTGTACCTGAAGTTTCTCTTGAAGAATGGAATAATGTATTCAATATAAACGTAACGTCTTCATTATACTTAACACAATTAGTTGCACCTGTCATGAAGGAAAAAGGCAAAGGTGTAATCATTAATACATCTTCTGTAGCAGGTTTTGGTGCTCACCATGGTTCTGCAGCTTATGTATCTTCAAAACACGCTATGAATGGTCTTACAAAATCTATGGCATGGGAACTAGGTCCTGAAATTCGAGTAAACGCCATTGCACCAGGTTTAATACATACAAAAATGGTCGATGACTTTGGAGGTCTTGGGGTCTTAGAAGGAATGATTCAAGGCAGTCCTCTAAAAAGACATGGTGTACCAGAAGATATTGCCAATGTAGCATTATTCTTAGCAACAGACGACTCTTCTTTTATAGATGGTCAAGTTATCAAAGTAGACGGTGGCGTAGAGATATAATTTTATACTTTCTTATAGTAAAGGACCATTCATTAAATGAGTGGTCCTTTTTATTGTTATAAATATTTTGCACATCTTTTTTATATTCTTTTACACCCTATAACTGAAAGAATCCGACCATTTCATCTAGTTGTTCTGCACTTCTTTTATTTTCCATTGTTTGATGTAATACATCGTCTATTTTCGAAGAAATATCAGTTATTCTAGTTGCTATTTCCGTTGTGCCATGTGCTCCTTCCTCTGTTGCTGTTGTAATTTCTTCGATAGCTAGTTTTATTTGCTGTATTGTTTCGTATAATTGCTCTGAAATGGTATTAATTTCAGTCACTATTTGATGTATTGTATCTGCATCTTGATTATATTGAATGCTGGTATCTACGAACATTTCGTAATCATTTACTACCTGATTATCAACAAAGTCTAGAAGCGCCTTCGAATCTTGCACAACACTTTCCACTGCTTCGGAAACATTGTATGTAACGTCATTAATTCTTGATACTGCATTTTTAGAATTTTCAGCTAACACCCTGATTTCATCTGCGACGACTGCAAATCCTTTTCCTGCTTCACCCGCTCTAGCCGCTTCAATCGAAGCATTTAATGCTAGTAGATTTGTCTGAGAAGTGATTTGTAAGATAGCCTCAGAAAGCTCTTTAATTTCTTCTATTGCTTTCGTCTTTATTATAGACTCTCGTAATTGAGTATTGGTTCTATCATAAATATCTATTGCATTTTTCTGTGATATTCCGGTTTCTAATTTAAGCTTTCCTGCTCGTTGTTTGATTTCATTTGATAGTTGCTCTCCATGTAAGGTTCTTTCTTTCATGTTTGACACTTCATTTTCTATTGCATAAGTAGATGCATTCATTTCTTCTGTTGATGCAGATGTTTCTTCCATTCCAGCTGACAGTTCTTCTGTTGTTGCTGATATATCTTCAATATTTCCATGAACTTCTTTCATTCTTGTTAATGATTTATCTGCAATTGTTTTTACATTTTCCGATTCTGCTTGAATATTTTTAATGATACCTGCAAATTTCATCTGCATATTTTGCGATGATTGTGCAATTACTCCTACTTCATCCTTTCTATTTAATAGTTTTTCTTCAAACTGGAAATCGAATTTTCCTTCTTCCATAAGTTGAAGTCTATTCTGAATCATATTGATTCCTTTAGCGATAGTATTTCCAAGAAAATACGAAACAATTATTCCTGTAATCATTAATGCTCCTGCTAGAAGCACAATCATTATGACAGTAGCATTAATCGTCTGTGAAACTACATCAGTATATATTCCTACAAACCACATTCCAATGATCGCATCATTGCTATCCTTTAGAGGTATATAATATGTTTGAGCTGACTTTCCTAAAATATTAGCCGTTCCAGAATAGGATTCTCCTTGAATAAGAACCTGCTCAATCACCTCATCTGAAGCTTGCGTTCCAATCATACGTTTTCCACTTTCATCCAGAATATTGGTGGTGATTCTGGTATCATTCTGGAATATAGTAGATTGCACACTGGTTCCTTTTGTAAAATCATCAAGCACTTCATAATTTTCATTAATTCGTACATCACCTTTGTAAAGCTCTCCGTTTATAACGGACCAATCGCCATCATACGCAATATCAAATAACTGCAAACCCATATTGGAATAATTTTGTAATTCTTCAGTAGTTTTGGAAAGAATAAGATCATTTACCTTAAAGTTTGTAAATGAGACTATTGATAATGTTAGTACCACAATAATACTAACTGATACTAGTACGATTTTCCATTTGATTTTCATTTTGTGTTCTCCTTCATCTTGAATTCTGCATTATCTATCCTCACTACATAATTTAAAGTGTTTTTGGAACTACATAGTAGTATAGAAATGCAGATTTTATCTTTGCTTGTCATATATTTATATCGGCACTTTGTTCATATTTTTAACGATCCTTTAATTATTACCAGGACTTTTATTTAAAAGTAAGCAATAAAAAATGCAGGTCAGGTCCACAATGTGGCCTGAGTCTGCATATATACACTAATGTAGCAACAAATCTTTTATGTAAATAGATTAAAAACTGTACATCCCTAGTTCCCTTGGTATATAACCGTATAAAAAATATTCTATCGCCACATCTACTACAACCGCTAAATCTTCTGCATTATAATAATCTTCTATATTTTGATCCATCAAGATATTAGCTGATGCATCAAATTCTTCGTCTTCATCATAAAATACAAACAAAAAATTTACATTTTTCATAAAGTCAAAAGAAAAGGACAGGTCGCCTTGTTCTAGGAATTTTGCCTTTACTAACTCAGCATTTTTTCGGAATACTTCTTTGTTTTCACTATACAATTGAGATAATCTTAAAATCGTTCTCTTATAAAAATTAGGATAGTAAATTTGCCCATCCTTTATTTCTTTATACGTAATGTATTTTCCTGTTAAAGAAGTCCCCTTTCCATTGACTAAATACCTTACAATAATGGTCTTAAGCACATAAGAAGTAATCTCTTCTCCTGACGCGGTATATACCTTACCACTTGGATAAAAGACTTTATAGGTTTCCTTCATCATTTCTAATACAAAGGATTTGTTCGTCTCATTATAAGGAATTCCTAGTGTTGTGGCAATTACATTAGGGTCCATTTTTGAAAACTTGTCTACAATATAATCAAAAGGCACTTTTTCTTGATGCTCGCGCATTTTTTTCTCCCCCCGCTGTATCTATTTCTATATTAGAAAAGTTCTATTTTTTGACTTAGCTAATATCTAAACCTTTTTTATATATAAAGATTGAATCTTTGACCCATGATACTTGACCCTATCACTGGTCGCTGAAATTTTATAGCACTTTTATTGATTTATGCCATTGTACAGTTTGCGATATCGATCTAATTCTCTCTTCAACAGATTTGGCGTATCCAACTCGTAGGGGCATCTACTCTTGCATTTCCCACATTCAATACAATCATTGATTTTCTCCATTTTTTGAGCAAATTCTTCTGTAAGATAAGGTTCTGCTGGAGATCTCGTCATAAGTAAGCTGATTCTAGCACTTTGGGGGATATCGATTTCAGCGGGGCATGGTAAGCAATAGCCACAACCTCTACAAAAATCACCTGATAAACCCTCTTTAGACTTCTCTATTGCGTTTTTTAAGTCTTCATTATACAATGGTGGATTATTTGCTAAAGATATAAATTCTTCTAATTCACTAAGGCGTTGTATGCCGTAAATGGGCACTACATTTTCGTATTGTTCCATAAAACCAAAAGAAGCCCGGCTATCATTAATAAGGCCTCCCGCCATAGCCTTCATAGCAATAAATCCAGTATCTGTTCTTTTACACTCTTCTACTAATGCGATCTCTTTCTCTTGTGATAATAGAGAAAAAGGAAATTGCATAGTCTCATAGAGACCTGATTTCACTGCATCAAATGCCAAATTCAGTCGATGATTTGTCATTCCAATATGTTTTATTTTACCTTTTTCCTTTTCCTTATAAACGGCTTCATATATATCTTCTGAAGGAAGCTCATCAGGATTATGGAATTGAAAAATATCGATATAATCTGTTTGTAAACTCTTTAGGCTTTGATCAATATTTTTTAAGATTTTTTCCTTATCAAATACTTGGGATTTGGTAGCGATAACAATCTGATCTCGAACATCATGTAATGCGTGACCGATTTTCATTTCACTATCTGTGTACATATTTGCTGTATCGTAAAAATTTATTCCACTTTCAAAAGCCCTTTTTAGTATAGCATCGGATTCCTCTATACTTATTCTTTGAATGGGCAATGCTCCGAATGCAGTTTTAGACACATAAAGCCCTGTACGTCCTAATCGGATTTTTTTCAATGTTTTCACCTCACTTAAATTATATACTAATTTATATTATATATGGACTTATCGTGGAATTCCAATACTAAATACAGTAAAAGCCGAACGGACTCGCCTGTAGGCGAAATAACAAGAGATTTTTCGTCGCTTGGCTCCTAATATATGACGAAACATAGAACTCATACCTGAAACGCCTTGGGCGTTTCAGGTTCCACAGAAAGTCTTGTATGAGCAGCTCGAAGCTGGTGGCAAGGTGGCGTATTCTTTTTGATCTGGGTTGTAATCATATGGTTTTGATAGAACATCTAAAAGTTTTTTAATTACATTAAAATCACCTTTTTCAGCTGATTCGAGAGCTTCTTCCACTCTATGATTTCTTGGTATAATAGCTGGGTTGTTGTTTTTCATAAGATCGATAATAGATTCTTTACTTTGACCTTGTCTCTCTAATCTGCTTTGCCATTTTTTATGCCACTTTATAAATTCCGACTTATCCTTTAAATCCATCTTATCGATTTGATTAAAGGTTAAGAATACAAAAGTATTTGTATAGTCTGCCTTGTATTTATGCATTATAGAAAGAAGTTCCTTTACTAAAGATTCATCTTCAGACTCTGTATTTACTAGTCCTAGTTTTTTTCTCATCCCCTCTAACCACTTTATATGATATAATTCATCATATTTTTCAATGGCTGTTTGGGCAAGCTCAATAGCCCTGTCCTGATTTTGATCTATTAAAGGCAGCATAGCCTCTGCTAATCTACATAGATTCCAATTTCCAATAATAGGTTGATTTTCATATGCATATCTGCCATTCGTATCAATAGAACTAAATACAGTTTTAGGATCATAAGTATCCATAAAAGCACATGGTCCATAATCGATAGTCTCGCCACTTATGGTCATATTATCTGTGTTCATAACTCCATGAATAAAACCAACTAATTGCCATCTGGCGATGAGTTCTGCTTGCACTTTACAAACCTCTTCTAGAAGTGTAAGACTCGAATTGGCACTGGCTGCTTGGCTTGGATAGTGGCGTTTTAAAGAGTATCTTACCAAAGCATCTAATTCTTCTCTTGACCCATACTTTGATGCAAATTGAATGGTCCCAACTCGAATATGACTTGAAGCCACTCTAGTAAGAATTGCCCCTGGTAGATTTTTCTCTCTACGAACGGTCTCACCAGTTGTCACTACTGCCAAGCTACGAGTGGTTGGTATACCTAGATAGTGCATCGCTTCACTGATGATGTATTCTCTTAACATAGGACCAAGTGCAGCCCTACCATCCCCTCCCCTCGAAAACTTCGTCCTGCCACTTCCCTTTAATTGAATATCAAATCTTTTTCTTACAGGGGTTATTTGTTCTCCTATTAACATAGCCCGTCCATCACCGAGGACGGTAAAATACCCAAATTGATGACCCGCATAAGCCTGTGCAATGGAGAGTGCGCCTAGAGGAAGTGCATTACCAGCTAAAATATCGATTCCTTCTCCCCTCTCTAAAGCATGTATATCTAAACCTAATAAATTTGCTACAGACTGATTTAGTATGATTAATTTAGGTAAATTTATTGGATTTACCTCTTCCTTGGAATAAAAAAACTCTGGTAATAAAGCATACGTATTATCAAAATTCCAGCCTATTTCTAAATGTTGATCTTTTCCCATAATTTTTCCTGCTTTCCTCTGATTTTCTAAAATATATACTTAAACTTAATTTGAACACTACAAAAATTTAATATTTTTATTATATGCTTCAATTATACCTTTATCCACTATAGTCAAAACAA
>NZ_CALNCS010000037.1 GCF_937875145.1 Alkalibaculum bacchi | reverse complement strand
ATGAGTCAAATTCTGCACAGGGTAAAGCATTAATCGATAAGACTTATCGTAAAAACCAAGGGCAGAATTGCCTACAAACTTTCCAATTAATAAATTGTCTAAATTTCTCGAAAAGTAATTCACTAAACTAAAGGCAAATTGATACGATGAAAATCCTTTGATCTTTTTATAGCTATCTGTATTAATTTTTAGGACAAACTTTAATTTTACTGTGCTAAAATTCCATATAAATGTAATAAAAGAAACCAAAATAGAGTGAATAACTAAAGCGTAATATTTAAACCCAATAAGGGCTAGTATAATCGTAGGTATCGCTGACAAAACAGACACTAAAACCAATCGCAAATTCACTAATTTAAACCTTTGTGCTTTTAGAAGAAGTGAATTCGGCACAATATTTACAGTGTTAAAAAGCAAAGATATGGCCAACAATGCGCCTATAGGAATGTACACGCTGTCATCATAAAAAATAGAGATTGGGATAGAAAAAAGAGCAAACAAAATTCCAATAACTAAGCCAATATAAATCGTCAAGGAGAATAAATGATTAATATCCTCTTCATCTATATTTCGGTGCTGAATAATAGCTGGCCCAATACCTATATTTGCAATCAAAGAAAAGAAGGTCGTAAATACGGTTACTACTGCCACAACGCCAAAATCTTCTGGAGATAGTATTCTGGCTAAAATTGCGCTGTATATTAACTGCACAAATATATTCGTGTATTTTCCGAAAAAGTTGATAGTAGTAGCTTTTCGAATAGACATTGATTTTTTTTCTGGATTCATTTGATCAATTCCTTCTCATGTATTTTCTGCTTAAGATATTCTATAATACACTATTATTTGCAATTATTTCTTAAAATTCACTATATACTATACCACATTCATATTGAACGGAACAATAATCCAACCATAGACAAACAACAATTGAACTGTTTATCAAATGGTAGTAGAAGAGTGGTTACTTTTTTTCATTCCGAATTCAGCTTTTTACATAATCTATCCTGAATTGACAGATAATATAAAAATCCCACGAAGCGCCATTAAAAGAAGCTTGTATTTATTAAGAGAAACTTTTCATTACTTTATCACAAAAACAGGAGGATTATATGAAAAAAAGCTTAAAATTTATCAGCATCCTACTATTTATTGCAATTTTGACAACCACATTCTTTGGATGTCAAGGTGGAGATAAGAAAAAAAAATTTACTGCTGGTACTTATGAAGGAACAGGAGAAGGTCACGGCGGTACTATTACAGCAAGAGTTACCGTTACAGCAGATGAAATTACCGAAATCAAAATTGACGCTCCACATGAAACAGAGAGCATCGGTGGCAGCGCAAAAGACAAAGTTATTGAAAGCGTGCTTTCAAGCCAAAGTCTCGCCATTGACACCGTTAGCGGTGCAACAGAGTCCAGTACAGGAATGATTGCAGCGATTACTGCAGCCCTTGAAAAATCAGGCGCAGATATGAAAGCATTACAAGATCCTAATGCAGGCGAAACAAGTGAAGAAGCGCAAAAAGACATGAATATAGATGTGGTAATTGTCGGAGCTGGTGGAGCTGGAATGAGTGCCGCGTTAGAAGTAGCAAACGCAGGAAAATCCGTGCTTATCGTTGAAAAAATGCCTATTATTGGTGGCAATACAAATTACGCAACTGGTGGTATGAATGCTGCAGAAACACCTTATCAAGAAGCTGCCAAAATCAAAGACACCAAGCAAACATTTTACGATGATACTATGAAAGGTGGAAAAGACAAGAACGACCCTGAACTCCTTAAAACTTTAGTAGACAATGCTCCCGATGCAGTGGAATGGTTAAATGATTTGGGGGCTGGGTTAAAAAGGGTTACTCTATCAGGTGGAGCTACAAATCCAAGAATTCACACTCCAGAAGATGGTTCCCCTGTAGGACCAGTAGTGGTACAGGTTTTATCTAAAAAATTAGAAGAACAAAATATCGAGATTATGTTAGAAACAACCGCAGAAAAAATTATCGAAAAAGATGGCGCAGTTGCTGGAATACAGGCAACAGACAAAAGTGGAAACTCGTTTAATATCAATGCAAAAGCAGTAATCCTTGCAACCGGAGGTTTTGGTGCTAATAGTCAAATGGTAGAAAAATACCGCCCTGATTTAAAAGGCTTCTCAACTACAAATCATAACGGCGCAACGGGCGATGGAATCGTTATGGCACAAGAAGTAGGTGGTGATTTAACAGATATTGAAGAAATCCAAATCCATCCTACTACCGATCCAGAAACAGGATACTTGTTCACAGAGGGTTTAAGAGGTGATGGGGCTATATTAGTAAATCTTGATGGAAAGCGATTTACTGATGAACTTCTTACACGAGATGTGGTTTCCGCTAATATCTTGAAACAAAAAAATGGAATTGCCTATCTGATTGTTAATGAAGCAATGCGAGAAGAAAATGCTTCTTTAGCTGGATATATTGAAGAGGACTATGCTGTACAAGGAGAAACCATCAAAGATTTAGCAAAAACTTTAAAAATTGACGAAGCAACCCTTGAAAACACCTTAAAAATCTATACAGGTTATGTTAAGGCTGGTAAAGACGAAGAATTCGAAAGAGCTCATCTAACTCAAACCCTTGAAGAGGGTCCATACTACGCATTAGAAGTAACACCTGGTATTCACCACACAATGGGTGGCGTAAAAATTGATACAAAAGCTCATATTATCAATACTGAAGGCCTTGCTATCAAAGGATTGTACGCAGCTGGTGAAGTCACTGGCGGAATTCACGGAGGAAACCGTATAGGTGGTAATGCAGTAGCTGATATAGTCGTATTCGGTCGTATAGCTGGACAAACAGCAGCAAGTGAGCTGCAATAATTTTATGGTGGTCAGCAGAAATATATTAGTTACCATCTTTCTACTCTTACCTTTCAAGCTTAAAACAAGAAGTTAATACTAAAAGTCATAAAAAACAACCGTCAAATTTATTGATGGTTGTTTTTATTCACAGAAACCACTACACTTTTCCTCCTAAAACGAAGCGAAGAATTTTAAGACCAAAAGAGATGTTCCAGATCATCCAGAGGATCACATCAACGAGGTCCCTACATATCACCTATGGCTAAACAAATGCCCCCTTGATTTTTTAGACTCCGTAACATTTGATGGAACAACAAGCTTATTAGCAAGTATTTCTTCCATATTTGTTGTAATCTCTTGATAGATTTCCTTACCTACTATCTTTTGTATCTTATGAAGACCACTTCTCAACTTGCTGTAGTCATCAGGTGTACTAGCATGAGTTCCTAAAGTATATATTCTGTTAGATTTAAGTAATGTTTTTGCTGTCATTTTGATTATGTTGCCGTGATGCCCTTCTATGCTTTTTATATCCATTTGGAGTAGGATATCCCTCGCGATTAGCTCTCTTGCGATATCAGGATTTTCTATTATAAAATCGTACTTTTCTATTTGACTTAGGATTACCCTATATCCCGCGATTTGTAATTTAAACACGCTTTCAATTATGGTGTAAAAGCTACAATTTTCATAGAATCGCACTAATATGTATTGCGTACCATTAATAGTAGCAATTTCTTTTCTCTTTAAACAATCGATCACTTCTGATGAAAAATCGATTTCACTGCCTAAAACAATCTGTACATTTATATTATTTTCTCTGAGGATGCTATTTAGGTATTCACACTTTTTCAAATCATAATCATATGTAGAAACAAAATCCTTTTGGTATGTAAATCTAGAAGCAGAAACGAGCTTTGTAAATCCAGCCTTACTAGCAGCCTTAGCAAGCTCCATTGTTTTTTTGAGACTATCAGGTATGGAGTTTTCTAGAAATAAGATATTGCTGTAAAAATCTATCATAATAAGTTTCCTCTTTTCGTTTACTATTTATAGTTCTTATATTCATCACGAAGAGCGTTCTATACTGTATCGTTTATTTTGCTATAGGCTTACATTCTATTTATTCTTTAATAAACTTCTACCTTTCTTTGAAATAAAAAAGCCACCAAAATATAAGCGATCTTAATTTTGGCGGCCGAACCATCTTGGTCTTTTAGTAAAATTATGTATTAGTCATCCAATGGCCCATACACAAGTATTCGAATATCTAATACAATAGGAATACCAAAACAGATCATTAATTACTTTATAGACTTTAGACTTCATGCTTTGCGTCCCTACCTTTCAGTAGGTTTGCCTTTTTCTATTTTATGGTAATGTTCTATTTTATATTAATATTTTCTTAATAATTTGTCAAGCTATTTTATTGTAACATTTTATTATAACATTTTATTGTAACATTTTGCAAACTTAATATTTTTATCTATAACAAACATAGGAAACCACTCCTATGTTATCAGGATTATTTATTAAAACAATATGTAACAAAAATCAATAACGCCTTCACTAAGATAGATTGATCTCAATGCTCTCTAGATGGCTTAAGAAGAATTTCACAGAATTTCTCTTACAATAATCATTTCTATATATTGGAGGTTCTGTTATGCATTACTATTTATCAGATAAGGATTTTGGTTCTTCTGGTTGATAAAAGCCCCATATGCAAGCTGAACCAGCAAATAAAACAGCTACCGTAGTTAGTAGCATAGATGCTATTGAAAATATTTTCTTTCTCACGTAATTCACCTCCTATACATAACTCGAGTCAATCCTTGATCTATTTTTGCTAAAACACTTCGTCCAATTATTGTAAGAGAAAAAACTTGAAATAACATTCCTCCAGATATATCTAAAACAAATATGTAAAAATCTACATTATTTGTAAACTGATACGATAACAAAAAAACAATACTAAGAATAAGGTATGTCGCAGCAATGATAAAAGATCTTTTTCTCATTTTTTTTCGTTTAGCTTCTGATTTAATAGGCTTAGCTTTACTATCTACAGGTGCATACTTATTGATTATATAAAAGGCAATCAAAAAGCTGATGCCGTCTACAATAAGTATGGTATTTACATTCATAAAATTTCCTATGTACTTCATGAATAAAGCCAAACCAACACTTACTACAGTTCCAATTACAGCACAACTTCCAGGTCTGCTAGCATGAGTTCCACCTGAATACTGCCTTAAGATGCTAGTAGAAAAAGAAACTATAAGAGCTTGAAGCATAACCCCAAATAACAACCCAAAAACAGCTACCGCTATAATACAAAGGGAAATCTGCATGATTACAAATGCTCCATAACGAATAATCTCATACTGCTCTTCCTCTAGATTCAGTTCATCAGATATTTTCTTTGCCAGTTGATCCTGTATATTCATCATCCAACCTTCTTTTCATCCTAATCTTGTAAATAAATAATATAAACAAGCCTAAACCCACTAAATAAGGCAAACCAATGAGAGAAAACATGCAAAGAGTATTAAAATCTGAGGAAGGCTATTTAATTCCAGTTGTATCTCCCCTTTAAATGTCGTTCATTATTTTATATAATAATACCATAATTACACAAAAAATTACATTTTCTCTAGATTATTTATAATCCTATTAATTTATTCAATAATCGAAGAACCAACTTATCCATGTCCCCAGGTTCACTTAATTCGAGGTGTTTCCTATCATTTTCGTAAGTATGAAATTTAAAAAATTTAAAACATCTTGTAAATCTAATAATAAAAATCAAAAAACATGATATAATGAAGTATAAAGATATAGGAATTAACGAATGAAATCGTTAGGAGGTTGTAAGATGGATAAAACGCAGCCAAGTTTATACTATTTAACTTATGATCAACTCAAGGCTAATAAAGATTTTCCAAAGTCCTTTTCTCATTTTTGGTGGTGGTTGTTGCAACGCACAGGTAGGGGTATAAAAAAAGGATTTGTAAAGAATATCATAACCCTATTTTTTGTTATGTTAGCCACTTTTATCTTAAACTCTGTATTTCTAATTTTTATTAACGATACCATGTATTTAGAAAATAGAGGCGGAAATAGTAGCTTAATCGCATATATTTTTTCAGGTATTTTAGATTCATCTACTGAAATTAAAGGTTTTCAGTTTATCAGCGCAAGAATACCAAATATCTTTTGGACGCTTCCTATGATGTTTTTACTTTCTGGATTAATTTTTAATATTTTTAGACGTATACGAGCAAACGGTTTCAAGAAGCTTATAAGCGAAATTCTTCATTCAGGTAAACTAGCTAAAGTTTACGCTAGTGGATCATCAAAAACCATAAATTATTTTATATTATCTGGCTGTTTTTGGGCTACCATAATAGGCTTTATTGTACAAAACCCAATAACCCTTTTTTTGCTTCCAATTATTCTCTTTCTTTCTTTTACCCTAAAAGAAAATAGTAAAATTATTAGTTTAATTTCAACCTACTTAATCGCAATAAATATTAATAAAAAGAAACCGAGAAATGTAAACGTAGCAAATATAGCACTGAGCATTTTAGGGCTTTCTATAGGATTTGCTATTCATTTTGTTTTCGCCCTTGTAATATGGATTGTTTTTGATTATGCACTATTAGCGAGGATAATTTTTAGCATCATTTTAGCAGTGCTTTTTTATATTCTAAAAAGGGGAAATAACAAAATCCATACAAACAAAGTGATGAAAGCCTCTGGTTTGATTTTTTCTTTTGTATGTATTACAACTTTTTGTAATTACATTGTCTATGCAGATGATGGTGGATGGGTTGAATCTGGCAGAAGTCTAATGGGATGGTTATCGAACCCTGGATCAAAAATTATTTCCAGGTTGGGACTTGGCCAAGCAGCAGCTGTTGGACTTGGTTGGATAGCAGATACTGCCTTAGGTGGATTGGCTAATCACTTTAATTTAAGCGAATTAATGACTCTAGCTGGTTTAGGTGCTGGGTCTAGCTCTCCGGAATCTTTAGGGAAAGCGGCATTAGGTGCGGCACTTGGCCCACTTGGAGACATTCTTGGAAACACTTGGGGTGGCGTTAACGATGCTTTAGCCGGCGGAGGAGCTGAAGATGATGGTTCTGGTGGTGACTCTAGCAGCGGTAGTTCAAGCGACAGTGGCCATTTTGATAATGACACTGGCAGGAGCAGGCCGCGTGATAAGAAACCCAATAAGAAAAGTGATAAATCTAGTAACAATAGCTCTAATGGGCATGACACTTAATACAGCAGTAGGAATGATGGTAATGTGCAAACAATAATGTGAAATAGATGAATTTATATTATACAGAAAAACAAGGGGGAAATATAATTGAAAAAGCTAACAACTTTAGTACTGTTTGGTATGGTTTTAATATTACTTTCTGCCTGCTCTATGACAGAAAAAAACGAACTCGTTATATATACCTCTGTAGATCAAATTTATTCTGAGCCAATTTTCAATCTTTTTGAAAAAGAAACAGGTATAAAGGTGAAAGCAGTTTACGATGTAGAATCACAAAAAACAACAGGAATGGCATCTCGTTTGGAAGCCGAAAAAAGCAAACCAGTTGCGGATTTGTTTTGGAACGGTGAGTTTACTAAAACTATAGCGCTGACAGAAAAAGGGGTTTTGTCTGACTATATCGCTTTTGGAGGTAGGGCTAGAGTTCTACTGGTCAATACAGAAAAAATAAAGCCAGATGATTACCCTACGACATTAACTGATTTGCTAAGTGAAAAATACCAACCATCTATGATTGCTATCGCTCGACCTATGTTTGGCACAACCTTTTCACAAGCTTGCGCTTTATATGCTCAACTCGGAGATGAGCCAGGGAAGATTTTTTTTGAGCAAGTAAAGAATAGGGGTATTAAGATAGTAGAAGGAAATTCTGTCGTTCGAGATATGGTTGTATCAGGAGAAGTAGCAATGGGACTAACCGATACGGATGATGCTTATGATGCGATAAACAAAGAGAAGCCCGTTGCCATAATATTTTTAGATCAAAAGAGTGATGAAATGGGAACTTTAATTATTCCAAATACCATTGCTTTCGTTAGTGGCAGACCTGAGAGCTCTAGTGCAAAAGAATTTATGGACTTTATTACGTCAGATAAGGCGGCAGTCCTCTTATATGAAAGTGGTTGGATCGATTTTGTAGAAAAACCTGAATTGATTAAAAATCAACGGTTTGACTTCTCTAAAGTAAAAGGTATGAAAATATCACTAGAAGAAATTTGTGAACAACAAGATGTAGTCGTAGAAGATTTGACGAAATTATTTATGGATTAAGGTGGAAATATGGAAGTAAAACGATATAAAAAAACTTCTAAAAAACTTCTTTCTTTCCTAAACTGGATCCCATTCGCAATTCTTATGATCCCGCTATTGGGATTAATCTATAGCTCCATAATAGAAGATGGCAAAACAATTGATATTTTCTCCCTTGTTTTGCCCACAGGGCGAAGGTTCAGTTTATTGATTCGCAGTATCTTGCTTTCGTTGTCAGTCAGTTTAACTAGTTTATTTATTGCACTATCAAGCGCATTAAAACTATATAGTGTCTCGCCAAAAAACAAGAGAGTAACAGATACTATTTGGCGAATATCTATCCTCATGTTGTTACTGCCCTCATTTATTCATTCTCAAAGTTGGTGGAAAACTTTTGGAATACTTTCTTTGCCTACCAGCGGATTATTGCCTGCCTGGTGGGTTTCTGTTATGTATTTCCTGCCATTACCTTTTACTCTCATCTCCCTTTCCTTAAAAGCTATAGATAAGGATGCCTTAGAAGCAGGAGCTGTATTTTTTAGCCCCGGAGTTGCTTTATTGAGAGTAGTATTGCCTTCTGTTTTACCGGCTATTTTAGGTGGAGCTTTACTGGTTTTTCTTTTGTCTTTGGCAGATTATAGTATACCGTCTATCTTTTCCTTAAATGTTTATTCCCTTGATATATTTGCACAGTTTAGTGTTTCAGGTTCGGTGGCCGATTCCTTTTTTTATTCCTTACCATTACTTATGATTGCTTCTGTTGTTGTAATTGTAGGATTAAATCTACTTCAAGATCTTTCTTTAACTACAAAAGGTGAGACCATCAGAAATCATGTGACAATTGTACTCCCCCCTTCAGTTTCATTATTATCTGGAATGGGATTAGTCATATCGCTACTCTGTATACTCATCCCCAGTTCAAATCTGATATTAGGGATGTTCCAAAGTGTTAACACAGTTGAAACTATTGAGATGGGATTAAGTGAACTCATAAATTCACTTATCATTTCATCAGGAAGTTTGCTTATTTCCTTGCCTTTATCACTTTCAATCGGGATGCAGATGAGTAATAAAAAACTTTCTGGCTTAGCCTATTTTGTTTTAATACTGCCCCTAATCATGCCGGCATCTTTAATTGGAATTGGATTAATTGGTGTGTTTCACAGCACTTATTGGTATAACTCTATTGTGATGCCCATCCTAGCTATTGCTATAAGATATACTCCAGTAGGTGCACTACTTTGTTATAGTGGTTTTAAGGGACTAGACAAAGAAATGATTAACGCTAGCTTAGTGTATCAAAAATCTACCTTAAACGGTTTCTTGAAAATTTTATTTCCTGTCCTCTTTCCGATTATCCTGATGGCAGCACTAAGTATTTTTATTATAGGTACCGGTGAGATTGGCGCAACCATTATGGTTTTGCCACCAGGATTTAATACATTATCAATTAAAATATACAATTATCTGCATTATGGTTCTTCACAAGTTGTATCTGTATTATGTTTCATGCTTGTCTCCGCAATTATAATTGTAGTAGGTATTGCTCAACTCGGTACTTTTTATACCCAAAAAGGACGTGATAAAAATGACAGCTAATTATATATTAGAAATAAGCGATTTAACAAAAAGTTACACCACAAAAAAAGATAAAAAAGTAACGCGTGTTTTGCAGGGCATTTCTTTATATGTAAAAAAAGGAGAACGGTTAGGTATTAGTGGTTCATCTGGATGTGGAAAGACCACATTACTTCATCTAATTGCAGGATTGGTGGCTCCTGACCACGGAAGTATTATCATAGATAATACTACAGTTTCATCTAACGAAGTACATATAGCCCCCCACATGCGGGGTATCGGTTATGTTTTTCAATCACCTGCACTCTGGCCCCATATGACCGTTGAGCAAAATATATTATATCCAATTCAAAATAAGGATGTTGATATAGAAGGTTTACTTGATGCTTTTGAAATATCAAACCTTATGAAACGATATCCATCACAAATTTCTGGTGGGCAAGCAAAACGGGTAGCTATTGTTCGGGCGTTATCCGCTAGTAACAAGTTGATTTTAATGGATGAACCCCTTACAAATCTTGAAAAAAATTTAAAGATGAATATACTGCAAACTCTGGATCTTTATATCAAGAAGACAAATAAAACTATCGTTTACATAACTCATGACATGGATGAATTAGAGTTTATAGCATCAAAAAAATATGTACTTAAGGATGGAACATTAAAAAATGCGTAAAATTCGAGATTCAAATATGGTTAAACAGTACAAAGTACGAAATATAGCAACTATCATAATTTCTTTATTTCTTATCCTATTAGCGACTATATGCTTGCTACAGTTTCAACAGGTAGAAAAGGAAAAAATAGAAAAGCAGAAGTTAAATGGTCTTCGTATATTTTTCCCAGAAAGTGAGATTTCAGCACTTCTATACGATGGAAAACATATTTGGGTAGGTGGGCGTGATGGCGTTTATCTTATCGATCCTCAAAGTGGCAAAATAATAAGGGAGATCGCCAAAGACATCCAAATGACGTACACAGCTGGCATATGTCAACTTGATGATAATAGCGTATGGATAGGTCATGAAAATGGCGTAACTATTTTCAATGATAACCATCGGATTGACTTTACCTCTCCACAGATCCCAAGTGGACGGGTAAATACAGTAGTAAGCGATGGATCTGCTGGAGTGTGGGCGGGAACGCAAACAGGTGCAGTTCATTTTTTAAAAAAAGATGGTAACTATGTTATCGATAAAATACTAACTTCTAAAGATGGGTTAAAAGAAGACGCTGTAAATACGATTGCATTGAGAGAAAATCATAGCATATGGTTTGGTGCATATCTTGCCAATAAAGTAGGTGGACTCAGTATATTAAAAGATGGTGAGTGGCAATATTTTTCCGTACAGCAGGGGTTACCTCATAGATATATTACTGCTACGATACCTATTAGCGAGGAGTATATGTTGGTTGGATTA
>NZ_CALNCS010000036.1 GCF_937875145.1 Alkalibaculum bacchi | reverse complement strand
GGCTTATCTGGCCTTATTTTAGATATGATTATTAAAAAAGTAGAAAAAAACATAGAGAGTAAGTGGGGTGTTCAAAATGGATCAAAATAATGAATCCTTTATTACCATAGAAGGGGTTACTAAAAACTATCCTAGAAACGATAAAACCCAAAGCCTCGCTCTAGATAAAGTGGATTTATCTATTAAAAAAGGTGAATTCATTTGTTTATTAGGACCTAGTGGCTGTGGAAAGACCACTCTTTTAAACCTCATTGGAGGTTTTAGCAAACCCACTACTGGTAAAATCCTTATTGATGGAGAATTAGTAGATAAACCATCTGTTGACCGAATCACCATATTTCAAAATTACGGTTTACTTCCCTGGAGAAGCGTTATTAAAAATGTGGAACTAGGACTAGAAGCAAAAAAAATCTCTAAAGAAGAGCGAAAAACTATCGCTGAAGAATATCTAAGCTTAGTGGGCTTAACAGACTTTTCAAAACATCATCCAAGTGAGCTCTCTGGAGGTATGCAACAACGAGTTGCCATTGCAAGGGCATTAGCAGCAGACCCTGACATTTTACTTATGGATGAGCCCTTTGGCGCATTAGACGCCATGACACGAATGGGCATTCAAGATGAAATTCAAAGGATATGGAGCGAAAAAAAGAAGACCATTATCTTTGTCACACATGATATCGAAGAGGCTGTTTTTCTAGCAGACCGCATCGTCATCATGACCCCTTATCCAGGCAAAGTCAAAAGCATCTTAAAGGTGCCTTTAGCAAGAAAAAGAGATCGAACCAGTATAGATTTTCTAAAGATTCGAGATAAAGTTTTTAGCGAATTTGAATTAAAAGCTCCAGATTGTACGGAATACTATTTGTAATAATAGCGACCAGCCACCAGTATTTTGGGGTCAAGATCTTTCACTTGCGCTCAAGATGACTGGGTAGAAGTTAGGCTCAAAAGCAGGACTTTCCTAGTAGATCAATAGAGCACGAGGTTTCTCGTGCTCTTTACATATTTATATATATTAGAAACGTTCTGTTTTTTAACTTAGCCATTATTTAAGTCAGCTTTATATACAAGGCTTACATCTCTGACCCAAGAGACTTGACCCTAGCACTGGTAGCTGGCGACTGATTGGTGAGAGCTAAAATGCCGGAGCCACTTGTAGATCATGATAGCAGTAAAGCCCTTTTATCCCTTCACTAGTTACAACAGCATTTACAATTGCCTTAGCTACTACTTCTGCTGCTAGTGCCCCTAAAATGTTCATGTCAATTTCCTTATCTCCGCTAGAAATAGTAAAGAGAGCATCACCATCAAGATTAGTATGTACTGGATTAATTGCCCTTGCCATTCCATCATGTGCCATCTGTGATATTCGAAGACACTCTGACTTGTTTAGATGGGCATTTGTAGCTATGCAACCTATTGTAGTATTCATTAATTGCCCTCCAACTTTAGATGCCTCCCTTTCCATGTCTTTAAAGACATCAATGGTGGGCTTTATTTTCTTGTTGGATATATCCACAGGTCCAGCCAGGATTTCATTTTGGCAAAATGGATCATAGACATCTCCAAAAGCATTGACAGCAATGACACAGGACACAATAACATCACCGTACTGAAGGCTAGCCTGTCCTAAACCAGACTTCATAGCAGACACCATGCCATTTACTTTTCCGACAGTAGCTCCAGTTCCTGCGCCGATATTTCCCATTGATCTATCACTTGTTGTAGCAGCACGTATAGCTTCCGCTCCCATATTGCCATTAGGATATGCAAGGGGTGAGCCAATGGCTAAATCAAAAATTACGCATCCAGGAACAATGGGAACCTTTGTTACGCCAGTATCATAACCTGTATCTTGGCTTCGGAGATAATCCATAATTCCATCTGCGCAAGCAAGTCCAAAGGCAGATCCTCCCGCAAGAAAAATCCCATGGACTTCTCCCACACTCTTCTCAGCACATAAAAGATCTGTTTCTCTCGTACCAGGTGACGCTCCTCGAACGTCAATAGACGCTGTAGCCTTATTAAGAGGACGTATTACAGTTACCCCTGTCATACCCTCGTAATCCATAGCATGACCGAGGGCAAAACCAGGAACATCACAAAAATATCCAGTATACCTTGGTTTGTACATTTTTTTCTTCCTTTCTAACTATTATCATATATCATTAATTTGCTCTATATTGTTGTCATAATACTATTGTATTTTGTTTTTAAACTTCATATTGGTTTTTAAATACGACTATTTAAGATGCAAGTTGCTCCATCAAAGATTCTTAAAAAAATCCACTTATTTCCTCTTAATTTGTTCTTATACATTATTCTACCACAACAAAAACATATTAAAGCATTAACCTCTTCTTAGAGCTATTATTTCTTATATCCTTATCTTATTCATTCCACACCAAATCAAAATAACCTTCTTTTCAAAGATGTATTTAAGCTTTTTATGTAGAAATTTAGATATTTCCACAGCAATATCATAAAGTGCCGACATACTTTAGCGACCAGCTTTATAGTATTTAAGTCTTATGTTCATGAAGTACTTTAAGTGAAATGCAAACCCTGTATATTCAATAGTTTTCTAGTTCATGTTAAACTTTAATACGAACATATAGTTAAGTGTATATTCTATATCTTCCCCTGGAATTGTTTTTTGCATAAAGTATCTAAATGAAGTAGAATGTCAATAACAAATAATAAGAGGTGTATCATGGAATTTTTAATGAGTTTAGAAGGTCTAGCTCTATACATTACTATATTTATTGCGAAGATTGTTGAAGTTTCCATTTCGACAATCCGACTGGTCTATAATAATAAAGGTGAAAGAGTAAAGGGTACTATTCTGGGATTTATTGAAATATTGATTTGGTTACTAGTTGTAAGCTCTGTCCTTAACAATATTACAGAAGATCCTTTTAAAATATTTGCATATGCATTAGGTTTTGCGCTGGGCAATTACTTAGGGCTCTATATAGAGTCTAAAATAGCCCTTGGTCTTGCATCCATTCAGGTTGTCGTCGGTGAGGAAACAGGAAGCACTCTAGCTGAAGCACTTCGTGAAGATGGCTATGGGGTTACTATTATTGATGGAAAAGGGAAAAACGACAGCTGGAAAAGTCTTTTGTTTATTCAACTTAAAAGGAAACAAATCCCTGCTGCTATTAAAACCATTAAATACATCGCTCCTAGTGCGTATATTACTGTCAATGATATTACGTCCATGTTTGGTGGATTTATTAAAAAATAGTTGTAAATATAAATATCAAACTTTTTTAAGCTCATCTTATACTTTAACTAAGCATGTAAGCTAGCAGTTACAAGGTATTTAGCCTTAATGTTAAACCTTAACTACTTGGGTGGTATTAAGTGGAATACATATAATCTATAATAAAAATAGCTCCTTTCTGATTTGAATCGCTTATAGATTCTTAGCAGAAAGGAACTATTTTTTTCCTAAAGCATAATCTTTTTATATTTCTATAGTGTTATAGGTTTCCACCCTATAACAAATGTCTTCGTATTTCTCAAGAAGCGGTACTTGCCATCTATATATGTAATGTACTCATCCACATTTTGCTGAAATAGATTTTCTTCTTCATCTGTTAAATCCGCGTTCTCACCTAATTCTACTGTGACTTGCCTTAAGTCATCGTATGCTTCTTCCTTGCTCTCATAAGTTCTTTCAAATCCGTCTTCTACCACTTGTACCATTGGATCGATACCCAAATCATAGAGTAAATTAAATGTAATATTGTATCCAAACATTCTACTCTGTTCTTCATTTACTTCTCTCTTTTTGATACCCCTAATTCCTGTGAGCATTTCCATTTGAACATCTCGTAAAGAAGGATATCCTGTAAAACTTAAAAGGTAAGCATATTTTGTAGCTGTATTATTTAATTTAATAATATCTTTTAAACCAACAGATCTTGATGCAAAGGCTATATGATGTTTTTCTATAGATGTATTTGGATTTACTCCATTCCAATCTAATTTCTTGTAACTCACATTATCTAATCCTGCTTTTTCTACATTGACTTTGCATATTTCTAGCATCTTGTCTGCTACATCTAATGCCGTTACTCTTCCCACTCGCTGAGCAATAGGTACTGTCAAACGACCTACACCGCAACCAATATCGATGACTGAATCCTCTTTATCTAATTTCATAGCATTTACTTGGTTAAGAGTGTACTGTCTCTCTAGGCCTGCCATAAAATCGTACATTTTCGCTACTCTACTCCACATCTCATTAGCGCCTTTTTCACTTAACGTGCCACCAGGTAGGCTTCTTGCATTTAATTCTTGGATAGCACTCCAATTGACTAAACTATTCATTCTACTCACCATCTTTTTTTATTTTAATAAGAATCTATATAGATGTAATACAAATCTTCTTATCTCTTTCCTTAATATAAATCATTTCTAAGTTTAAACCGTATATCTTACTTAGATTATCTTGTGTTAGAATGTCTTTTGAATCTCCATATATAAATCTGCTACCATAGTCGACAATTGCCGCTTTATCTTCTAACATAAGAGCGTGATCTGGATTATGAGTAGTCATAATGATAGTATATCCTTGCTGTGATAACTCTTTGATCATTTTTAATGTTCTAATTTGATTTCCATAGTCTAAATGGTTAGTAGGTTCATCTAGCATAATAATCTTTGGATTTTGAACTAAAATCCGTGCAATCATGGCTTGTTGCTTTTCTCCGCCGCTTAAATTGGTGTATTTTTTATGAGCTAAATGTTCAATTTTCATCTTGCTTACTGCTTCATCGGCTATTTCTATATCTTTCTTTTTGGGAGTACCTAGTATATCTAAATAGGGAGTACGCCCCATGGTCACAAATTCACGTACTGTATAAGCATATACTGCATTGTGAAATTGAGGTACATATCCAATCTCCTTTGCTGCTTCTCTCCTACCTATACTCCTTATAGACTTACCTGCCACCTTAATCATCCCTTTACTAGGCGTGATAAGATTTGCTAGGCAATTAAGCAGTGTAGTCTTACCTGAACCATTAGGACCTAGAATGCACATAATTTGTCCCTTTTGCAAGCTAAAGTTTATATCTTTAATGGTTTCTTCTTTTACTTTAGGATACTTATATGCTAAGTCTTTAACTTCTAAAATCATTTTTATCCACTCTCTGTTTTATTAAAAGTAATGTAAATATGGGTACGCCAACTATTCCCGTAATTACGCTTAAAGGTATTTCTGTAACGGACAAAGTTCTTGCTACATTATCTACTAACATCATAATTACTACGCCCATTACAAAGGACATAGGAACTAATTTGGTGTGATTGTCTCCCACAACTAGTCGTGATAAATGTGGGATTACTAATCCAAACCAGCTTATGGTCCCTGATATGCAAACTGCTGACGCAATTAAGATAGTCGTAGTAATAATACATAGCATTCTTATGCCTTTGGCATTTACCCCTAAACTCATGGCCTCATTGTCACCTAGGGAAAGAATATTGATATACCATCTAATACAAAGCAAAACAATAATACAAAGGATCATTGGCAAATAAACAGTTCTTAAATCTGGAAAAACTACATTTGATAAACTACCCATTAACCAATAGGTAATATTTGCCAAAGTAACCTCTGCATCTGCTAGATATTTAATCAAAGTGAGCAGAGAAGAAGCAAATCCGCTAACGATGATCCCAGCTAATATCAATACTAATGAGCTACTATTACGGATGAGAGCAGTAATCCCTAAGACTAACAATATTGCGATAATTCCACCTATAAAGGCTGCTACCTGTACGGCGTAGTCTGTATACCCTAATGTAATAGCCAGTGCCGCCATTACAGCAGCGCCATTAGAAACCCCTAACATATCTTGGGAGACTAAAGGATTTCTAAAAATACCTTGATAAATAGCGCCAGACAAACCTAAGCCCCCGCCTACCAGGACGCATGCTATTAGCCTTGGTAGTCTTATCTCTAATACGATCTTACTCATAGTAGCATCCCATGTCTGCTCAATAGGAAAGAAGGGCGACAACACAATTTTAATGGTATCTATAAAAGAGATTTCAAATTGACCTAAGCCCAATGAAAATATAAAGATGATTACTGCTGCTACAGATAAAAGCAATATATACATATTGCTTTTATCTGTAGCTTCTATTTTATTTGCTCTTTTTTCCTGAATCCTGCCATTCTCCATTTGGTCCTTTTCCTTCATATAAATATTGAACTTCTTCATCTGTCATCTCATAATCTAAAAATGTCTTATAAAAGTATTTTGTCTCTTCCTCTAAATCTACGTCTTTAAAATAATCTGGGTAGGATGTTTTTGCCATCCATAATATTTCTAAAGACATTTCTCCACTAAATGCATCCCAATAAAACATCCCTGCTGGGTTGATATGTACCCGATTGTTTTTTACTGCTGATACATCTTTATACAATGGATCTGTCATAAATTTTTCATATTCTGCATGATTTCCTTGTGCTACAATAATTACGTCAGGATCTGCAGCAATAATTTGTTCATAGGATATTTCAGGTGCTTCACTACCTGCAAAAGCATTTGTAACATTAGCTGTCTTAAGGAGACTTCCCACTACACTATCGTCAATAGTTGTAGTGGACGTAGTACCATGAAGAACCACTATTTTCTCTTCTTGAGGAACTGTTGCAGCTACTTTTTCAACTAAATCTAAATTTTTATTAAAATACGTAAAGAAAGCTTCTGCATTTTCTTCGTATTCTGACCCTAAAGCTTTGGCAACAATGCTCATTTGTTCCATTAACTCATCTGCTGATTTTCCTCCAGTTAACTCTACAACTGGTTCTCCGATTTCTTTTAGAGCATCTGCTCTGCCCGCTACAGAAATAATCACATCTGGGTCGATTTCTAAAATCTTTTCTACATTAGCTGTTTGACCATCAGAGATCACCTCAACATCTTTCGCACCTGGGAAAATGTGAGTCATCCAAGGTCGGCTTTGTAGGAAAGAAGACCCTCCTACCATAATGTCTCTAGCGCCTAATTGGACGATAATTTCATTGGCTGAATTCCATAAGTTAACTACTTTCTTTACATCTTTTGCGATTTCCACTTCATTTCCACTAGCATCTAATACGATTCTAGTTTCTGCTTCATTTGTTTCTTGCTTTTGAGTAGCTTGATTATTTCCTGCTGTTTCTTTGGCATTATTACAAGCTACCATACTAAACGCCATTAAAAAGCATAAAACGATTAGAAAAACTTTTTTCATATTTGTATCTCCCTTATAATTTTTTGTGTTACCTTGTCTATTCTCAATAGACGTTTTTGCTCATTGTTACACGCAAAAAAAACTCCTTAAAAAAGGAGTATCAAAAAATGAGCATGCTACCGCTATTATTTTAAAAAATCTCCTTTTCACATTGGAAGGCGTATTCATTTCTAAATACACCCTAACGTTTACACAATCCTAGTACATATTAATATACCTTAGATTAAATAAATCAGAGCTTTACTATTAATTTATATTAGCATAATTTGTATATACAAGTCAAGGATAAATAGGTAAGTCATAGCAAATCGTCATAGCAAATCAGGCGAATACTTCATAGTCTAATGTTTTTTTGCATAGTATAATAGTTTCTATGTTAAATATAAAAAAGTTTCTTTCTAATGTTTCTTATGCCCCTTTCAGAATTACTTGACAAGCATAGCTTTAAACTGATAATTTTATTATCAGACTAAAATACAGAATAAAGAAGGAGGAACTTGGCTTTAGGCCAGGAAAACAGATGAGCGATAAGATTAGAATAGGTATTGTAGGATACGGAAACCTTGGCAAAGGTGTAGAATTAGCTTTGGGGCAAAATCCAGATTTTTCCTTAGAAGCTATTTTCACAAGAAGAGATCCAGAAAATTTTAAAACTACTTCAAAAGCAGTTCATATTTCTGATATAGCAAATTATATTGGAAAAATTGATGTAATGATTCTTTGCGGTGGCTCAGCTACAGATTTACCACAACAGACACCACAACTTGCAGAGCTCTTTAATACGGTAGACAGTTTTGATAATCACGGAAAAATACCAGAGTATTTCAACAAATTAGATTCTGTTGCAAAAAACTCTAGCAAACTTAGCCTAATATCTGTTGGTTGGGATCCAGGATTATTTTCTTTAAATCGCCTTTTAGGACAGGCGGTACTCCCAAATGGAAAAGATTATACTTTCTGGGGAAAAGGTGTAAGTCAAGGACATTCAGATGCTATTAGAAGAGTAGAAGGCGTTAAAGATGGCGTGCAGTACACAGTTCCTATTGAGAGCGCTATAGATATGGTACGTACTGGAAAAAATGTAGAGTTTTCTCCTAGAGAAAAACACGAGAGGATCTGTTATATCGTCCCAGAAGATGGAGCTGATTTAGACAAAATAACAAATGAGATTGTGAACATGCCAAATTACTTTGCAGACTACGATACCACAGTACATTTTATAACTGAGGATGAGATGCAAAAAAATCATAAAGGCATGCCTCATGGGGGGTTTGTAATACGCACAGGGGTTACTGGAAATGGTACAAATCAGAGAATGGAATTTAGTTTAAGCCTAAATAGCAATCCAGAGTTTACTTCAAGTGTGCTAGTAGCTTATGCAAGAGCAGTTTATAGACTATCTAAGGAAGGTCATACTGGAGCTCGCAGTGTATTAGATATTCCATTTAGCTACTTATCTCCGAAGTCAGGAGAAGATTTAAGAAGAGAGTTGCTTTAGTCACTAGCATGTGGGTGTCGCTTGCGCTCAAGATGACTGGGCAAGAGCTAGGTCAAAAATAGGAGTTCCCTATTACAGTAATCGAGTAGGAGGGGGTGACTAACCCCCGTCCTCTCACACCACCGTGCGTACCGTTCGGTACACGGCGGTTCAGTTGAGGATAAGATGTGCCTATGCCTTGTATCACCTATCTATCTGCACTAAGCGTTCTTACTGTCTATCTTCGATTTCCAATCTATTTTCAAGTAAGTAACCTCTTTCGAGCAACTGCTATTTTCATGTTTCAAGTAAGTGACATCTGTCTTATCTCAACCGTCGAGTCCTTTTCTCCATCTATTTTCATAGGCTTCTTCGATACTACGACTCGAACTGACTTCTGTACGTTCAATTTTATCTCCCGATAAAGGTTACTAAGTAGCGAAAACATTTATCACTATGCATAGCATATCGTACAGACCTCCCCAGTTAAGATGCGTAATCTTTCCCTCCATCTATCTGCCACATTTACACAGTATATCTTCGAATAGTTATTGGGCTTCAGTTTGTTCGGCAACCTTACCCGATATACCATGCCTTCTATGTGATTTCTGTCCGTCAGACCAGAGGTTTGCCATCCGACTTCCTTCAGATTCCACCTCACGATGGACACCCTTGTCATTGGCTATGTGTTTCCCACTATCAGGGCACACTACGGTCTTCCACCGATTAGATTACGCCCATGCTGGGCGAACCGAAGAAAGGGCAGAATCATATTCTGCCCTTTTTAAATTAGAATACTATGTACTTATAGAAAATAATATTTGCTATTATTTATCTTGATTTTATTTCATATTACTTTGCGTCAACGCTTGTATTAAATTTTGATCGTCCTACAAAAGCTACAATACTTAGTATGATTAATGCAGTACCACATAATAAGAATTTAAAACTTTCTCCACCACCAAAATTATTGACAATTGGGTTTAGTATAAATGGAGAAACGAACATGCCGATATTAGAAGCTCCATTTATTAATGAAATAGCATTAGCGCTCATTTCAGGTGTTACAGCAGAAGAAGCGATGAACATAGCTGTTGGCATTAACAAAGAAAGGCCAAACCCTATGAGAGCACCAGCGATAAAGACACTTGCAATGGACCCTATGATATTAATAAGAAGCAAGCCCACTCCTGCAAGTAAAATAGCAGTTGGAATAATAGTATCTTTTAATCGTTTTTTTATT
>NZ_CALNCS010000035.1 GCF_937875145.1 Alkalibaculum bacchi | reverse complement strand
CAGATGTTCTTCCTACTTCTTATTGGGGTGTAGATATAGGAGGGGTAAAAGATAAAGATACCGTAGTCGTATTAGGATGTGGCCCAATTGGATTAAATACCATGAAATGGTCTGCATTAAAAGGTGCTAAGAGAATTATAGGAGTTGATAATATAGATTACAGGCTAAACCACGCAAAGACCTACGACGGAGTAGAAGTCATTAATTTTAGTGAACACGATGATACTGGTGAATATATAAAAGAAATCACTCATGGAGGCGCAGATGTGGTCATCGATTGCGTAGGTATGGATGGAACCATGTCAAATTTCGAAAAGATAGAAACCCTTTTAAAACTACAAGGTGGTTCAAAGTCTGCTATTGAAATATCTTCTAGATGTGTTCGAAAAGGTGGAACTGTGGTTTTAGTGGGTGTTTATGGTGGCCGATATAATATGTTTCCCTTAGGTGATTTTTTCTCGAGAAATATCACTTTAAAAATGGGCCAATGCCCAGCACACATTTATGTAGAACCTATATTAAAATGGATTCAACAAGGAAAATTCGACCCAACAGACATCATCACTCATAAACTTCCTTTAGAAGAAGGTGAACACGCTTACAAGATTTTTGATAAGAAGAAAGATAACTGTATTAAAGTGATATTGAAACCCTAAAAACAAACCACCAGTAATCAGCCATCAGCTACCAGTACTTTCTAACGAAATAGCCAAATGCTAGGTAGCGACCTGCAGAGCCTATCTCTAAAGTAATAGTAGCTGGCGATTAGTTGCTGATTACTCATAAAAGTGCCTTAGGCGCTTTTATTCTACTGAAGTACGATTCTTTTTATTTATTACTAAAGTTATAGCAAAGAAAGCTACGCCAAAACCTAATTGCACCACCATGCTAATTAATATGTTTGAAAGTTCATCAAAAGAATAGTTACTCAGATTAAAAATAGAGTCATTTGCCATAACAAACCAATAGGTAGGCGTAAATTTTCCAATTTGTAGGGCGGTCTCTCCGAGTAATTCTTTAGGAACGAAAACTCCACTTAAAAAAGCAAAACCAAGGGAGAGAATATTAGCAACGCCATTAGCTGCTTCTCTATTTCTTATAGTTGTTCCCACTAAATACGCAATAGAAAGGATAGCAATAGATAAGGATAGTAAGTTCATAGACAACAGTCCAAAGACAAAACCATTAGCTTCCCCTCTAAAAAATAATCCAACAAAAATTAGCAACAAGTCTATTAATAAAACAATAAAGAAAAGGCCTAGAACCTGTTGAAATTGGCTCTTACCAATAGGTATTGGAGAGACCCTATTTCTTCTTTTGATATGAATATTTCCTAAAGATAACATCATAGAGCTAATAGCTATAATTAGTACTGCTGTAAGAGCATACGAACTGTAATTGAAATAAAACTTTAACGCTCCATTATCTTCTGTCTTTTTTACACTTAAATTGGTTTTAGTACTTACATCTAAATCTTCTTTCACATAGTTTACGATTTCTTCTGGAGATAGATCTGTATTTTTTATATAATTCTCTGCTGTATTAAAATAGTTTTCTATAGTCATATCTATATACGTTGCAGAAGTAGAGTCCGGCACTGCTAATTTCTTTAGTTTCATTGGATTATCATTTTCAAATCCTTCTACAAAACCATCTGGTATAATAACAATGTATTCTACCACTCTAAAAAACAGTGCATCTCTCATTCCCTCTTCTGTTTCCTCTATCTCTACAAATTCAACGTAATCTTTTAAATAGTCCTTAAATCCATTTATAAGTGGGTTTTCTATATCTTCATTAATATAAGCAATCTTTACTTTAGATTGTTCGAATGTTGTTGAACTTGTATCCCTCGTAATCGTTGTAATGAGGACAACAATAAATAAGAAGATCCCAAGATAAACCATAATACCAGGTAGGTTTTTCTTTATAATTTTTAAATACAGTTTAAATACTTGCATACTTTTTCCTCCTAGTTGACATATAGGTTATAATACTAAATGCTAAAGAATAGCTTATCATGAGTCCTATATTTAAGAAAAACCGCTCCTTTGTCTCATAATAATACAAACTGTAAAAGGCATCCGTAATAATATGGGCAGGATTAATATACTGCAATAGGGGAACCCGAGTAGCCACAATGTACTTTACCTGTACCGACATTAAACCAGATAAAAAGCAAGAAAACATCGTTACTGCCGACATAATATTGTACTTAAAATTAAGGTCTTTATTCGATAAGGCACTAACCATTGCCCCAAGTGAGACCCCCAATAAAGAGGACACAAAACTGCTGAGTACCACAAAATTTAAATCATCGCCAAAATTAATTTTTAGTACATTCATCAGGTAAGCCATAAGAAGCAGTATTCCTGTAAAATGAACAGTAAGAGCTGCTGATATATTGCAAAAAAGTAGCTTCATTTTTTTCATTGGAGCTATATTTATTCTAGCTCCGACTAAGGATAAATTTGCTTGTATATCTGTAATTGCTGTCAAGCCCCAAAAGCAACCAAATAGACAAGCCATTGCAATAAGGGAATAGAAAAAATTAAGGGTGGTATCTGGCGAGCTCCCACCTTGCAAATAGTCTTCTAAATACGCGTTATTCTCTTGTATATCCTCAAGGATATTTTCTATATTTTGTGGGTTTAACTCTATCAAGGATTGTACTGTATTAACGCTCCGGCTATACCCATCTAAAAAAGATTTTACTATAGTCTGTTCTATACCACTCTCTTTTACTGTCAGCTCCATGTCTTCCTTAGGGTAAATATAGCCTATTATCTTATCTTCTTTTAATGCTTCTTCAGCTTTCTCTTTTTCAAGTACAGAAACTTCAAATAATTTTGGTGCCTTTTGATTTTCAGATGTTTTTATGCTAGACATCGTCTCAATAAATATTTCAGTATTCTCATATTCATTATTTTCAATAACTCCAATTGGGATAGAATGAAATACTTCCGAACTATTTAAATTACTAAAGGCTAAATGAAATAATGTAGCAAGTACAATTGGAAACAAAAATGTCCAAAATACATTGCTTTTATTGCGAATGAGACATTTTACTCTCGTCATATACAATTTTAGCATTTAAATCCCCCTAATCTCTTAATGTTTTTCCTGTAATCTCTAAAAATACATCATTTAAAGTTGGTTGTTCTGTAAAGACCTGTTGAAAAGGAATCTCATGATCCATTAAATAAGATAAAATTTGAAAGAGATTATTTTTCCCTTTTGTCAATTTAACAGAAAGAAAATTCCCCTTATACTCTACAGACAAAACTCGTGGCAATTCTTTGATGTCTTTTAATTGATTTTGCTCTAGAGAAAATACTTCAATTGTAATTTTTTCGCCAATAGAAATCATGGCCTTTAGTTCTTCCTTTGTTCCTAAGGCTATGACCTTGCCCTTATCAATAATAGCAATTCGGTCACAGATTTGTTCGGCTTCTTCCATATAATGAGTCGTATAAATGACCGTTGCACCATCTTCGTTTAATTTTTTAATACCTTCAAGTATTTTATTTCTGCTTTGAGGGTCTACTGCAACAGTAGGTTCATCAAGAATAATAAGTTTCGGCTTATGTGCAATACCACAGGCAATATTTAATCTTCTTAGGAGACCACCACTTAATTTACTAGGAAAAAACTTTACATAATCTTCTAATGAGACAAAGGAGATGGCTTGTTCTGTTAACCTTTTTACTTCATTTTTATCCTTTACATATAAACTGCAAAAATATTTGATATTTTCATATACGGTCAATTCTTCAAAAACTGCTACTTGTTGAAAAATCACGCCAATATCTCTCTTAATATCGTAAGATTCTGGTGACATTTCCTCATTAAAAACCTCAATGCTGCCTTTATCATACTCTAACAAAGCTAATATACAATTTATAGTAGTCGATTTTCCAGAACCATTAGGGCCTAATAATCCAAAAATCTCCCCCTCTTGGATTTGCAAGTTCAAATGGTCGACAGCTAAGACATCGTCATATCTCTTTACTAAATTGTTTATATTTACAATCATTTATCTCTCCCCTTTACTTATCCTTATAAGAATACTATATAAGAAACTTCGATTTTATTAAAGTGCATACAATCATAAAAAAAAATGACAAATGTCATATTTTATAAACTTGTAAGCTTGTAGTTTTTATATAAAAATAGTATAGTAAAAGAAAAATACTTTGTGGAAAACAAAGGAGAATATATGCTAGAAATCCTTGATAAAACTATACTTTTTTTATTATGCTCTACTCTTTATTTACATCATTATAATACTATCTATGTACTTCTCCCAATGATTCTCATGATCATTGGGAGCTGTTTTTGCACATATTTTGAAAACCGCAAACTACTTCGCTTTGGGACTTTTTTTTACGCAATTCTCAGCACAATTCATCCTCATTTTCTCTTTTATATGCCCTTGCAACTTTATGATATCTTTCTTACTCAAGAGCAAAAATATAGTTTAATATACTTAATTCCATTGTTTTTTTACTCTGGAGATTTACCATCGGGTTTTTATGCTTGGATTTTTATATTTTGTCTCTTATCCTTTACATCAAAAGGAAAAAAAGATAGAATATTGGAACTTTCTCATGAATATTACACATATCAAGATACTGCAAAAGAATTAGAGATTTCTCTAGAAGAAAAAAACAGAAGATTAATACAAAATCAAGATGACAAAATACATTTGGCAACTTTACAAGAACGGAATCGAATCGCTAAAGAAATCCACGACAATACGGGCCATCTCTTATCCCGCTCTTTACTGCAAATCGGTGCCTTAATGATTATAACGAAAGACAAAGTCTTACTAGAAAATTTAAAAGTACTGAAAGATTCCTTGTCTGTAGGTATGGATAATATTCGCAGTAGCATTCACAATCTGCACGATGAATCTGTAGATTTATATGCTAGTATTAATACTTTGGTAAAGGAATTCACCTTTTGCCCGATTACATTTGACTACCACCTAAAAAATACACCTACTACACAATTAAAGTACTTTTTCTTATGGACTATTAAAGAATCCTTATCAAATGTTACAAAACATTCTAATGCTACAAAAGTTTCAATCGTGCTAATGGAACACCCTATTATGTATCAATTGATTATTACAAACAACGGAAACTCTATTTTAGATGAAAACATGTATTTAAGTGATGGAATAGGCCTTCGTACTATGAGAGAGCGCACTCATGCATTTAAAGGAATTTTTCAAGTTTCTACAGAAAAAGGATTTCGCATATTTATCACGATACCGATTAAAAATGAGGAGGTAGTAAATAATGAAAGTACTTGTGATTGATGATGATCAAATTGTCTGTTCCTCTTTAAAAACGATAATCAATCAAGACCCTTTCATAGATGTAATTGCAACAGGAAATGATGGGAACGAAGCCATAGACCTCTATTTTACATATCAACCAGATGTTTTGCTCATGGACATACGCATGGATCAGATGAATGGCATTGATGCAGGAGCGCATATTCTAGGTAAAGAACCAAAAGCTAAAATCCTATTTCTAACAACCTTTTTAGACGATAAATACATCATCAAAGCATTAAATATGGGTGCTAAAGGCTATTTAGTCAAACAAGATTTTGAAAGCATTATCCCCTCTATTAAAGCTGTGTATGCAGGGCAAAATGTATTTGGCAATGAGATCATTACAAAATTACCACATTTAATCCACTATGAAGAAAAAGACATTTATTGCAATTTAGAAATAACAGATAAGGAATTATATATCATTACTTACATTTCAGAAGGATTATCCAACAAGGAGATAGCTGATACTCTATACCTTAGCGAAGGAACAATACGCAATTACATCAGCATTATATTAGAAAAATTACAACTTAGAAATCGTACACAAATTGCGGTAGATTATTATAAGAGAAAACACAGATAAAAAGGCGCTCACTACCAGCAATCAGCGACCAGTCACCAGCCATCAGTTCTAGGGCTGACCTCTGCACGTCAAAAGTTATTGCTGCATATCGTTTTTAAAAGTAGCAAAAAGTAAAATAGTACTAATCTAAAAAAGCAAATGCTAGTTAGAGTAATAAAGCTAACTAGCATTTGCTCGTTTCATAAGAAAATGCTGAACACTGATAGCTGCTGTCTGGTAGCTACTTTACGTATTCTTGTAAATCTTCAGGTATTACAATGCCGATTTCTTCTGCAGTTGTTCTATTGATTACATAGTCGAATTTGCTTGCCGGTTCGATAGACATAGTAGCTGGTTCTGCTTCTCCCTTTAGAATTTTTATGCCCATTAGACCTGTTTGATATCCTAAATCGTAGTAATTAATACCTAGTGAAGCCAATCCACCTGCCATAGCCATACCCGTTTCTCCAGTAATTACAGGAGTTTTAGATTGGCCTGTTATGCCGTTTACTACAGGCATTGCAGATGCAAACACATTATCTGTAGGGATAAAAATCGCATCACATTTGTCTACTATGGCTTGAGTAGCTTGTTGCACTTCATTCGAATTGCTAACGGTAACTTCTTCGTATTTAAGTCCAGCTGCCTCTATTGCTTCTTTGGCCATACTAGCTTGTAAAATAGAATTGTCTTCACTTGATGTATATAACACACCGACAGTCTTAGCATCTGGCGCTAACTTCATCAAAAGGTCAATTTGTTCTTCAATAGGACTCATGTCCGTTGTCCCAGAGACATTTCCTTCTGGAGTATCATTTGATTTAACAAGTCGTGCAGCTTCGTAATCTGTAACTGCAGTAGCCAGTATTGGAATTTCAGTTGTCTTGCCAGCAATCGCTTGTGCTGCTGGAGTAGCAATAGCTAATACTAAATCCACACTGTTATTTACAAATCGATCGCTAATACTAGATAGATTACTTTGATCCCCTTGCGCATTTTGTAAGTCAATAGCTAAATTTTCTCCATCTTTATATCCATTATCTTCTAAAGCATCTACAAAACCTTTGCGCGCTTCATCTAGAGCTACATGATCCATGTACTGAACCACTCCAACTGTTACTTGATCCGATTGAGCATTACTAGCTTCATTTGAACAGGCCGCACTAAATATAGTAACCATCGCCAATAATCCAAGAGCTAATTTTTTTGTAATTTTTTTCATAATAAATTCCTCCATTCTTTTTACTTAAATAATATTTTTATGATGGTATGAGCTTAAAGGTTAACATGATTTTTTAAGGTGGCTCTTATACAATCACTGCGAATAATTTGTTATGCACCTAGGAATCAACAGCATCGACTCTCAGGTCGTGCCGTTCGCCAAATGAAAACAAGTTTTGCTTGGCTTCTGTCTCTTTACAAAAATGGTAAGAGCAACCTTTCGCTTGACTCACTAGTTCACGCAAAAAAGAAGAAACGCCCCTGTTATAGTATTATAACAGGGGCGAATATGTATTCGCGATACCACCTTGTCTTCGATGTTTACACATCATCTCAGCAAGCGACCATCATCGCTTCTCCAAGGTATCGGTTGGATTCCGTCACAGCCTACAAGACTTACGTCCTTCAGTGTGCAGCTCTCAAGATGAATTCGCAACTCTCTTACCTGCTTTCTCGCACCAACCGAAAGCTCTCTTAAAGGTCTTTGTCTCGCTACTACTTCTTGGTCATCACTTTTTGTATTTATATCATTATATGTACTTCATTCAAAAATGTCAATTCTTTTTATTTTTTCTTTTTTAATTTTACAGTTCTATAATTATGCTAGTACTTTTTAAATATTTTTAATAATCTTAACTGCTTAAGTATATTTTTAAATCTCAATATGGTACTATTATTTAAAGCAAATTTACTTATTGGAGTATAATTATGAATACAATTGTAATAGATTTAGAATTTAATCAAGCTTCTGACAAAGCTACAATGAATCTAGAATGTCCCTTTGAAATCATTCAAATTGGTGCAATTTCACTTGATAAGAATTTAGATTGTATAGGAGTCTTTGATCGACTTATAAAACCACAAATTTACAAAGAAATAAATCCTTATGTCGGTTCCTTGACTGGCTTTAAAATTGAGGATTTTACCAAAGAAGAAACTTATAGTAGTGTCTTTTATGATTTTTTAACTTTTTTAGGTGACGAAGACATTGTCTTTTGTACTTGGGGTACCGCTGATATGAAAGAACTATTCCGTAATACATCTTTTTATTGTTTGCCCTTATCCAAATTACCGAATAAGTACATCAATCTTCAACCTTATATATCTCGGTATCTACACTTTCCGAGCAAAGTCTCTATTAGCTTAAAAGATGCCCTAAAATTTTTGAAGATTGAGAATGAGTCTAATTTTCATAATGCTTATTATGATGCCTACTATACCTCAAAGATTTTTCAAAAGATATATAATCAGGACATGGAACCTCAAATATATGCTCCAAGTCCGCCCCTAAGAATCTCGCAACCAAAAAAACTTCACTTAAACCATGCTAAACTCTTCGCTCAATTTGAAAAAATGATGGAACGAGAACTCACTAATGAAGAAAAAAAAATAATAAGATTGGCTTTCTTTATGGGGAAAACAGGTCAGTTTTTGGAATAATTTGTTAATAATCAATCTAATAAAATCACGTAAATTTATTTTTTCCTAAATTTTCTATTGAATTCTGCTATCTCATCTTGTATAATTACATTATAAATCACCTGAGGTGTACGAATCCCTGCTATTTTGAACCTATATTATAATTCAGGGAAATCAATATTTTAATTAGCTGGCAAGCCGCAATAGGCGGACGTCAAAAAATTAGATGCGATTACCCACCTAGCAGAGCTAGGCGTCAAAATTGTAGGATACGGCATTTTGGGAAAGTTTTATAAAACAATTTCAATCTCTAGACTAAGGTCTAGAGATTTTTTTGCAAATAGCGCTTCGACACTTTTTTGTTTATCTATATCTTACAATGTGTAATAATAAGGTATGAAATAAATATTTAAAATAATGAGGTACATTATGAAAGAAAAATTATTAGCCCTTAGCAGGACAGATTTTATGAGTAAAGAGCCTATCTATTTTAATAATATACAATGTGGCTTCGATGATTACCATTATATGACCCTTCACGGAAGTGAATTTTGTTATAACCATTTTTTAAAAAAAGCTCTACATTTAAATGGCAGTGATCATGTATATGTAGATTTTTATTATGGCAGATTAAAACAAGAAGAAAAAGAAAACCTTCAAAGCTTCTTAACACAGGAGGACTTACAGGTTTTAGATTTTATAGATTATGATAATGGCATTTACTTTTATTTAACAGAAGAAATTCTGCCATTTTTAATAAAAATCACAGCACAAGAAATGCTATTTAACACTTTCTATTTTACTAAAATCCCCTGTACATTATGGGGCAATTACCAACTAAAATTCCCAATCTTTTTTAAAGATACGGAAGCAAAACGCTTTTATGAAGAACTCGCACTATCCTGCGGACTAAGAATTTTGAGCAGTAGCTAAGCGATCGTTGAGCAGTAGTAGAATGGTTGTTCGACTTAAGAAATACCTAATAAAAATTAGTGACTCGATTTTAGAAAGGAGTCACTACACGTGATTATTTTACAATTCTAATTACTTGCCCTGGATAAATCAAATTTAGGTTTGCTATATTATTATCTCTACCTAATTTATTTACTGTTGTATTGTATTGATAAGCTATTCCATAAAGAGTATCCCCTCTTTTTATGGTGTATATGATTGTATTATCTGAAACAGGAATTCTCAGTTGATTACCGACGTAAATGAGATCCGGATTGCTAATATTATTGTAGTGTACAAGAGCGTCTACAGCGATATTGTATAGTCGTGCTATATCCCATAATGTATCACCTTTTTTTATAGTGTAGATGATTTCATTTTTTATAGGATCCTGCCATGGATTATTTGGTTCTTCTGGCAAATTATCTGATTTTCCTATAAAATACTCTAAAGTTCTTCCATTCATAAGGCGATTAAAGTCTAATTTATCATTGTATCCATCTATGCGACCTACACTAGTATATTGATGAAGATCACATGAATATTTAGGAATACTATTAACCCTACCATTGTTTACTCCATAATGGGGAATCCACACAAAATCTGCCTTATCCATATCGAGATTGAAGGACTTATACAAATGATGTCCTACATAGATACCGATTTTTTTATCTGTTAAGGTTCTCAGCTTATTGATATAAGCGTTGATTCCAGCACGCATATTATTCATGCTCTTTTCTTCTACATCCAACACATAAAACTTAGGGTTTAAATTTTTAGAGCGATTATAAAAATCCGTTGCTTCTACTTCCATGTCCTTTAAATTAATCCCTCTAACCCAAGCGTATACTCCAAAAGGTACGTTATTTGCTTTCATCTCTCGAATATGGATTTTATAGTGCCGATCTATTAAACTAGATCCAAACTGTACTCGGACAATAGCCATATCTAATTGCCTACACAAAACCCTGTAATTTATCCTACTTGGATTTTGATGATGCGAAATATCTATAATATATCCCATTATCTACTCCTCCTTTTAAATAATAAACGACTAAGCATCTTAACCTTTTAAAGTATTTCTCCTTACAATTTATGTGTTTTTGTGTGAGGGGTTCCTTAAAAGCGCCTTTGGCGCTTTTGTTCTATGTTGTACGCTCTATATAAAGATATTATATCGTCCAACCTTCTAAAAAATTTCCGCATTCAGCTTTCAGTTAAAACGAAAAATCGACACAGTAAAACACCGTGTCGATCTTCAAAATTAAGTTTTTTAGTTATAAAGTAGCTATGACAGTAACGATCTATCATCAGAGAATTCTTTTCCACTTACTTTACCAAAGCGTTTTAGTAAGCCTTCTACTGTAAGCTTTTGTTTTTCTTCCCCTTTGATATCCAAAATAATACGACCTTCGTGCATCATGATTAAGCGATTTCCGTATTCGATGGCGTTTCTCATATTATGTGTTACCATTAAAGCAGTTAAATTATTTTCCTTAATTAATTTGTCGCTTATTTTTAATACTTTCTCAGCTGTTTTAGGGTCAAGTGCTGCTGTATGTTCATCTAATAAAAGAAGTTGTGGTCTTTTAATGGTGGCCATGAGCAAGGTTAATGCTTGACGTTGTCCTCCAGAAAGGAGACCTACCTTGTCATTGAGACGATTTTCTAAACCTAATTCTAAATGGCTCAAGTACTCTTTATAGGCTTCCCTTTCTTTATTGCTGATCCCCCATTTTAACCCTCTAAATTTACCTCGTCTATTTGCTAAGGCTAAATTTTCTTCAATTCCCATATTGGCTGCTGTACCCTTCATTGGATCTTGAAATACTCGACCAATTACGCTAGCTCTCCTGTGCTCAGACAATTTTGTCACATCTTTATCACCTATTAAGATAGAGCCCTGATCGATTGTATATACTCCTGCAACGCAATTGAGCAAAGTAGATTTTCCTGCCCCATTACCACCTATTACAGTTACAAAATCGCCCTCTTCTAATGTTACACTTAGATTGGCTAACGCTATTTTTTCATTTATGGTTCCAGGGTTAAAAGTCTTGTGTATTTTATCAACTGTCAACATCTTTACTGATTCCCCCTTCCGTTTTTCCATTGAGCTATTGAAGATTTAATAGTCGGCAGTGAAAGAGCTATAGCAACTGTAACGGCAGTAAATAGCCTCAAATCATTTGCTGGCATACCCATTCTAATAACTAAGGCGATAATAATACGGTATGTAATCGCACCTAGTATTAGAGAAATCAATCGTCCAAAGAAATTCCTGCTATTAAATATAACTTCTCCTATAATAACCGATGCTAAACCTATAACAATAGAGCCAATACCCATTTGCACATCAGCAAAACTTTGGCTTTGTGCGATTAACGCACCGGAAAGTGCCACTAATCCATTGCTTATGACTAAGCCAAGAGTAATCATATTGTCTGTATTAATTCCTTGTGCACGTGCCATTTGAACATTATTACCAGTAGCGCGAATAGCGCATCCAATCTCTGTTCCAAAAAACCAATATAGAATGAAAATAATTAGAATAGCACATATAAAACCAAATAACATAACAGAATTTGATTGACTGAGTCCTAATTTTTCAAAAGTAGTGTAAACTGTATCAATCCGAAGGAGAGATATATTAGCTTTTCCCATAATCCTAAGATTAATAGAGTATAGTGAAATCATAGTCAAAATCCCTGATAACAATGCAGGTATTTTAAGTCTTGTATGAAGTAAACCTGTAATAAGTCCTGCTAACATACCACCTATCATTGCTAAAAGAGTAGCTACAAAGGGGTTCATTCCATTGTAGATTTGGAAGGCAGCAATAGCTGCCCCCATTGCAATACTACCTTCTACGCTTAAGTCCGAAATATCTAGTATTCTGTAGGTGATGTATACACCTATTGTCATAACTGCCCATAAAAGGCCTAATGAAATAGCTCCTAATATAATTTGTAACATTACTTTTCCTCGCTTCTATTATGTAGTATCAAATTGATGTTCTACTTTTTAATAATATATTTTTGCAACTCTTCAGGAATTTTTATACTTATTTCTTCTGCAATTTCACCATTTATCGCAAAATTAAACTGTGTTGATTTTTCAACAGGCATATTAGCAGGCTCTGCTTCCCCTTTTAGGACTTTAACGGCCATTTGTCCTGTTTGGTATCCTAAATCATAGTAACTGATTCCTAATGTCGCTAATCCTCCATTTTGAAGCATAGCTTCTTCACCACAAATAACAGGAGTCTTTGACTTCGTAGTGATTCCACTAACTACAGGCATTGCAGAAGAGAAAACATTATCTGTAGGAATATAGATCGCATCGCATTTATCTACTATAGCCTGAGTAGCTTGTTGTACATCATTAGAATTGGTTACTGTTACTTCCTCATATTTAAGACCTGCTGCTTCAATAGCTTCTTTTGCCATATTAGCTTGTAAAATAGAATTGTCTTCACTAGAAGTATATAAAACACCTACGGTTTTTGCCTCAGGTACAAGATCGATCAAAAGATCAATTTGTTCTTTTATAGGATTCATATCTGAGGTTCCTGTTACATTTCCTCCTGGTGTATTATTTGAATCGACTAATCTAGCTGATTCAAAATCCGTTACTGCAGTAGCGAGTATTGGAATCTCTGTAGTCTTACCTGCGATGGCTTGAGCTGCTGGCGTAGCAATAGCTAATACCAAATCTACCTTATTGCTTACAAAGCGGTCACTAATACTTCCTAAATTACTTTGATCCCCTTGGGCATTTTGCAGATCAATGGTCATATTTTCTCCATCCTTATAGCCATTATCCTTTAATGCATCAATAAATCCATCCTTTGAAGCATCTAAAGCAATATGATCCATGTACTGAACAATCCCCACTGTTACATTTTCTTTTGAATCCGATTTTTCTTGCTCTCCATTAGAGCAAGCAACACTAAATAGCATAGATGCCGTGATTAACAGAATTGAAATTCTTTTCGTTATCTTTTTCATAATAATTCCTCCTTTTATTTTTAATTTTTATGTATATGTAAAGCTATTCCTAGAGTCTGAACATACTAGTTCATCTATACCTCGAAATCGACTATGCCGATTTCGAGGTCGCGCTACTCGCTAAATAAAAGCTAAAGCTTTCATTTACGGATTCGGTTAACTGCACATCCAAATTGGCAAGCCATTTGTCTGTGCAGTTAACCGAATCCTGCGAAAGCTCCACTTTCGCTTAGCTCGTTAGTTCACGAAAAAAAGGCCCCCGTTATAGTAATATAACAGGGGCGAATAGTATTCGCGGTACCACCTTGTCTTCGATGTTTGCACATCAATCTCAATTAAGCGACCATCATCGCTTCTCCATGGTATCGGTTGGATTCCGTCACAGCCTACTGAGTAAATGCCTTTCGGTGCGCAGCTCTCAAGATGTATTCACGATGAATATCTTTACTTTCTCACACCTACCGAAAGCTCTCTCTAAAGATATATAGTATCGTTACTAGTTCTTGGTCATCACTTTTTTGTATTGATATAATTATAATTACCTTATTAGGGTTTGTCAAGAGAATATATCTTACTTTCGACATCTTTTTTAGATTAAAAAGTGTTATATTTGTATCTATCTCTCACACATAGGAATATAGTTTTTTTCTTCTGATACGCTTTTATAAGCGGGTCGAATTATTTTATCTACATTAATTAACTCTTCAATGCGATGAGCACTCCAGCCTACAACTCTAGCTATTGCAAATATAGGAGTAAATAATTCTAATGGAATGCCTAACATACTATATACAAAACCGCTATAAAAGTCCACATTAGCACTTACACCTTTGTACATATTTCTTTTTTTCTCTATTATTTTTGGAGCTAATCTCTCAATCATAGAATATAAAGCAAATTCCTCGTGATTTCCTTTTTCTTCAGACAACTGTTCTACAAAGGTTTTAAATATTGTAGCTCTTGGATCAGATAAAGAGTAAATTGCATGACCGATACCATAAATAAGCCCTTTTCTGTCAAATGCTTCTTTATCTACTAATCTTTCTAGATAAGCTCCTACTTCCTCTTCGTCCTCGTAACGAGTAACGTGTTGTTTTAGGTCTTCCATCATTTCAACTACTTTTATATTTGCCCCGCCATGTTTTGGCCCTTTTAAAGAACAAAGAGCTGCTGCAATAGAGGAATAAGTATCTGTTCCAGAAGAAGACACTACATGAGTAGTGAATGTAGAATTATTTCCTCCACCGTGTTCCATATGAAGGACTAAGGCTAAATCTAGGACTTTTGCTTCAAGCTCGGTATACTTCATATCAGGTCTAAGCATACGCAGTATATTTTCTGCTGTAGATAAGTTAGGATCTGGCCTATGAATGTACATGCTCTTATCTCGGTCGTAGTGATTATAGGCATGATAACTATACACAGCTAACATTGGAAAGACACTTGTCAACATCATACATTGCCCTAAGACAGTTTGAATAGATACATCTGAAGCATGTTCGTCGTAAGATGAAAGTGTCAGAACACCTTTTGCCAATGAATTCATAATATCTTTACTTGGAGCCTTCATAATTACGTCTCTTACAAAATTTGTTGGCAATGATCTACTACTTGCTAATAGTTCCTTAAAATCAGTAATTTGCTTATTATTAGGTAAATTACCAAATAACAATAAATAAGCTGTCTCCTCGAAGCCAAACTGATTATCTTTTAAATAACCATTTACTAAATCGATAATATTATATCCCCTATAGAGTAGCTTTCCTTCACAGGGAATTTTTTGATCATTCTCGTATTTATACGCTTCTATACTTGAAATATTGGTAAGTCCTGCTAATACACCGACACCATTTTTATCTCTTAATCCTTTTTGTACATCATACCTTTTATATAGAGAAGAATCTATTTGACTATTTTCTCTGCATAATTTTGATAGATCATCGATTTTGTTTTTCCAATCCATTCGTTCAATCAATCTGATCAGCTTCCTTTCTAATATTCTTCCGTATCTTGCGAAGTACGGAAAGAAAAACCTTTAATTCGTCTTGGCTTATATCCTTTTGTAATGACTTATAAAATTTTTCTTCGATTTTA
>NZ_CALNCS010000034.1 GCF_937875145.1 Alkalibaculum bacchi | reverse complement strand
GCTCATGGACAATGTCAGCAACCAACTTGCGGACAAAAAACTTGAGCTAAAACACAATACCTCCAAATTCTTCATGTACTACAACATTTTATATATTATCACATTATTTCAAAATGTAAATATATACCTGTTTTTAATCACGGGAATCGGATGAAGAATTACTCTTATCAAACATTTTGAGATCCACTTTTTTAAACATAATTTTTTTCTGTACTTTGTCCAGCATACTCGCTCAATAATGTTTTCTTTTCCTTGTTCTGTTTTTGGGGTATACAAAATAAACCTTATCCTAAATAGCTGCCAGATTGTACTACGCATGGTACAGCCCAGCTGTGTATTATATATTTTGGACTATTAAGTATTGGTTTATATTTCATTTCTTTTCCTATTTATCTTATCATTTAACATAATCTCATAACTTAGTAGTGTATTTATTTTCGCAACATGGCTTTCATATTTCATAGTATCTTTCATAATTTTATCCTCCTGTTACTAGCCTATATTATGGATATATTTACAAATAATACAACTACCCTTATTATATACTATATTAATGCTATTTTTATTGAAGATTTTATGATTTAATATTCGAATCAGCAGATTGGCTCGCAGAAATCAGGATATTTCCGTGCTCACACGAGACAAAAAGAAAACACAGGCTCCAAAAAGAACCTGTGCATCTATTTTACTACGGTATACTGATCCCCATAATTTGCTTGATCAAATACAAAAGTATCCCTCATACCTGATGTGAGATATATTTTATTATCTTTTGTAATGAAGATTGCTTCTATACCATCAATGTTTTCAATCAATTCTATACCGCCTTTTAGACCTAAAAGAAAGGCGCTCGTAGAAAGACCATCTCCATCTACAGAAAGTTTTGATAATATGGTTACTTGCCTTATTTCATTATCTGCAGGGTACCCTGTCGCTGGATTAAGAATATGATGGTATTTCTTTCCTTCTACTTCAAAGTATCTTTCATAATCCCCTGATGATACTACGGATAAATCTCTAGCGTCAATCACACCAAGATACGCGCCTCTATCTGAATTAGGATCTTGTACACCTATTTTAAAGCCCGAATTATCTGGCTTACCTCCAACCAGTAAAACATTACCACCTAGATTGATGATTGCACTTTTTACGTCATTTTCCACTAGTATTTCTTTTACCTCATCAGCAATATACCCTTTAGCAATAGCGCCTAAATTCGCTATCATACCTTTATCTTTCAATAAAATAGTGTTATTTTCTTCGTCAATAATCATATTATTATAATTGATTTTAGATAATGAGGTTTGTAATTCTTCCTCCGTTGGTACGTAACCATTTGGGGGATTAATTGCCCATAAATCTACTAATGGTCCTGTTGTGATATCAAAAAGGCCATTTGTATACTCAGAATACCTTAAACTTGCTTTCATGACTTCCATTGTTTCCTTAGAAACCTCAACAGGTTTGATTCCTGCATTTTTCTTTATATTCCACAAGTCACTACCCTCAATGTGTATACTAAGTATTTTCTCTAAAGCTCCTATTCTTTTCATAGCTTTATCAATAACTTCTGCGCTTTTATTATTGGGATTGTATATTTTTATATCTACAACCGTGTCCAAGTAGAAATCTGTTTTTGACACATACTCCTGTTGTACAACTTGATTGCTTTTATTGTCTGTGCATCCAGCAATAGTGAACAGCGTGGTGATAATTGCTAAAATACAAACTAGTTTTTTCAATAAATACACCACTTTCTTTTTCAAAATAAGGCTTTAGTAGTGAGTGGTCCCTACTAAAGCCTTAACATTTTATAACATTAGAATTTTGCCGTCAATATTATTTATTTGTTGCAGATTTGAATAACTCTTCGTATTCATTTACATGAATAGAAACCCCTGCAATTGCATCTGTGTGACCTTTGTCATCAGTATAGTTTACTTCAAATCCTTGGTTTTCAATTACGAATGCATCTACCTTTTCAGCATTCCCTTTCCAGTCCATACCATAATCTGTGCCTAGTTCAACCTTACCTATTGGTGCAGTTTCGTCTGGGTTACCGTCTTTATCTTGTTTGTAGAACTTAGCAGTTTCATCACTAAATTCTCCAGCAAAAATAGCGTTTAAATTAGAATCCATAATTGTTCCATTTACGATAATTAGGTCTAATCTGTATTCCCATGCATTAGTAGGATCATATTCTGGATCAGCTTTGTCAACTGGGATTGTTGCAGTTGCTACATAATCTTCAGGAGTTGTATAGGTACCTTCAGCAACTGGATCTGATTCTAAAGCTTTCTTCGCTAATTCGAAAAACTCTGTTACGTGAATCGATACAGTAGCGCCTGCATCTGTTTTAAGTACATCAGTGTGACCTTCATCATCTGTGTATGTGATCTTAGAAGGATCTTGGTTTTCAATCAACCATTTTTCAGCTGCAGCAGCTTGATCATGCCAAGCACCTGCTTTTGCTACTGCTTCCATTCCATATTCACCATTTTCGGATATTGTTCTCTTGTTGCCTGTAGATTGGACGTTTGTTCCGCCCCAATCAGCATCAGTGATTTTTCCACCTTCAACTTTTAAAACAACAAAGTATTTGTAGCCACTTCCTTCTGCAAAAGAATCTTCTTCCGCAAAGTAAACACCATCTTGTAAAGCAGCATCTGGTGCAGGAGCTTGTGAAGATTTTTTTTCAGTAGTACAACCAACGGCAAAAGAACCTACTAGAAATACTGATAACAGCAATACTAATAGTTTTTTCATTATGTTTCCCCCTTATTGAATTATATTTATCGACAGCTTTATTTTAACATCCCTATTAGGGTTGGTCAATATATTTGAATTCATTTCCGCATATTTTTTTTACCCAATTTTAACCATGTAACAAAAATGTAACAATATACAAAATCATGCAAATAATTTACAATAATATCCCTTGACAAAGATATTCATTAAGATTAAACTAACATTTAAATAGTTAAATATAAACAATGCAATGAAGAGGAATAGTACGATTACTAAAGCTTTAAGAGAGCTGTTGTGTGGTGCAAAACAGTAGCCAAGGCAATCCGAACTCACCTCCAAGTATCGAGCTGAACAAACAGTAGGCGAGACGGTTTCCAACCGATACATTGGAAAGATATGAAATATTAACTTCATATCTACAGAGTGCATACAATACCCGTATGAATCAGAGTGGTACCACGTGAGAATATAATCTCTCGTCTCTAGTAATTTAGAGACGAGAGATTTTTTTTTGCGCGACCCCAACGAGCCAAGCGAAAGCATAAGCTTTCGTAGTAGATATAAGACACAACAGGCAAACAGCTTGCTGATTTGACTGTGAAGTATTATATCTACGCAAATGAAAGCTTTAGCTTTTATTTGGCGAGTGGCGCGACCTTGGAACTGCGTAGCAGTTTCAAGGGGCATCATGCATAAGCTTTCGTAGTAGATATAAAACGCAACAGACAAACAGCTTGCTACTATCACCATCCAACCAACCGTCCAATGAATAATTTATTATAGAAAGAGAGGAATTAGAATGAAAAATTACGACAAATACAGTAGATCGTATTTTATGCCACCTGTACCGAGTACTAATTGGGTACACAAAAGCCATATAGAGGATGCTCCATTATGGTGTAGTGTTGATTTAAGAGATGGAAATCAAGCCCTAGTAATTCCAATGGATTTGGATAAAAAGGTAGAATTTTTTACTTATTTAGTAAATCTAGGTTTTAAAGAAATTGAAGTTGGCTTTCCAGCTGCTTCAGAAACGGAGTATAATTTTTTAAGACGACTAATTGAAGATGATCTAATTCCTGATGATGTAACTATTCAAGTGTTGACTCAATCAAGAGAACATATCATCAAAAAAACCTTTGAAGCTTTGAAGGGTGTAAAGAATGCTATCGTCCACTTGTACAATTCTACCTCACTTGCTCAAAGAGAACAGGTATTTAAAAAGTCTCAGGATGAGATTATTGATTTAGGTGTTTTAGGAGCTAAATTACTAAAAGAGTGTGCTGAGAAGGAAGAAGGAAATTTTCGATTTGAATATTCACCGGAAAGCTTCACCGGAACTGAAATGGAGTTTGCTCTTAAAATATGTAATGCAATTTTAGATATATGGCAGCCTAGCAAAGATAATAAGGTTATTATCAATCTTCCTTCTACAGTTCAAGTTTCGATGCCTCACGTGTATGCTAGCCAAATTGAATACATGTCCGAAAACTTAAAATATAGAGATCATGTTATTATTTCTATACATCCACACAATGATAGAGGTTGTGCTATTGCAGAAGCAGAAATGGGCTTACTTGCTGGCGCACAAAGAGTTGAAGGTACTTTGTTTGGAAATGGCGAACGAACAGGAAATGTAGACTTAGTTACAGTTGCCCTAAATATGTTCTCGCATGGAATAGATCCAAAGCTTAATTTTGATAATATTCCCGATATCGTTCACTTTTACGAACGAATTACAGGCATGTCAGTGCCACCGAGACAGCCATATAGTGGTGAATTGGTATTTGCCGCATTTTCAGGTTCACATCAAGATGCTATTGCCAAAGGAATGCAATATAGAGGAGATCATCAAATTACAGAGTGGAGCGTCCCTTATTTACCTATTGACCCAGAAGATATCGGCAGAGAATATGGAAGCGATGTTATCCGAATTAACAGTCAATCTGGAAAAGGTGGTATAGGCTTTATTCTACATGAAAACTATGGCTTTGATTTACCACCAAAAATGCGTGAAGATATAGGCTATACTGTAAAAAATGTTTCTGATCACTTAAACAAGGAATTAAAACCTAATGAAGTATATGAAATATTTAAAAAAGACTATGTGAATGTAGAAGATAAAGTAAGATTGATAGATTATCACTTTAAACGCAATGGAGAGTTTATAGTTGAGCTTATTTTAAATGTAGATGGCGAACAAAAGGTCTTTTTAGGTCATGGAAATGGTCGATTAGATTCCGTAGCCAACGCAATTAAGGAAAATCTAAATATCTCCTATACTATTCAAACCTATACAGAACACGCCTTAGAAAGAGGATCAAACTCCTTAGCTGCTGCCTATGTAGGCATAAGTCTAGAAGATAAAGTTTTCTGGGGTGCTGGAGTAGACACAGATATTATCTTTGCATCCATCAAAGCATTAATCGGTGCTCTAAATAGAAAATTTAAAGAGAAATAGAAAAGTGGGGCTGTCATTTGGCAACCCCATTTTTTACTTTTCCCAAAACTTACTCAATCTCTCATCTAATTCCCCTATTGATTCAACGATTTTGGCCTTTAACCAATGTTTTGGAAAGAGATTTCTATAGCTATTTTGAGTGAAACGAGTGTCTATGAGAAGAATTACACCTCGATCTTTTTCACTTCGTATTACCCTACCGACACCTTGCATTACCTTATTAAATCCTGGGTACATATAAGCATACAAAAAACCCTTACCATTGATTTCATCGTAGTATTCTTTTAACAAGTTTCGCTCTTCACCTATTTTAGGTAAGCCAACACTGATTACCACTACACCAATCAACCGATCTCCTCTAAGGTCAATGCTTTCAGAGAAAAGCCCCCCTAAAACAGCAAAGGCGATAATGTTTTCGCCTAAGTCAAATTGATCTATATATTCTTTTCTCTCCAACTCTGTCATAGATTTAGATTGCTTAGCTGTTTTTACTTCTGGGTGGTTTTGTACAAATATATCGTATACTTTTTCCATATATTCATAAGAAGGAAAGAAAACAATATAATTCCCTTCTTTTGCTTTCATAGTATGATAAATATATTGACAAATATCTTCGTAACTATTTTGCCTATTTTTATAGGTAGTACTTATTTGATTGCATATCATCATGTACCCATTCTCTTCTGGAAATGGCGATTCTAAAATCATATGATAATCTTCATTAATGTGCCCACCTAATAATTCAATATAGTAACTCATAGGTAGCAATGTTGCAGAAAAAAATACGGAAGACACTCCATTTTCTACGCTTTGTTTAATATACGAAGAACTATCGAGGCATACTAGTTTTACGATAATCTCGTCTTTCTTTTTAATCTTTATAACTTTATAATTTTCTCCGTAGTACTCTCCTATGCGAATAAAATTATTTATCTCAAAATAGTACTGCAAAAGCTCATCATAAAAAGATGCTTCGCTATTGTGCTGAGCTAACCATTTATCTCCCTTATAAATAAACTCATTGACACTAACCATAAAGTCTTCTGGTAGATTTTCTTTATCAAACTCCTCGTCTTTTCGTATAGAAATAAAAGCCTTATTGACCTTGCCCAAAGTCTTGTATAAAGGATGTTCTTTTCCAATGAGTTTTTGAAGGCTTAGGGTTTGTTTTTTTCCAAGTTCAGCTGAGTACATATCTCGAGACCGATCTACTAGATTGTGGGCTTCGTCAACTAAAAATACGTATTTT
>NZ_CALNCS010000033.1 GCF_937875145.1 Alkalibaculum bacchi | reverse complement strand
TAATATTTATCTCTGGTGCTTATGATATCGCAACATGAGTTCGTTCTCTCATAATGGCACCCTTTAAAACAATATAATCCCCGTACTCTGGTGAGAATACATTGGCAACTGATTCTGCAAAAGGGTGATCAAGCATTGTGGTTTCAAGCTTCTTTAATTTTTCCTGGCGCTGCTTCAGTTGGTACTCAAACTGCTCTAAAATTTCTTCCTTTGACAGAGACTCCAGAAAATAGGCTTTTAGTCGAAAGATATCCTTCGGAGTAGGCTCTAAGACATTCTGCTTTTTAAGCCAATTTAAAAAATCTTTTTTGCCTGCCTCTGTAATTGAATAAAGTTTTTTTTCCATTTTTTCACCTTGCAGTACGGTTTCGTAGGTAATTAAACCTTCTTCAGTTAATTTTTTTAACTCAGGATATATTTGGCTATGCTTTGCATACCAAAAATTAACTAGTTCTCGATTAAATACTTTCATCAAATCATAACCAGTCATAGCCCCTCGGTTAATTAATCCTAAAATAGCATATTTTAACAAACGCATCGTGTAAGTACCACCCTTCAAAATAATTCTATACTAATGTCAAGTTTATCACAAAAACAATATGTATGTATTGACATGTTTAGATTTAGACCTTATACTACAAATATAAACAATATTTCTGTAAAGTACAAGACATAACGAAAGAAACTGAAAACTTTAACGGTCATGAAAACCATTACAAAACGGTTAGAGTTTTAACAAAACTACATACTAAAAGGAGAATAGCAATGAAAAGAAAATTTCCCAATCTAAGTAAACCTATTCAAATTGGAAATGTAAATTTCCGCAACAGAATGTTTTCTGCACCTATGGGTGGAACAGACATCACTGCAGATTGTACTATTGGACGTGCATCAACCGCTTTTTATGAATTACGAGCTAAGGGTGGAGCAGGAGCAGTTACTGTAAGCGAGTTAGTGGTTCATCCAAAAACAGAGGGTTCTCATATGTTCCATCTAGATTTACAGACAGTTGGCGCTCTATCAAGCTTTACCTATACGGCAGACGCAATCCGTCGACACGGTTCCATTGCTAGTGTAGAGTTATCTCATTCAGGTCAGTTTGCAGGCACATATTTGACGGACAAAAATAAAAAACAAGGGCTTGCTCAATGGGGTCCAAGCGAAGGCCTTCGTTCAGATGGTTTACCTGTAAAGGCACTTACCCAAGAGCTTATTGACGAGATTGTAGCTGCTTATGGCGATTGCGCTGCCCTTGCAAAAAGAGCAGGTTTCGAGATGATTATGGTACATGGTGGTCATGGATGGCTCGTAAATCAGTTTCTTTCTCCTTTCTTTAACCGCAGAACTGACAAATATGGTGGTTCTCTTGAAAATCGAGTACGATTTGCACAAGAAGTACTAGATAGCGTACGTAAGGCAGTTGGACCTGGTTTCCCAATCGAATTTAGAATGAGTGGATCCGAGTTCTTCGATAGCGGTTATGATTTAGCTGAGGGTGTTGAAATTGCAAAATTATTAGAATCTAGAGTTGACCTCTTACATATATCGGCTGGAACGTATCAGCAAGGGTTCAGCATAACTCACCCCTCTATGTTTGAATCTCATGGCAGAAATGTATTTCTTGCTGCCGAAATCAAGAAACATGTCAGCGTACCTGTTGCTACAATTGGCGGTTTGAATGATCCAGAAATGATGGAAGAAATCATCGCTTCAGGTAAAGCAGATGTCATCTATATGGCTCGTGCACTCCTTGCAGATCCTGAACTACCAAGAAAAGTAATGAGTAACCGTGACGAAGACATCATCTATTGTTTAAGATGTTTTACTTGTATGGCAGAGCGTGCAGTTACTTCAACAAGACGTTGTACTGTTAATCCATTAATCGGACGTGAGCTCGATGGAACGGAAGTCATACCAACCTCCCTTCCTGTAAAAGTTTTAGTAGCAGGTGGTGGTCCTGGTGGACTAAAAGCTGCTATCACAGCGGCAAAACGCGGACATGAAGTTATCCTTTGCGAAAAAGAGGATCAATTAGGTGGAATCCTTAAAAGCGAACAGGCAATTCCCTTCAAATATGAAATGTATCAACTAGGTGTCACTCTTGAAAAAATGGCAAGAGATGCTGGCGTTGATATCCGTCTAAATACAGAAGTTACAAAAGAGTACGTAGAAAATGAAAACGTAGACGCGTTAATCATCGCAGTAGGATCGGAACCCCTCTTGCCACCCATTCCAACAGGCGGTGAACCTACTGATCTTCATTGTA
>NZ_CALNCS010000032.1 GCF_937875145.1 Alkalibaculum bacchi | reverse complement strand
AGATAGCAATCTGTAAGCCATCAGCATTCAGCCGCCAGTGCGAGGTGTAGTGGGGAAGGTTACCTCCCCTTTTCTCATTATAGTAACTTTCAATGTTTAACAATTGTTTGCTGGTAATCTTGACCAGTGAGACTTGACCCTAGCACTGGTGTCTGGCGGCTGAATGCTGATGGCTTACAGATTGCTATCTATACTAGGGGTAGTAGGTCCTTGCGTTGAAGATTCTTCGTTACCGGTTTGGCCATTCATATTTGGTTTTTGTCCAGGAGTTCTTTGCTTTCCAGAAAAACCATCATTTGGTCTACCACCTCCTTGCATATTTCCCGAAGAGGTACCGTATTCTGTAACGATATTTTCGATTTTGATACTGCCAAGCTTTGTCCCGTCTGAATAGGTGCCTCCCGAGTAGTATCCATCCTTTGCTTCACCTGTAGATTTTCCTCCTGTATAAATGGTATAGGTAGAACCACCTTTAATAGTAGGGGATGAAAGAATTACGCATTGGTAATCTTCTGCAGGTGTAAAGGTTAAGATGTTTTTGCCTTTTTCGTCTTCTACGTGTATTAAGGTACCTTTTGATTGAACGGAATCTAAATTGATTTTGATGCTATTTTGTTTTGAAGAGCTACTAGGTGCTTGTGCCATTCCGGCGCTGCCTGCTGTGACGAGTATCCCTCCATTTACATCTAAAGAACCAGCGTAGTCTAAGGAACCATTTCCATCATTTGTAGGTCCATTTACTATTATAAGGCCATCATTTATAGTAGCCGTTCCATTTACATCGATGCCATCCCCATCTGCATTTACGATTACTTCACCACCATTGATTTCAAGATGGCTACCATCATCTGAGTCAAAATTATTTTGACCAGGTCTTCCATTTATTGAAGAACCATCATTTCCTCCAGCTGTATTTATTCCATCATCGCTAGATGCGATATGAAAAGATCCGTCATTAATGGCAATAGATGAACTTTCAATTCCTTCATAACTCTTTTGAATATGAACAGTACCATTATTTAGTGTGAGTGATCCATCGGAATGAATTCCATCATCTCCAGAATGAATCTGGATTTCTCCACCATTTATGGTTAAGCTATCGTTAGAATGAATGGCATCATCAGCAGAGTCTATAGTCATATTGCCACTATCTATAGTAATATCTACTCCCGCCTTGATGCCCTTAGCACTTTGTGTGTCTGTCGTTTGAGCATTCTCATCTTGTGATATAGGATTATCTGGCTTTGAATCATCAGGCATAATGTTTTGTGGGTACTCACCACTTGGAGGAATTCTTTGGGGAGCTCTGTCTTCTAAATCCGTATTATTGATATCTTTTGTATTTGTACTAAACCCCATTCTTTGTCCACCTTCATGGCTGACGCCATTTTCATTGCCGCCTCCTGTTTTGATATTTATGTCTCCATTTTTTACAAGTACTTTTGTTTCCCCTTGAATTCCGTCATTTCCTGCTTCAATATCGACCTCTCCATTTTCAATGTAAACAAATCCTTTTGAGGAATTTTGATCATTATTTGATTGCATCCCATCACTTGTCGCCTGTATGGTAATCGTACCGTTTTTTACAGCAATAAAATCTCTTCCTCGTATGCCATCTTCTGCTGCTTGTACGGAGATATTTCCGC
>NZ_CALNCS010000031.1 GCF_937875145.1 Alkalibaculum bacchi | reverse complement strand
AAGTCTTAACCCATGGTCAGAGATGCCGTTGCCCTCCCGATTCCGAATTGAAGATTAGAGAATTGATTAATAAATAAAGCTATGGAATGGCTTTTATACGCAGTGTGATGCATAAAAAAATAGTTGTTATTACAGCTAGTCTAGTTCGTAATCTAGAATAATTTTTTGGCAATTACGGCAACAACTTGCACTTACTGCACTGCCTTTTAAAAACCCATTTGCAAGTAAAATCTCATCTTCGTGGGTAGGTGTAATAAAGACTTGGTGTTTTCTTGGGCTCCAAAAAATTCCGCTGTTGCTCTGAAGAAAACCACTTTCCATTTCTACATTACAATAAGGACATTTCATATAATTGCCTCCCTGGTTAAAAACGAATTAATAGTTCGTACAACTCCGTTACTATCATTATACAACAGATTTAATTTGTCAAAATAAAATATTAAGAGAATTTACCATTTGATATTGATATATTAATTAATATACATCCAAATAATCAGTAGATGATTAATTATTTCACCCCTCTTAATTGTCAATATGATATACTCCTATAAAGACACAAAAACTAGCCGGAAGTTCTCATTTATAGCCAAGAAGTATTTTACAAACACAAGAGAGACGGAAGAAAAGAAAAACTTTATGAAGAGATTGCGTAATTAAAGTATTAAGTGAATATCTGAGAAAGGAGAAATTTATTATGAAAGCTTTAATTGTGGTAGATATGCTAAATGATTTTATCCTAAAAGATGGTGCATTGTATTCAGGAGAACAATCGGAAGAAATAGTGGGTTTCATCAATGCCAAGATAAAAGAATTTAGGGAACAGGGCAATCAAATTCTGTTTCTATGCGATAATCACGAGGTGGATGACAAGGAATTTGATATGTTCCCACCTCATTGTATCGCTGGAGAGCATGGGAGCAAGATCATTGACAATATAGACGTTGTTGACACAGATAAGATAATAAAGAAGAGAAGGTACAGCGGTTTTTTTGGAACCGATTTAGACTTGTATTTAAGAGAAAAGAATATTAAAGAAATAAACCTAGTAGGCGTATGTACAAATATTTGCGTATTATACACAGCAGCTGACGCAAGAAACATAGGGTATACGGTAAACATTTATAGAGATGGCGTTGCCACAACTGACGAAGCTGCCCATGAATTTGCATTAAAAGAAGCTGAAAATACGTTAGGATGTAATATTATATAACACTATAAATCACGTTCTTGTCATAGTCAAGAACGTGATTTATTTTATAAAGCGTTTGTAAAATCCTAGCCACTGGTTCCGTTCCAAACAGACTGCCAATAAAAGGATTAGAAAATAATAACAAAGTTGTTAATGCCGAAGATATCTTATTAGGAAAGGTAATACCTGGAAAACACAATGTTGTAATTGGCGGTGGGCAAGTAGGTGCTGAAACGGCTCATTTTTTGACACAATTACTTCGTAATGTAACTGTACTTGAAATGCAAGACACAATAGCATCAGATGCTTACCTTTCGATACAATGGGCTTTAGTAGAGAGCTTAGAAAAGAGACATGTTTCAAGAATTTTGAACTGTTCTCTGTCAAATAGACAAGTAAAAAAACAAAAAATAGTCTATTAAGGACTTGATAGGGTGATTGACTCCTCCCTACAGTAAACAATTTTTATTATTCAAACTGTCTACTATAGGGGGAGCATAACAAATAGCTTTGCTCTTTCTATAATTTAAACTTTAGCAATACTATGGTAATAAAAATCCAGATAATCGATAAACAGGTGCCATTGCCTCTTCTCTTTGTGATATTATACCCAAAAATTATTTATGTATATATTAAAAAATATTAAGAAATGAGACTATTTAATACACATGAACGGAACATATGTTTGATTTATTGTTTCATTGTTGGTATAATTTTACTAGGTGATGGATTTTGAATGAACAAATATACCAACAGTTCAGTTTTTTGATAGGAAGAGTGATATAAATGCATTATTTATACGATAATACCTTTGAAGGGTTTTTGAATTGCTATTATGAACATCTCTTTTTAGTTCCTTGTAGTGGAATTTTTAAAAAAGAAACCTATCAGATTTCTCTTTTAAATCCATATAAAGAAATCAAGACGGATTCTGATCAGGCAGATAAAATGTTTGATGTGATTAAAAGGAAATTATCTAGGGAAACTCTAATGAATATTTTTTATTGTTTTCTATCTGATCATCAAAGTAAAGAAGAATGGATTTTTCAATATTTAAATCTAGGTTTTCAAATGGGTAGAGACTTTAATCAATATCACACTCATAAAGCTGTTTTACCTTTGCTACAGGTAGTTCGTAAAGTAAAAATGGAATCTCATAGATATTTAGGTTATGTTCGGTTTACGGCTTTAGGCAGCTCACTTTACAGTTCTATTCACCCTACCTATAATGTTTTACCCATTATTGCGGACCACTTTTCCAATCGGTTTAAAAGTGAAAGCTTCATTCTTCACGATAAAAATAGAAACATGGCAGTTGTATCAGATAGAGGAAATTATATCCTATGTCCTTTTAAACAAGAGATTTCTTTAGATCTTAAAGAACACGATATATACGAAAGCCTATGGAGGACCTATTTTCATACTGTGGGTATTGAAGGCAGAAAAAATGAAAAACTCCAACAAAATTTTGTCCCTCTAAAATATAGGAAGGACTTATTAGAGTTTAATCTACACTCCGATATCTAGAAAATAATCTATAATAAATCTAATTCATCAAGAGTTTTATGAATATCCATATGCTCCTCGTTATAAATTTTTTATGTATATTCTTTGAAAATCTGGGAATAGTATTAATTAGTTTTTCAAATAATAACGACATGAAAGGATCTAATATGCAATTTCCTGATATACAAACTAACTTTTGGGACGCTATAACTGCTGTACCTTTAGTTGTGATAATAACACAGATATTTAAGGTGTTTCCTATAAAAAAGAAGTATTTTCCCTCTATAGCATCAACGATAGGCTTCATTATATCGATATTCATTAGCCATCGTGGAGATTTACCTGCAGGTTTGTTCATGGGTGCTTTCTACGGGGCAGCTGCTGTAGGACTATATTCATCATTAAAAACAGTATGGTTAGCATATAGAAACAAACATAAATAATAATTAGAACAAAATATAAGAAAATCACACTAGTGCGCCCATTTGCAATAGTAGAAATGAACAAAGATGTATATTATCGACATTTAATATATTAGTATCTTAAAATATAAGATGGACCCTAAGGGTCCTGAAAGTTAAGTACATCGGTATTTATTTAAATAAATCGAAATTCTATTATCTGGAAATGTATCTTTCTAATTATCTTGTATATCTATATGTTTTCTTAGATTTATATCTTCCATCTTCACATTTTCTTTTTCAGCTCTCTTCACAATGCTAAGTTCCCCAGTGGTCTCTAATACCCCATATTTTCATCAGTAATATGGAAAATATCTTTTGTTCGTAGCATATCTGCTAAATCGTCAACAGTATATTATTTTTAAGATAATAATTGCCATCCACTAGTCTTAAAATCTAAAAGATGGCTTTAAGTAAAATTATGTACTACTTGTCCTCTGGCAAGATGATATTCAGAAAAATTGCAACTATTGTAGCCACTGCTACTCCTGAACCTTCAAAGAGCATTTTTACAAGAGGATGAAAATATTAAGAGGCTTCAGGCACAAGGCTAAAACCAACGCCAAGGCCAAGGGCAACTGCTAGAATCGTAGCATTTCTACCTATTAAAGGCTCCTTAGTAACTTGGTTGATTCCGCTAACAATCATCATGCTAAACATAACGACGGAGGCTCCGCCTAAAACACTCGCTGGCATAATGGCAATAAAAGCTCCGACTTTAGGAAACAATCCAGCGATGATTAAAAACATCGCTCCTGTAGCTACAGTAAATCTGTTTACTACTTTTGTCATGGCAATAATTCCTACATTTTGTCCATATGAAGTATTAGGCAGTACATTAAATAGGGAAGCAAATATTGTTCCTAAACCATCGGCTATAACCGAACCAGATATTTCCCTATCTGTTGCTGCTCTACCAAGCCCTCCATCTGCAATCCCTGATACATTTCCAACGGTTTCTACTGTTGAAATGACGAACATAACTAAGATAGAAATAATCGCATCGGCATGAAACTCAATTCCAAATTGCAAGGGCATCGGTATTGAAATCCAATTAGCAGTCGCAACAGATGCAAGATCAATTTTACCCATGGGAATTGCTACTATATAGCCTACTATTAAGGCAATTAATACTGCTGATTTGCTCACAAGACCTTTTGCGTAATGTTGCAAAAATAGTACAGTCACTAAAACAACAGTACCTAAAAATAAATTTTCAAAGGATCCAAAATCTTTTGCACCGACTCCTCCAGCAAAATAATTAATTCCCGTCCCAATAAGAGATAATCCAATAGAAAGCAAGACAATACCTGTAATAAGC
>NZ_CALNCS010000030.1 GCF_937875145.1 Alkalibaculum bacchi | reverse complement strand
GACCACCGAGATCTACACTCTTTCCCTACACGACGCTCTTCCGATCTGGTGGTACTTTTGACGTTTCTGTATTAGAATTAGGTGATGGCGTATTTGAAGTCCTTTCTACACATGGAGACAATCACCTAGGTGGAGATGATTTTGATGAAAAAATCATTGATTACTTAGCAGATCAGTTTAAGAAAGAGAATGGTATTGATTTAAGAAACGATAAAATGGCTTTACAAAGATTGAGAGAAGCTGCTGAAAAAGCAAAAATAGAGCTTTCAGGAGTAATGACTACAAATATTAATTTACCATTTATTACAGCTACTCAAGAAGGGCCTAAACATTTAGATATTACATTGACTAGAGCAAAATTTGAAGAACTTACAGCAGATTTAGTAGAAAGAACAAAAGGACCAGTAAATAATGCTTTAAAGGATTCAGGTTTATCTGCAAATGAAATTCACAAAATAATCTTAGTAGGTGGCTCTACTAGAATTCCTGCAGTACAAGAAGCCGTTAAGAAAATTGTCGGCAAAGACCCAGACAAAGGCATTAATCCTGATGAGTGCGTTGCTATTGGTGCAGCGATTCAAGGTGGTGTATTAGCTGGAGAAGTAAAAGACGTATTATTATTAGATGTAACGCCATTGTCATTAGGTATTGAAACTATGGGTGGCGTATTTACAAAATTAATTGAACGAAATACTACAATCCCAACTAAGAAGAGCCAAGTATTCTCTACAGCAGCAGATAATCAAACTGCAGTAGACATTCACGTATTACAAGGTGAAAGAGAAATGGCTGCTTACAATAAGACATTAGGACGCTTCCAATTGGCAGGAATTGCACCAGCTCCAAGGGGAATCCCACAAATTGAAGTAACATTCGATATTGATGCGAATGGCATCGTAAATGTATCTGCTAAAGATATGGGAACTGGAAAATCTCAAAATGTAGTGATTCAATCTTCTACAAATATGAGCGATGATGATATTAACAAAGCTGTTCAAGAAGCAGAAAGATTTGCAGAAGAAGATAAAAAGAGAAAAGAATCAGTAGAAGCGAAAAATACTGCAGACTCTACTATTTATCAAATCGAAAAATCTTTAAAGGAATTAGGCGATAAAGTAACATCAGATGAAAAAGCAAAAGTAGAAGATGCTATTAAAGATTTAAGAGAAAAGCTAGAAGGGGAAGACGTAGAGGCTATTAAGAGTGCAACAGAAGCTGTTAATGAAGCGTTCTATCCTATCGCTTCTAAATTATACCAACAAGGTGAAGCAGAAGGGCAAGGTCAAGGTCAAGGACCACAAGACCAAGCTCAAGATGATGTAGTAGATGCAGACTATGAAGTTGTTGACGATGACGATAATAAGTAATAAAATATAGAGGGTAGTTTTCACACAACCAAAGCAAAGCTTTGGTTGTGTGTGGTTAAATGTACAAATTTAGTGGTAGTTGTTCCTAAAATCAAGTAGGAAGAACTACCACTAAATTTGCGAAGTAAGGAGAGTAGATATGAGCAAGAGAGATTATTATGAGGTATTAGGAGTAGAGAAGAGTGCCTCAGATTCAGATATAAAAGGCGCCTATCGTAAACAGGCAATGAAATATCATCCAGATAGAAATCCTGGAGACAAAGAAGCAGAAGATAAATTTAAAGAGGTAAGCGAAGCTTACGAAATCCTTAGTGATGAACAAAAAAGAAGTCAATACGACCAATTTGGCCATGAAGGTGTCAATGGGAATGGCGGCTATAGTGGCTTTGGTGGCGGAGGATTTGACGATATCTTTAGCGATATTTTTGATATGTTTGGTGGTGGAGGATTTTCTTCTTCAGGTAGAAGAAATGGTCCTCAAATGGGCCCAAACTTAAAAGTAAATATCCATTTGTCTTTTGAAGAAGCAGTCTTTGGCATTGAAAAAGACATTAAGATCAATCGAAATGAAGAATGTTCTAAATGTAATGGTAAAGGTGCTCAAGATGAGAGTGATATTCATACCTGTGACAAATGTAATGGAACAGGTCAAGTTCGAGTGAATCAAAGAACTCCTTTTGGCGTAATGCAATCTGTAAGAACCTGTGATAAATGTCATGGGGAAGGTAAGACCATATCTAAACCATGTAGCAATTGTAGTGGAAAGGGTACAGAAAAGAGAACGAGAAAAATTCATTTAAATATACCAGCAGGTGTAGATAATGGATCTATATTGCCACTTCGAGGAGAAGGAGAGCTTGGCGCTAATGGTGGAAGTAGGGGCGATTTATTGGTTTACATAAGTGTAGATTCTCATCCCTTCTTTACGAGAGAAAATAACGATATCTTCTCAGAAATCCCTATAACTTTTATTCAAGCTACATTAGGTGATGAAATTGAAATTCCATCTTTAGATGAAAAGAAAAAAGCTATAGGAAGAGTAAAATTCATCATTCCAGAAGGCACCCAGCCCAATAAAATCTTTAGATTAAAGGGAAAAGGGGTCAGCAATCCTAATGGTTACGGAAAAGGAGACCAATACGTACAAATTAAAATTGAAGTACCTACAGATTTAAATGAAGAACAAAAAGATATTTTAAGAAAATTTGGTGAAGTCACCGGCTCCGACGCTACGAAAGAGACAAAAGGTTTTTGGGATAAAATAAAGGATTATTTTAGTTAAAAAGTAATATATAGTATTTTGATGTAATAGTAAAGTCAATGAACTCACTAAAAGGTGGATTCATTGGCTTTTTTAATGTATTGATTATTTTTAAAGGAAAATCTTACTATTTATAATAGAAAGTTTATTGCAAACAATACTATTGATAATGATATAAGGAGGAAATAAAAAATGGCTATGCAAAGCAATCAAATCGAAAGCAACAATCTAAAAATCTTAAAAGATTCCATGGAGCACGAAGCATTATTACACAAAAAATACTCCGTGTATTCTAGTCAATGTTCCGATTCTCAAATTAAAAATCTTTGTACAGAAGCTTGTCAAATCCACAAAAACAACTTCAACAGTTTAAAAAGCTATTTAGATTCTCACCAATAAGGAGGAAGAAAAATGAATTTTGGAGATAAAGATATACTACAAGACTTATTAACTACCGAAAAACAAGCCATTGGTTCTTATGGTAGTGGGATTATAGAAAGTTCATGCCAAAACTTAAGAAATACGTTACTAACAAATTTTAGAAATGCAGAAGAAGTACAATACAAAGTATTTGATTGTATGAAACAAAAAGGTTGGTATAAGACAAAAGATGCAAACAGCCAGGACGTACAAGAGTTAAAGACAGAAAGCTCACAAATGATGAATGATATTATGTAATAAAAAAGCTGCCGTGTGGCAGCTTTTTTAACCACTAGCAGTAGCTAAAATATACAAAGAACTTCGTTAAAAAAATAAAATTAAATAGGACAAGGAACAACTATAATTTTTTATATCGCTCTATATTGCTTTCGCTTAAAAATTCATAAGCATCATTTATCTTTTGAAACATTTTTGTGGCGTTAGGTGATTGGTTGATATCAGGATGATATTCTTTAGCCTTTTTACGATAAGCTAGTTTGATTTGGTATTTATCTGCTTGGTAGGAGACTTCTAAGATGCTACAGCTTTCCTCATATTTTTTCTTAAATTCAATGCTAGGATTGACGTAGGATTGACCACCGTATCCTGTATTTTGTCTATAGCCGCCATAATTTCCTTGACCATGATAGGTTCTTTGGGAATTCTGGAAGCTTTGCCACTGTTTGAATTTTTCTTCCCATTCCTTTTGTTGCTGATACTGTCTCTCTTGTTGCTCTTTTTGTCGTTTATCCTCTTGCTCTCTTTTATATCCATAACCGTATTCAGAAAAGGTTTCGTATTTGTTTTCAGTACCGTACATGAGATTGTTAGCACGATCAAATAAAAACTCTGTACTTGCATACTTAATGTATTTTAAAAAAGATACAAATTTAGTACCAAGTATAGGAAATACGACGAAGAATAATAGGATTAAAATTACTACTGGATTAAATAATAAAAATAAAGCATAGGGTCCAAGTAAGAAAAAGGCAAAGAGACATCCACCCATGCCCAAAATGGCTAGAAGTCCTTGTGCAATAGTATTTACTAAATTTACGGTAAAGTCTATAATACCTATTATCACATCTAAGATCCCTGAAATTACACTAGTAATAGCATATAATACTTTACCAGATATTTTTTTAATTGAATTCATATAAAGTCATTCCTTCTCATTTCGCTAATTCTACAATTATATCAAAAAATAAAGATAATTTATACACTTATATAGTAAGATCGTTCTACTTTTCTTCTTTCATTCTACTATCTAAATATTTCTCGTATTTATCAAGAAGGATATGGAAACAAATATTTGATTTGTTTTTTACAAATAGTATAATAAGCATATAAGACAAATGAAGGAGAGATAAGATGAGATACGATGTCATTATTATTGGAAAAGGCCCTGCAGGTTTATCTGCATCATTATAT
>NZ_CALNCS010000029.1 GCF_937875145.1 Alkalibaculum bacchi | reverse complement strand
TGCTTATAAATTCAATTGTACTTATCCTGAAAACGCTGAAGAACAAAGTGAATTGCTGTATAAATCAGGACTGCTCATTGATGAACTATCTAATTTTACTATGTGCAGTGGAATAAGCGCATGGAAAACAGAAGAAATTCATAAAGGGTGGGAGGGCTTTATGCAATCAGGAGAGCCTTTGCAAATATCTTTATTGAATCTTAGTAATATTGAAGAAGTAAAATGTAGAGACAAAAAGGTATATGTATTCGAAAATCCTACAGTATTTAGTGAAGTCCTCTATCAAACAAGAAAAATAAGCCCATCTACGATCTGCACCTATGGACAGCTACGACTGGCATCCTTGGTTTTGCTAGATAAAATTGTCCAAGATGACGTTAAGGTGTATTACTCAGGTGATTTTGATCCAGAGGGCATTATGATTGCAGACAAATTAAAACAACGATACGGAGAGTCTCTGATTTTATGGAGATACGGTATAGAGGAGTACAACGAAATACAGTCAAAGGTAAAATTGACAGAGCAGAGGCTAAAAAAGCTAGATAATATAAAAAGTCCAGAGTTACAAGTTATTGCTAATGAAATTAAGAAAAGGCGTTATGGTGCCTATCAAGAACTATTACTTGAATATTATATTTCGGATATTTTAGAGGGGATATAAGAACCTGAGTTGTATGATTTATTCTAGGTATATTTTTTAATACCACTAATATTATCAATATATTTAATAGTGAACAAAGTACAGAATTTAAGCGTAGAGGGGAGTGTAGAAGTTAGTTTATCGGCAACGATATCTGCTTCGAATACTTCCTCTAACTGTGTTTCAATTCCCGTCACTTCATCACCATACTCAAAAATATCTTGTACTAATTGCATATTTGAGATTGCCCAAGTCTTATTTAAATTTGATACCTTTAAATCATATATACCTGAAAGTGATACTTCTTCTGTTTTACCAAATGGGGTTAGAATTTCTACTTTATCTCCTACATTAAGACCAATTTCCGTTGTAAAATCTTTTCCAAGGATAATTTCTTTGTTCGCTGGAAGAGCTCCTTCGAAAAGTTCGTATTTTAATTTATAAATTCCATCTGCTTGATTAATTTCAAATCCCCGCATAAGAATAGGGTATGTGCTATCATCTACTTTAATAAATCCAGAAGCATCCGCCGCAGGGGAGATTTCAGTGATATTCTTATCTGTCTCTTTTATTGTATTTATAATAGAAGAATAATTAGAGATTCGCCCGTTATTATCGTCTGAAAGTACTGTAATCTGTGAAGAACTTCCTATGGTTGTGTCTACAAGACTATTTTGAAGTCCGGCAATTAAGGAGCCAATAAATACTTGAACGGATATTCCTATAGCGATTCCTAGTGCAATTAAGGCGGTTTGCCCTTTGCTTGAGGATAAGAATCTCCATGCTATATTAAATGCTAGTCTCATGTTGGTTCCTCCTAAATAATTCAATGTCTTTCAATGTTAGAACTAATCCATCAGCGTTAAAGTCTTTCTCATTTTTATTGGCATGAATAAATGCACTGCCGCTAAGTAGAATCTTAACACTACTTCCTGTTTTTTCTTTGAGTTCTTTCACAATCCTTTTGAGCGAAACCAAATTTAAGGCGTTAGTAATACTTATAGCAATGATGTCTGGGTGTAAGGTATCAATGGCAGAGTAGAGCGTTTCTTTTGGTGTGTTACATCCTATGTAGAATACTTCATAATCCATAATGACAAAAAAATCTGCTCCCATACGAGCGCCAATCTCGTGATACTCCTCTTCAGGACATACAATGATTACCCTTTGTGTTTTATACTCACCTTTATGAATGTGCTTTTCCTTTAACACATATGGGTAAGCACATTCTATAATGGTCCTCACGATATTTGTCATGAGATGTTCTTTCCAGATTTCACTGGCTTCCTCAGCCCTTGTCATTGATATACTATTTAGGGAGGGAGTAAGGATTTTTTCGTAAAGCTCTTGAACTGTGATTTTTTTTCGGATAAAAAACTCATTGAATATTCTATAGTGCAATCTTTATCATAGGTTCCTAGATATTGTTGAAATTGATTAAGATAAACTTTAATATTATCATCCATTTATTAGAACCTCCTTGTTTGTTGAATAATATGTTGCGTTGTATATATATCCTTATGATATAATTTTTAAACAAAATAATTTGAACATAATTTTAGAAGATTATAGAAGAACCTAATTTAATAAAGGAGCATGATAGGTCCTATCTCATTACAATTACCTTTTTAGAGGAAGAGATTAATAATATTAGAAAGAAATACATTAACTATGAAGGCGTTGAAAACAAAGGGGTTTCATGTGGATTGAAGTAATACTTTAAAGTGGGAGCAAAAGTGATGTTAATGTTTGCGTCCCTCGTGATGTTCCCTTAGGCTTACTGTTTGGTACATTGCTTTTTAATGCATAAGTTCGTGCAACAGTAAAAAATGTTCTTGAGGGGGAGATAATTGAAGAAAGAGCAAAGCCTTCATATCGTTGGCTTTGCTCTTTCTGTAATAGATAGAGTCATCAAATGACAAATTAACTGCCATACACGAAAATACAGAAAAAGAGAGCTGTTCTGTAATGCTATAAAACCTTAATAAAAATCAACTAGACAATAATGCAATAACAGTTTTGGTTACTTGGTTTTTAAAAATATTGAAGTCTAAACCATCGTGTGAAAATGTAGATTTCTCCTGTCTAAGAGCATCGATTAAAATACAGCAAGTGTAAACTTTTTCAAATAAATCATCTTGCTCTATACCATTTTTGTTCAATAGCGCTGTGATTTTTAAAAAATATTCATTTTCAAAATTGGAAAAGTGACGATTGATATCAATATCTTCTGATATCATCATTCTTAGTTGAGCCAGAGCGTGACTGGTATCGGCATATAAGTCAATATAATAACAGATCCAATTTTCGACAAAACTAGGCAGTGAAAGAGGCTGTTGGAAACTCAATTTTTCCAGTAAATGTCCTGAAATATTTTCAAGGTAATCGTGAAAAGCAGCAATATATATTTGTTTCTTATCTTTAAAGTAACTATATAATGAGCCTATTGAGATACCAGCACTTTTGGCAATCTCAATTGTATTGGTTTTGTAATACCCCTTTTCGCAAAAAAGGGCAAACCCAGCATCTAGTATTTTTTTCTTTTTTTCAATAGAACGCTTTTGAACGGGCTCTCTTACATCATTCATAGTATCACCTCATTTTTATTATACTTTGAATTTTAAATCAGGTCAATAGAATGTGAATGTTTATTCGCATTTTGTTGACAGCTATCAATGAAGTTGTTATAATAATAATGCGAATAATTATTCGCATATAAGGGGGAAGAATAATGGGTTTTTTAACACTGGCAAAACAGCGCTGCACAACACGCGGCTTTACTGGAGCACAGATTCCAAAAGGTGACTTAAATAAGATTCTATCGGCTGGACGTGTCGCCCCTACAGCTTGTAATAAACAACCACAAAGGATTATTGTTGTTCAGAGTGAAGAAAATATTTTAAAAATCAAAAAAGCATATCAAACCTTTGGTTCTAAGTGTATTTTTATCGTATGTCGAGATCGACGAAATGAATTAGTACGGCCATATGACAATAAATGCTCAGGTGATTTAGATATAGGTATTGTCTGTGACCATATGATGCTAGCGGCAAGAGAATTAAATATAGGAAGCGTAATGGTTGGTTTGTTTGATCCAGCCATTATCAGCAATGAATTTAATTTACCAGATTACATCGATGCATCAGCTCTACTCCTGATTGGGTATCCTGACAAAGGCTTTTTAAGTCCAGAGCGTCATATTACAGAGCGCAAGGAAATAGACGAAACGGTAATGTATGAGAAATATATAGAATAAGATAAAGTTCCTTATGAAGTAGATTAAAAATTTAATATTCCTTATTAAGTGGAATATGTATGATAATATAATAGATTAATTAGAGTAAGGTTCTAATATAGAAAATGTAAAACTATAATGAGAGACATTGTATGCGATCTGAAAAAGAAATGTTGGATTTAATCATAGCCGTTGCCAATAACGATATTCGTATTCGTGCGGTGTATTTAGAAGGTTCACGTGCAAATCCAAATGTGTCCAAAAATATATTTCAAGATAATGATATAGTATTTGTTGTTACTGAAACAAGGTCATTTAGGGAGAACAAAGACTGGATTAATAGCATAAAGGATAAATTTAAATCTTTGTTATCAATTTTTATTAAGTTTACCTTTTTTTGGAGATTATGGTACAGCACTTCATTATAGATTGCTTTTTCCTTAAAATTCTTTGAGAAAATTTCTTATTATGTAAGTATTCTAAATATTTACAGCAAAATTTACTTCATTCCGCAAATGCCTACCTTCACATTAGACAGAATAAACATTTGCTCCCTTGAGAATTCTTCCTTATTTCCCTCATAAATCCTTGACCTTGCTCCTTCATTCTTAACCCTTATTTATCATAAAGTACTTTTGCGTTCCTATTCAAACCACTCAACATCACCACTTGTTAATAAATATTTAGCACCTACAACTTTTATTTTACCTGCGTCTACCCCCTCTTTTACTATATTACTTTCCTCTAAAAGTTGGTCGACAGATAGTTCAACATTTATATCTACTGCTTTTTCTATTAATTCTTTTCCCTTTAACTCGGTTTTTTTAGCCTTTGCAACTGCAGGCTCTATATTATCTAAGAATGCGTCGATATTCTCAGTTGTATGTGTTTCAGCAGGTTTTTCGGCTTTTGCTACTGCTGTTGTTACTGCCCCACAACTCTCATGCCCTAATATTACTACTAATGGACTTCCTAAATGATCTACTGCATATTCTATACTCCCTATTTCTGCTTCATCTAATATATTACCTGCCACCCTTATAACAAATAAATCTCCTAAACCTTGATCGAGCAAATGCTCTGGTACTACCCTTGAGTCTGAACATGTTACCACTACTGCAAAAGGTTTTTGTCCCTCAGTTAATTCACTTCGTCTAGTGTGGCTTAAGTCATAGTTCGCTAATTCATTATTTACAAATCTTTTATTTCCTTCTTTTAATAACTTGATTGCGTCTTCTGCTGAACTTACTGTAGGATTTTCATAAACCTCTACGTTTTGATCAATTACAGGTTCATTTACTCCTATTATTTTCTGAGGTGTACACCCCGTAAATACTGCTGTTAACAATGCAGCTATTAATAGTGTTGATAGTGTGTTCGTATTATTCACATTATTTCTCCTTTCTATTTTGCTTTTGGATTCCATTTATTACTATTTTATCATATTAATCCCATTAGTATACAACAATATCTTAAGAAAAGTCCTAAAATTTTTTTGATAAGACCATTGACCTTTTTTATCCAGAAACGAACTTAAAACATAATATTCATGATAAAATACAATAAAGAAGAAATGATTGCTTAATTTTTGTTTGCTCAAAGACATTTAAGTAAATACTACCTTCATAGATTAAATAAGAGGTGTTTTATGACTGACATATTAAACAAAGCTAAATCAATAGAAGAATACATTATAAATTTTAGAAGAGATTTACATGAACATCCTGAACTTAGTGGACAAGAATTTAAAACTCAGGAAAAGATCATTAAAGAGTTGGATAAACTTGCAATACCATATAAGAAAGCTGGAAACACATCTATAATTGCTACATTAAAAGGTGGGAAAAACGGAAAAACGATAGCTTTAAGAGCAGACTTTGATGCACTTCCTGTAAAAGAAGAAACGGATGTTGAATTTAAATCGAAAACACTTGGGATAATGCATGCCTGTGGACACGATGCTCATGCAGCTATGCTTCTTGGTGCAGCAAAAATTTTATCTGAAATGAAGAATGAAATACCTGGTGAAGTTCGATTCTTCTTTCAGGAAGGTGAAGAGACTTTC
>NZ_CALNCS010000028.1 GCF_937875145.1 Alkalibaculum bacchi | reverse complement strand
ACTCTCTAAATAAATTGCTGGCTTGTTACATTTTATTACTTTAATGTTGCTTGTCTTAAAGACACGCAACTAATTTGCTTGGGTTTGTGTGCACTATTCTATTTTCAAATACCTTTAGAGTAATACTTTGCTTACAAGGAACGCAGTGACGCGGTAAGTAATTAGTATTACCTATGCCAGGCTTATCCAAGAAAACGAGCCTTAAGGCGAAGTTTGATTGGCTATAAGCTACGGCTTTTTTTCAATATTCAGCTTGTCTCTCTCGAGTCAGCTTTTATATCTTACTTCATCTTGTTTCTTTTGTCAACTACTTTTTTAAATTTCTTTTTCGTTGATCTTGTATTTCGTATTATACCCATGTTAAAGAAATATAAACATTTTTTATTACTTTTTCTCTTTAACTTAATCGCCTTATTATGTACCTCTTGGCGACTTGTTTTATTATACACAGGGTATTTCTTTTTTGCAAGGAGTTTTTTAAATATTTTTTCTCTTGTAGAAATTTTGTGCTTAATTGTTCGTTTGCATGCGCGTTCATACTACTGATAGCGGAATGCTGAAAGCTGACAACTGAACTCACCTCCCTAGTAGGTGAAATAACGTAATGACCAATGTGTACTTAGTACAGTTGAAAACCATCTTTTCATCTGCAACTTATCTATGGCCGTTCCGCATTCAGCTTTCCGCTTTCAGCCAAGCACAAAATTACTATCTATTTATACAAAAGATAAGGCTTTATATTTACTTAAGAAATCAAATAACTTCTTCTCAATCTTCTCACAACCATCAGATAGATTAGACTCGATATTTATTACCATTACTGGGTCGTGTAATGATAATCTCACTAAGCACCAGCCTTCTTCTTTTTCGCAATTTACTCTTACCCCTTCATAATTAGGAGTTTCTGCCGACCAGCCTTCTACAGTATTCATATAATCTCTAAAGTCCTCGAGGACTTGATTTCCATATGCTTTAAAATCTTGATCATTAATCTTGCCCCTAACTTCAATTGATTCTACTGGCTCCTCAAGACTTCCTATAAGGTCTTCTAGATCTTTTCCTTCTTTTCTTAATTCTGCAAATAGGATTAAGACTTTTGTCACTAAATAAGCTCCATCATCTAAAAAGTAATTTTCCTTTAATGCACAGTGACCACTTGTTTCTATAGCTAGATGAGCTTCTGTGCCTTCTTTATTTAAACGGATAGCTTCATTTATGACATTTTTATATCCTCTCATAAATCTGTGGTGCTTCCCACCTTTTGATTCAATGAATTTTTTCAAACCTACTGAAGTTACAGAATCCGTCACAATTGTGCTATTAGGATAATCTTTTAAAACAATTGCTGACATTAAAGCAATTAAAGCATTTCTATTAATAGATTTTCCATTGCGATCTACTACTGCCGCCCTGTCTACATCTGTATCAAATATAATACCTAAATCAGCGTTACTATCTAAGACACCTTTGCAAATGGCATCCATTGCCTCTTGATTTTCTGGATTAGGTTGATGATTAGGAAAGTTCCCGTCAGGATTTAGATACAAACTTCCTTCTGTATCTGCGCCTAATGGCTGCAGCACTTTTTCAGCAAAAAATCCACCTGCACCATTACCAGCATCTACAATAATCTTACAATTTTCAAATGGCTTGTCTTCACCTGTAGATTCTTTAATTTTATTTACTAACGCTTCAGCATATTTACTGATAAAATCGAATTTTTCAACTCTTCCATTGTCTTCGTATTGAGGTTTTTGAGTTTCTGCAATATCTAGAATTGCTTTAATATCCTTGCTGTCTGCTCCTCCGTCTTTTGTAAAGAACTTAAGTCCATTCCTATTAAAAGGAAGATGACTCGCTGTTATCATTATAGCTCCATCTGCATTAATCTCATCGTCTAAAGTACTCATAAACATAGCTGGAGTAGAAGCCATTTCGCAATTAAAGATCGTTGTGTTTTGTCCTTTCATGCCTTTAATAGCAGCCTGTACTAACGTCTCTCCTGATATTCTGCTATCCCTTCCAATAGCTAAAGATAATTCTTCTTTTCCAAATTTATTCTTCAACCATGCTTTAAAGGCATAGGCAATTTTCGAAACTGCTTCAGGTGTTAAGTTCACTTCTTCTCCAGGTACTCCTGCTACAGCAATACCTCTAACATCGGAACCATTTTGTAATTTTAATAGACTCACATTAACATCTCCTTATATAAAAAGTTGGGGCTGCTATTTATAGCGGCCCTAATTGTACACTCAAACTCTCTTTATGACTACAATTCCTGTTTCATGTCCATTGATATTTTGTTTGTCTAATTCTTCATCTGTATAAGATATGCTAAGTCCTAGGGTTTCTTCTTTAATAATCTCTTCATATTTTTTAACCGCTTCTATTACTTCAACTTCACCGTTTACTTTAATATCAATATTATCCATAACTTCAAAGCCATTTGATTTTCTCAATTGTTGAATTTTAGAAATGACTTCGCGAACATACCCTTCTACTTTAAGTTCATCATCAATATTTGTATCAAGAATGACAAATATATTGTTTTCCATTTGAACATTAAAGCCTTCTTTAGATGAAATACGAACATCAATAAAGTCTTTTGACACTTCTAGTTCTTCGCCATCAATAGTTAGAACTACTTTTTCACCGCTTTCAAGTTTTGGCACTAGTTCATCTGCGCTGGCCTTAGATAAAGCTTTACCTAATAGTTTAACTTTAGCACCTAAAATAGGTCCAGCTACTTTAAAGTCTGGCTTTAAGCTAAAGTTTAGAAATGTGCTCAAATCATCTTCAAAATCCACATCTTTTATATTGAGTTCTTCCATAATCAAAGGAACTAAATAATCGATGTTCTTTTTATATTTTCCATCGACGATGATTTTATGAAGAGGTTGTCTTACCTTAATTTGTGCTTCTTCTCTTGCTGCCCTACCTAAGCTTACAAGATTTCGAACTAATTCCATTCGACTTTCTAGTTCTAAATCGATAATAGACTCATCACAAATAGGATAATCTGCAAGGTGAACAGATTCCTCACCAGTTAATTTCTGATATACTTCTTCAGATATATATGGGGCAAATGGAGCAATCAATTTGCTAATGCCAACTAACACCTCATAGGTTGTACCAAATACAGATTTTTTATCTTCAGTCATATCCTTAGCCCAGAATCTTCTTCGGTTTCTTCGGATATACCAATTAGACAAATCTTCATTGATGAAATCTTGGATTTTTCGAACAGCTTTTGTCAGGTCGAAAATATCCATTTCTCTTCTGACTTCTCTAATTAAGCTATTATATTTAGATAATAACCATCTGTCAATCTCTGGTCTATTTTTAACCTCTACAATAAAATCTTTAGGATTAAGATTATCTGTATTTGCGTACAAAGTAAAGAAATTATATACATTCTTCATGGTATTGAAGAATTTACTTTGTACTTCTTTTAATCCCTCAATATCAAATCGAGTAGGAGTCCATGCCGGAGATACATATAGCAAGTACCATCTTAGGGCATCTGCACCGTATTGATCAAAGAGTTGGAAAGGATCAACAGTATTTCCCCTAGACTTAGACATTTTTCTGCCTTCTGCATCTAGTATTAAATCATTAACTAATACTTTCTTATATGGAGCAACCCCCATTACAAAAGTGGATATTGCTATTAAGGAATAGAACCACCCTCTAGTCTGATCAATACCTTCATTAATGAAGTCTGCCGGAAATTGAGATTCGAACTTTTCTTTATTTTCAAATGGATAATGATATTGTGCAAATGGCATAGATCCAGAGTCAAACCAACAATCAATAACATCAGGTACTCTAGTCATAGTGCCTCCACATTTTGAGCAATGGAAGTGGACATCGTCTACATAGGGGCGATGTAATTCAATGCTCTCATCAATATCCTCTATGGCTTTCTCTACTAACTCTTTACGAGAACCAACAGATTCAAGATGACCACATTCACAACGCCAAATATTTAATGGCGTTCCCCAATATCTAGACCTTGAAATGGCCCAGTCGTTTAAATTTTCTAACCAGTTTCCAAAGCGTTTTTCTCCAACAAAATCTGGATACCACTCCACGCTATTGTTGTTTTCAATAAGTTTATCTTTTAGTTTTGTTATTTCGATATACCAGCTTGGCTTCGCATAGTATATTAAAGGAGTTTTACATCTCCAGCAATGAGGATAATTATGAGCTACTTTTTCTTTTTTAAATAATTTTCCTTCTTCTTTTAGCCATTTAATAATGTCTAAATCTGCATCTATTACAAAAGTGCCTTTCCAAGGCGTATCTGTATACTTTCCTTCTTCATCCACTGGATTTAAAACAGGAAGATTGTACTTTCTACCAATTTGATAGTCATCTTCACCAAATGCAGGTGCAATGTGTACAATACCAGTTCCATCATCTGTGGTAACATAATCAGCTAGTGTAACAAAAAATGCTTTCTTATTTACTTGTAAAAATGGCATCAGCTGCTCATATTCTACATATTCTAGCTCAGAACCCTTGAATTCATCAACAATCTCAAAATCATCACCAAAAACTTTACCTGCAAGGGCTTTTGCAACAATAAAGGTATTATCTTGACTTTTAACCCTTACATAATCTGCTGTTGAATGAACTGCTAAAGCTACATTAGAAGCTAATGTCCAAGGAGTTGTAGTCCAAACAAGAAAATACTCGTCTGCATCTTTTCTCTTTATAGGAACAATAACGGTGTTGCTTTTGATTTCTTGATAACCTTGAGCTACTTCATGAGAAGCTAAGCCTGTCCCACATCTTGGACAATATGGAAGAATCTTGTGTCCTTCATAGATATAATCTTCATTAAAGAACCTATTTAAAATCCACCATACACTTTCAATGTAATTATTATCAAGAGTGATATAAGGATTTTCTAAGTCTATGAAATATGCCATTCGCTCACTCATCTCGCGCCATAACGCTTCATAAGTGAATACAGACTCTTTACATGCTTTATTAAACCCAGCGATTCCGTACTCTTCAATTTCTTTTTTACTAGATATATTTAATTGTTTTTCTACTTCAATTTCTACTGGTAATCCGTGAGTGTCCCATCCAGCCTTTCTCTCTACTCTATAGCCTGTCATTGTTTTATATTTACATACAGAATCCTTTAAAGTTCGAGATAAAACATGGTGAATCCCTGGTTTACCGTTTGCTGTCGGTGGTCCTTCGTAAAACACGAAGTTTTCTTTTCCGTCTCTATTATCAATACTCTTTTTTAAAATATTAATCTCATTCCAAAAGTCTGATATCTTCTTTTCTGTATCAGCAATTGTTGAATTAGACAATTCTTTAAATACTGCCATTATTTTTTCCTCCTAATATCTATAATAAAGTGACTAGTCGTATCTTGTAGCCAATCAGTTTGTCGCGCCTATGCAAGAAGAACTGGATAACGCTCCTAGGTGGTAAGGTGGTAAGCTCATAAGGTGGTAAATAAAATTATTTATGCCAATATAGATAACAATTTTTCATCTAATCAACTGCCCATCTAATCTTTTAAATTTTAAATAACACAACAAAGGATAATTTTCTTCTATAATAAGTAAAAGCTTTCGTTCTTAATTTTATAAGAACGAAAGCTTTTTTCGTGGTACCATCTTACTTTACATTGCGTAAATGTCTTGTTTTATTAACGGGTTGACCGTGATTTTTCAATCAAAACTCAAAGGTGATCTTCGTAATCGCTCCACTTATTAACCTTTCAACCTAGGATTAATTCTCTGTAAAGTTTCTGCAACTACTACTGTTCTCGTCATTGTTCTTATCTATATATAGTTGTACGGATTTATTTTACTCATAATAAATTATTGTGTCAAGGGTTTTGTGAAGGAGGCTTTTCTAATGGCTACATCCAACTTTTATTATTTACTATCTTTTCAATTTCTAAAGCTTTTTTCACAACCTCTTCTCTTACTTCTTCATTGTCTATTAAACTAACGCGATCGGAATTGTTATATTTAATGAAGTCTAGCAATGTACCTTTAATATTCGTAAGAAAATGTTGTGTTTCTGCTGTAACTCCTTCAAATTGATTGCTATAATGTCTAGAACCTCCAACAGAAAGGATTACTACAGGCTTTCTTTCTTTAAATATTGGATCTTTAATATGATACCAAGAATTGTATAGAACTTGATTTCGATCGATCATAATCTTTAATCTAGTAGTAACACTATTAAAATACAGAGGTGTAGCGAGAACAATCAAATCACTTTCTAGCATCCCTTGAATGATTTGGCTCATATCATCTTTAAAAATGCACTCACCCAAGTGATCTCTACAATACTCGCAAGCAGTGCAAATATTGATATCTAAATCTACAAGCCTTTTCTTTACTATTTCATTTTTAGAATCTAATCCCTCTAGAAAATAATCCAAAAGATGTTCTGTGTTTTTGTTTTTTCTATGACTAGACATCATTGCAAAAACTTTCATAATAATAACCCTCCAATACTTATTTTCTTTAGAATTCTTTAATTTTAGCCACACTATAATTTCTATTCATTTCATTATAATGGGTCTTACATCAATTATACTATATTCTATTAAATTAGTATAAATCATTATCTTTTCTTTTTATATCGTCTAGAAAACTTTTTTCATAAGTAGATCCAATGTTTTTTCTATCACATCTTCTTCTAAACCACTGTAAGTAAAAACTACGACGAGCTTATCTTTTTGAAACCCTTCTACTAATTCTAGATGGATATTTTGACTTTCCGCATCTTTTAGGATTTCACTTACCTCCTTGTTTGTAGTAATTTCAAACATCATATGAAGACCCGAATCGTGACCTAATATATTGATTTTATTTCTTGCGTTCTTTTTAATAAAATTTACTATGAGCTCATTTTTGCGATAGTAAATCTTTTTGATTTTCCTTAAGTGTTTTTTCAAATAACCTTCCTCCATAAATTGAGCTAAAGCTAGCTGCTCCATTTTGGAAGAAGATTGTGAAAATTGCCTTTTATAAGAAGTATACAATTCTAAAATAGACTGCGGTAAGATCATATAACTGATTCGGATGGACGGCAAAAGAATCTTAGAGAAAGAACCAAAATATATGACATGACCTGTACTATCTAAACCTTGAAGGGCAGGTATAGGTCTAGATTCATAACGAATGAGACAGTCGTAATCATCTTCCAAAATAAGCGCGTCTTTTTCTTTTGCCCAATTCAAAACTTCTAATCGCTTATCTATTGGCATTACAGAACCTGTAGGATACTGATGAGAAGGGCTTAAAAACACCATCTTTGCATTGGATTTTTTTAGTATATCAATATCAATACCTTCTTCAGATACTCCTATAGGAATGATGTTCATACTGTAATCCTCAAAAGTGCTCTTTGCATGAGTAAAACCGGGAGATTCCATAGCTACATTACGATATTTTGTCTTTAAGAGGGAGCAAAGAATACCGAGAAGGGATTGCATACCAGCACCAATAACAATTTGGCTTGATGTACAGTGAACCCCTCTGGTTTTTTGCACAAAACGACAAATATTCTCTCTTAAGACGAGTTCTCCTTGTTCATCTCCGCTTGTATACAGTTCATTTTCTTGCTCTAAAAGTACATTTCCATATATTCTTTTCCATACTTTTATATCAAAACTCTTTTTATCTACTCCATTATTAATATAATCCCTACTTTGAACAATTTGGTCTTGCTTAACTGATTTTTTTGTTTCAGGAAATAGATAATCTTTTATTTCCACTACATAATAACCGCTCTTAGGAACATTATTGACATACCCTTCTACTACTAATTGATTATACGCAGTTTCTATTGTGGTTTTACTCACATTGATATCCGCAGATAATTCTCGGATGGAGGGCAATTTCTCGCCTTTTTGAAGATTGCGATTTATGATTTCTTCTTTAAAGTGATTGTATATCTGTATGTATATAGGTTCTCTATTACTATAATCTAATATCATTTGATCCATATTTTCACCATCTGTCCTTATTAAAATATTAATTTCTGTATATTTTCAAGAGGTTATATATTATGTATTATAGTAAAAAAGGTGGGGAAAGGAAAGATATTATGAATAACAATATAAGAAAATTAACTTATACTTCTTTAATGATTGCATTGGTTTTTATATGCACCGTAGTTATCGCCATTCCAAGTCCATTAGGTGGCTATATTAATCTAGGAGATGCAGCCATTTATATAAGCTCATACTTTTTAGGACCAGCATTAGGTTTTTTAGTAGGAGGCTTTGGTTCAATGATGGGGGATTTATATTTAGGTTATGTACCTTATATGATCGGTACTTTTGTCATTAAAGGTACTATGGGAATAGTATCTGGTTACTTATTTAAAAAAGATAAATTCCTATTAGGCATTCTTTTCGGTCTAATAATTATGGTGTTAGGGTACTATGTATTTGAGATTCTTCTACTACAAAATGTACTCTCTCCATTGGTGAATATACCTTTCAATGGAATACAAGGTTCTATTGGTTCCTTAGTAGGCTATACTCTCATTCAAGCTATAAAAAAGAGTAAGCTTGTTGCAAGTATTTAAATGGTTGGACGGGAAAACAATATAAGAATAAGAGAATAAGTTGAAAAATGAGGACCACCCGTCCAACGGGTGGTTTCCTCTACGGCTATAAGCCTTT
>NZ_CALNCS010000027.1 GCF_937875145.1 Alkalibaculum bacchi | reverse complement strand
GGTACTCATAGCTCGTATCTTGTTCATGGCTAATCATCTCTGCAATAATTTCTTTTATAGCATTCTTTACAGAGTCCTTACTTTTAAGATTTTCTTTCGCTATTTTTTCTCTCGTATTTTTGATAATTTCCTGTGTCGTTTCTACTCCTAAATCTGCTAATATTAAGATTTCTTCTAGCTCTTCAAAGAAATCATCATCATATACTCCTGAGTAATTAATCAACTGATCTATCTTACCTGAAAAATTATTTTTTGTCTTTACTAAACTTTCTTTTAATTTTGAAAAAAATCCATCCTTTGCCATTATACATTCACCTCATTCTCTAATATATGGCTCATCTCGACAGAGACAATTTTTGAGACGCCATCTTTATTCATAGATATTCCATATAATCTATCTGCTATTTCCATAGTCCCTTTTCTATGAGTAATGGTAATAAACTGATTTTCTTTTGAAACATTATAAAGATACTTTGAAAACCTATCTACATTGCTGTCATCTAGAGCTGCATCGATTTCGTCAAGTATGCAAAAGGGGGTAGGTTTAATATTGATAATCGCAAATAACAATGCGATAGCAGTAAGAGATTTTTCTCCTCCTGACAAAAGACTTATATTTTTTAATTTTTTGCCTGGGGGTTGTACTTCAATGTCGATACCTGTTTCCATAATATTATTGGAATCTTCTAAAATAAGCTTTGCCGTGCCTCCATTAAAAAGTTTCGTAAAGGTACAATCAAACTCTTTCTTAATCAACTCAAATTGCTCCACAAACTGGCCTTCCATATGAACTGTAATTTCCTCGATAATTTCATGTAAAGAATCTTTTGCCTTCGTCAAATCATCTCTTTGTAAGGTCAAAAACTCATATCTCTCTTTGACTTCCTTATATTGTTCTACTGAATCTACATTTACAGAACCTAAATCTTTTATTTGAGTTTTGTAACTCTTTAAAATCTTCATTTCGGCATTTAAGCTTTCAATCTCGTAATAGTACTCTTTGGCCATAGCATAATTAACTTGATAATCTTCAAAAATATTGTTTTCAAGTTGCTCTAGTTCTGCCGTTTTATTTTCCACCTTGTTGACCATCTTATTATAGCTTTCGTTAATGAGCACATTTTCTTTGTTTAGTTCTTTGATCTTTTCCTGCAAATGGTCAATCTGATGATTTTTGTTTTTCTTTTCTTCTGTATGTGATTCCATACTTTCTCTTAACTGACTTTTTGCTTTTTCCAACTGATTTATTTGCCTATTGGCCTCTTCAATAATCTTTTCTAGCTCTTTGTTATCAAGTATTAACTTATCCATTTCCTCTTTATTTAATAATACTTTGTGAGTATTTTCCTCAAGAGTATGGATAAAATCTTCTCTTTGTGTTTGATAATAATTGTACCTTTCTTCCGCTTTTGCTATAGAAAGCTTGATTTGTAGTATCTTTTCATCAAGTTTATCAATCGTTTCTTGTATTTGATCATCTACCTTAAATTGATTTACATCTCCTAAAGATTCCTTTTCGATTTGAGTAGATGCTAGTATTTTTTTTAAATCTTCAATATTTTCTTCTTCCTTTGCTCTCTGATGGTGAATTTCATCTATTTTAATTTGTAGAGAGGATTTATTTTTTAATTCACTACATACTTTATCCTTAAGCTGTTCACAAATTTGTTTTACAAGTTTTTCTTCTGTATGTAATCTATTTAGCTTTTTCTCTAAAGAAGCCATTTCAACTTTTCCTTGCTCTACAAACTCTTTTACACCATTATGTTCCTTTTCACACCTTTTTATTTTTTCCTGTAAACTTTTCATTGAAAATTCTAAATCCATTACTTCTTGTTTTCGCTGTATAATACTAGTGGTCTTATTTTTGTGGGCTCCACCTACAATGGCTCCTCCAGGAAAAAAGATTTCACCATTAAGAGTTATAATTTTGTACTTGTAAAAAGTAAGCTTACTAATCTTTTTTGCTGCAATTATATCTTCTACAATAAGAACTTTGCCAAGTAGATTATAGACAATATTTTTATACTTTTCATCGAACTCAATCAAATTGCTTCCCAAATCAATGAAGCCTTTTTGAGAGACAATTTTAGGTTCTAATTTAAGAACTTGACCCTTTACGATATTTAATGGTAAAAAGGTTGCCCTTCCCCATTTGTTTGTATTTAATATCTTAATACATTCATGAGCAGTATTTTCATTTTCAACAATAAGGTTATGAACGGTACTGCCAAGTGAAGTTTCAATCGCTAGAGCATATCTTTTAGGGACTTCTAAAATATTCCCAACTACATCGTGTAGATGCTCTGACAAAAACGTATTTTTCTTTTTTTCCCTAAGTAGGTTTTTTACACTGTTTTGATAACCTATAAAATCCTCATTGCTATTCATAAGATTATATCTTGAATGAAGCTTATTATATTGGCTTTCATCGAATTTTAACTCTGAAGATAATGCATGAGATTTCTCTTGAGCTTTAACAAGGCGTTCTTTTTTCTCCTTGTATTGCCTTTTTAAGGAGTTCATATCTTCAGAAAGTTTATCTTGTTTTTTCTTTTCCTCTTCTATAGATACACTTGCTTCCTGGATAGAAATACTGCATTCATCTACTCTTCTCTGCAAATCTGCTAGGTGATCTAAAGTATATTTGTCTTTGTTTTCTAAAAGAGCAAGATTACTAATTGTATCAGAAATTTTCTTATCTATTTTGTCAATCAAATTCTTTTTTTCTATATAAATCTGTTGTTGGGATCTTATCAGCAATTCGTTTTGACTTTTTTCTTCTTGTAAAGAACAAATCTGATTTTTCTGTTCTTTAAGTTCTCCATCAATAGAAAAAATACTACGCTTAATAGATTCTATCTTTTGATTCAAAGTATGATTTAGCTCTTGAATTTCCTTATTTAATTTCTCTAAGGAAGAAATCTTATCTTGATTGTTCTCTATTTTTATAGTAGACATTTGAATATCTGTGTTGCTCTTTTGATAGGCCTCGTTTAGGGCAAGGTAGTGTTCATTGACTTTTTTAAGCTCTTCATCAATAAATTCTACTTCCACTCGAAGTTTTTGATAAGCTGTATCTTTAAGGGATATCTCTTCACTCTTCCTAGATAATTCTTCTTGTATGTGGTTTGCATTCTGCTCTAGCTCTTTTAATGCTCTCTGTAATTCATTTACTCGATGTACAAAGAGATTTAATTCTACTCTTTTCAGCTTTTCCCTTCGTTCAAGATATAAAAAGGCCTTTTCTGATTGCTTTTTTAAAGTAGGAATTTGTTTTTCTAATTCAAAGATAATATCTCCTATTCGATATAGATTATCTTGAGTCTTTTCTAGTTTTCTCTGTGACTCTAACTTTCTGTTTTTAAACTTTACAATTCCAGCTGCTTCCTCAATTAAAAGCCTTCGTTCCTGTGAGTTGCTAGAGACAATATGATCAATCTTACCTTGTCCAATAATAGAATAACCTTCCTTGCCTAAACCTGTGTCAGCAAATAAATCTAGAACATCTTTTAGGCGACAAGGAGATTTATTAATATAATACTCGCTTTCTCCAGATCGATAAAGTCTTCTTGTAACACTTATTTCACTATATTCTATTGGAAATGAACCAGAGTGGTTGTCTATGATTAGTGATACCTCTGCAACGCCTAAAGGTTTTCGAGCTTCCGTCCCAGAAAAAATCACATCTTCCATCTTACTGCCTCGAAGGGTCTTTATTTTCTGCTCTCCTAATACCCACTTAATCGCATCAGAAACATTGCTCTTCCCACTTCCATTTGGTCCAACGATAGCTGTTATTCCATCTTTAAATTCTAAATTTGTTTTATCTGCAAAAGATTTAAATCCAAAAATCTCTAGTCTCTTTAAATGCAAAATATCACCTCCTTCGGCGCCTTTGACGATTTAAGGTCATCAGGTGGTAATCAAAACCATTAAATATGAATGCTGAAAGCGGAAATCAACCTTGCCTATAGGCGAGGTGTGTTTTTCTCGACATTCCACATTCCGCTAAAGGTTTTTTGCTGTCCAACCGATCAACCTTTAATACAAAGCAAAGTCGAAGGATCTCGTTTTATTTACATCTTAAGATACTTCTATACGCGAGATACTTCGACTTCCCTCAGCATGTCTGTCATTTCAAATAATAACCAACTTCCAACTATGCACTTTAAATCTTAAACTCTACATCTTATACTTTAAATTACACACTTTATCCAACTATTAATTTTATCACAAAACTCTTTCTTATTTAAGAAATAACTTTTGTTCTCATACTCAATAATCATATCTTCTATCAAACTACGTTCTTCTAGAAATTTGTATTTTATTTTATATTTATTCTCTAATTTGTTTCTATTTTCGCCTTTGTTTCCACTGATTTTAGAGAAATTCTTTGGGTTGGCCCTTATATAAATTTGAGTGTTTTGTAAATTATGTTCTTGAACCAACTCTTCAATCATATACCAGTAGATTCTACTTTCTACCATTTCGCCAAAAGCACTGTGAAAAGGTCCTGCTATTATATTGTCTTCATAGAGTAGCGATTCTGATGCATGTAAACCCATGCGAATGATATCTGTTCCTATTTGTTTAAAGAGAATATATCCAATCATAGTCCATTCTACTGCTTCATCCAAGGACAAAGGCTTATATAGCCCCTCATCAAACATCTCTTCCATTTCTGTCCCTTCAATGACAATTGTAGGGTAAATTCGAAGAGTACTGGGTTTAAGTGGAAGTAAATCTATGCAAGTCTTAATAAACTTGTCCTTTGTATCTTTAGGGAGACCAGGCATAATCTGAAAACCGTAATCGATTTGTACTGTGATTAGGTTTTTTACAGCTATTTGAATGTCTTTCATCGAGTAATAGCGCTTTGCACAATTTAATACCTCTGGATTTGTAGACTGAATGCCTAGTTCTACATGGTCTACTTTATACTCTTTAAGAAGATTGACTTGATTTTCATCCATATAATCAGGCCTGGTAGAAAGACGTATATATTGTATCTTATTATTATGTTTGTATTCTCTAGCTATTTCAAGATACATTTTTTGTTTTGATTGGGGTATAGCTGTGAAACTCCCTCCATAAAAAGCCAATATAATGCTGTATTTACTTCTATCAATAGTCAAAAGAGATGCTTCAATAATATCTTTAATTTCTTCTATACTAGGTGATTTTATTGAACCAGATATCTTTTTCTGATTGCAGAAAACACAGTCATGAGGACAGCCTTCGTGAGGAATAAAAATAGGTATGACCTTTGTCCTATTTTTCATTCACTTCTCCTAAAAAAATCAGACCATTATACGCCGCATGTTGCTCTGCCTCTTTTTTACTGCTTCCTGCTCCCGAACCAATTACTTTTCCATTTAAGAACAATTCAATATTAAAGATTTTATCGTGTTCAGGACCTTCTTCGCTAATCACTACATAATCGATATCATTAGCTGCATTTTGTTGAATATGCTCTTGCAATTTAGTTTTATAATCAAATACCAACTTCCCTTTAACGGAATCATCAATATTATTTTTTAATTTACATAATATAAACTTCCTTGCTTCTTCTAAACCCCCATCAATGAATATCCCTCCAATAATGGCTTCAAAAGTATTGGCTAGAATAGACTTTCGAGTTCGACCCCCTGTGTTTTCTTCGCCCTTACCCATATAAATATAATTTCCCAATTGAAAATCTGATGCAGCCATGGCAAGTGAATCCGTACAAACGATTTTTGCCCTAAGCTTTGTCATTTCACCTTCTGCTCTATTATTGCAGTTTTCATACAAATAATGACTGACAACTAATTCAAGTACTGCATCTCCAAGAAACTCAAGTCTCTCGTTATTTTTTAGCTTGCTCTTATCGTTAATAAAAGAACTGTGAGTTAGAGCATTTTTCAATATGCTTTGATCTTTAAAATGATAATCAATTACTATTTCAATTTTCTCGTCTTTCATATTTCCCCTCCATTTCATAAGACATTTCTATTTATACTATGCGCATGAATTCTCGTATTTATCCTTGATTAACAATGGTTGAACGTGCATCCGCTTTCCGCACTTTTATAGAAAATAAAAGCCCTATATAGGACTTTTACCTGTTTTTGAAGTACTCAACCACGTCTCCAACTGTCTTAATTTGCTCAATTTCTTCGTCTTCTATTTCTAAATCAAATTCATCTTCAAATGACATGACCATTTCTGCTAAATCAAGAGAGTCCGCCCCTAAGTCTTCAATAAAGCTTGCTTCTAATGTGACTAATGACTCATCAATATCGATTTGATCAAGAATTATTTTTTTTACTGTTTCAAAAACATCCATCTTTCACACCTCCCACTATATAAAAATTACACGATTTACTCCTTAATTTCAACTACTTTATTAGAGATTTTCTTCGTTATTTTTTCTTCTTGGTACTTTATAGCTTGTTTTATAGCACTAGTAATGGCTTTTGCATTAGAACTTCCGTGAGCCTTAATGATTCCACCTTTTACGCCCAGCAAAGGAGCTCCGCCTACTTCGGTGTAATCCATTTTTTTCTTAAATTCTTTCAAAGCAGGTTTTAACAATAGTCCACCAATTTTCGCCCTAGTTGAACTCATAATCGTTTCTTTTAAAGCATCCATTAAGAATTGCCCTACACCTTCTGTAGCCTTTAAAATCATATTGCCAGCAAAGCCATCACATACAATGATGTCTACATCACCTTGGAGGATATCTCTAGCCTCTACATTTCCAACAAAATTGATGTTTGTTTCTTTTAGCAATTGATAAGATTCTTTTGTTAGTTCATTTCCCTTTTTTTCTTCCGTCCCAATATTTGCGAGAGCGACCTTTGGGTTTTTTATCCGTAGCAAATCCTCTGCATAAATACTGGCCATAATGGCAAATTGCTGTAAATAAATTGGTTTACAATCTACATTTGCCCCTGAGTCCAGTAAAAGAGAAAATCCCTTTTTGGTAGGCAACATAACAGTAAGAGCTGGCCTTTGTATCCCCTTAATCCTTCCTACTAAGAGGGTTCCTCCAGCAAGTAAAGCACCAGTGCTTCCAGCAGAAACAAGTACAGAGTCTTCTTCTTCCTTTACTCTTCTTAAGCCTATAACTAATGACGACTGCTTTTTTCTACGTATAGCCAACGCAGGATCTTCATTATTAGTTATAATCTCAGAAGCTGGTATAACTTCAATAAGGTCTTTTTGATACGACTCTTTTTGGAGCAACTCATGGATTTTCTCCTCATCTCCGATGATGGTAATCTTCTTTTTAAATTCTTTGCTTGCATCGACGCATCCTTTTACCACAGCATCGGGTGCGTGATCTCCACCCATTCCGTCTACATAGATATTCATATATTCACCTCTTTTTTTTAGTTGGTCGGTTGGTCAGAAAAAGAGTAAAGGTAAAATCCGTAACTCACCTATGAAGGAGCTACAAGCCCACAACATACCACCTGTTTTTAACCAATTTAAAAAAAGGCAGAGAATATTCCCTGCCTTCTTTATACTTCTAATATTCCCTTATCTTTATACGTTCCACAAGATTTACATACTCTATGAGGTAATTTGGTTTCACCACATTTAGGGCATGTACTCATACCTGGAATACTCAATTTGTAGTGAGTTCTTCTCTTATCTCTTCTAGATTTTGATATTCTATTCTTTGGTACAGCCATTTCTACACCTCCTATTCGTCCCCATTTAATAGATTTTTCAGAACAGACAAACGAGGATCTACCTGCTCTTCCTTGCACTTACAAGAAAGAATATTTAAGTTTGTCCCACATTCTGCACAGAGACCATTACAATTTTCAGTGCACAAAGGTTTTATGGGGAGATTAAGTAAGATATTTTCTCTCAACAGTTCTGTCAAATCTATCGTTTCATTCTGCAAAATTCCTTGATCCTCCACTAGATTATAACTTTCCTGTAGGTGTAAATTTAGTGGACAAATAAATTCTTCAATACATCTGGAACATACAAGATGTACCTGCGCCTTTACTTGAAGATCCACCTTAAGGACATTATCCTCAACGTAAAGAATACCTCCTACCTCAATAGAATCATCTTTTGACTCGGGCAAAAGATGATGCATTTGAGTTTTGATATCAATTTTGTCGCTATTCCCTTTTATAAGATGTGAAATATTAATAATCAAAGAATCACCTCTGAACTCGCAGAGTTAATTATATATTCAATATGATACTTTGTCAAGAGAATCAATTCATTTAATTTTCCGCACTATTTGCCAACAATATCCTTGGTATCTCTTGCTATGGCCATTTCTTCATCTGTTGGAATAACGATTACTTTTACCTTTGATTCTGGAGTAGAAATTATGATTTCTTCGCCACGCATTCCATTTTTGTCATCGTCAATTGCAAGTCCTAAATAAGTTAAACCTTCACATATAGCTTTTCTACTTGTAGCTGAATTTTCGCCTAAACCTGCTGTAAATATAATCGCATCAACACCATTCATAGCTGCTACATAAGATCCAATAGCTGTTTTTACTTTGTATATGAATACAGCTATTGCTAATTTTGCTCTTTCATTTCCACCGTCGCCTGCATTTTCAATATCTCTAAAGTCTGAACTCACACCAGAAATACCTAATACACCTGATTTTTTATTCATGATTGTATCTAAGTCATGTGCAGTAAGGTTTTCTTTATCTTGTAAGAACGTTACAATTGATGGGTCAATGTTTCCACATCTTGTTCCCATTGCTAAACCTTCTAATGGAGTAAAGCCCATTGTAGTATCAACTGACTTTCCATTTTTAACAGCTGTTAAACTAGCTCCATTACCTAAATGGCAAGAAACAAGCTTTAATTCTTCTATTGGCTTGTCTAAAATATGAGCTGCTCTACCAGAAACATATTTGTGAGAAGTACCATGGAAGCCATATTTTCTAACTTTGTATTTTTCGTAATATTCATATGGTAATGCATAGGTATATGCTTCTTTAGGCATTGTTTGATGGAAAGCTGTATCAAATACTGCAACCATAGGTACGCCTGGTAGTAAAGCTTGACATGCAGTGATTCCTAATATATTAGCTGGATTGTGTAGTGGTGCAAGTTCAACGCATTTTTCGATAGCTTCAATTACTTTTTCATCGATTAAAACAGATGATGAATAATACTCGCCACCATGAACGATTCTATGTCCTACGGCATCGATTTCATTAAGAGATTTAATTACACCACAGTTTTCATCTACTAATGATTCCATTACTAGATTTAAAGCTTTTTGATGATCACTTAATTTACCGTTTTTGACTACTTTGTCTTTGCCTACAGGAGTATGACTAAAAATGGAGTCTTCTAAACCGATCTTTTCTGCTAACCCTTTTGCTATTACTTCTTCGTTGTTCATGTTAATAAGTTGGTATTTCAATGAAGAACTACCACAGTTAATGACTAAAATGTTCATAATTTAACATCTCCTACTTTAAATTTCTTACACATCATTTATTATTTTATCATAGATTTTTATAATTTCTACAAAATCACTTTAAAAAAACAAAAATATACGTTATTATTTTTATATTACAATTAAAATTGAGGTGTAATTCTTGAAACTACTCAGTATTGTTGCCGAATATAACCCTTTTCATAACGGACACAAATATCATTTATTGAAATCTCTAGAAAAAAGCCATGCTACGCACTCCATGGCCGTTATGAGTGGCAGTTTTCTACAAAGAGGAGAACCAGCATTAGTGGACAAGTGGATTCGCGCTCAAATTGCTGTAAAGAGCGGACTTGACCTTGTTGCAGAATTACCTTTTGTATACTCCTGTCAAAGCGCTGAAATCTTTGCTTATGGAGCTATTACTACTTTAGATTCTTTAAATGTGGTGGATGCAGTTAGCTTTGGATGTGAAGACCCTGATTTAAACAAAATTTTTCAAGTAGCCAAGATATTAGTAGAGGAACCACAAGAATATAAAGAAGTTCTAAAAGAACAGTTAAAGAGTGGGATTTCCTATCCCAAAGGGCGTCAATACGCTGTTGAAGCCTATTTGCAAGGTTCAGGTGATATTTTATCTAATCCTAATAATATTTTAGCCATTGAATACATGAAGTGGCTTTATTCTCTAAAAAGTTCTATAAAGCCTATAGCCATACAGAGAGTCCACGCAGGTTATCACCACGAAAAATCCGTAAACAACTACGCTGGAGCAACGTATATTCGAAATCAAATCCAAAAGACTAATAGCGTAAAAAATATAGAAAACTTACTGCCAAAAGAGACTACAGAACAATTGTCTATATACGAAAAAACAATGATTTATAATTTCTTAAGCCACTATTATACTCTCATTGTAGGTGATTTGCTTAAAACCTCTAAAGAAGATATGAAAGACACTTTCGATGTAAAAGAAGGACTAGAAAATAGAATTTTAAAAGCTTCTATTGGATCTAGTACTATGGATGAACTTCTCGATCAAATCATCAGCAAAAGATACACAAAAACGAGAATCAAGAGAATTCTTATTAACCAACTGCTGAACCACAAAGAGGAGTATGTTTATAAAGTCTTTAAAAATCCTAACTATACGCCTTATTTAAGAGTTTTAGCCTTTAATGATAAGGGAAAAGAAATCCTCCGTGAAATTCGCGAAAAAAGCAACATTCCAATAATTACAAATTTATCAAAAGACATCAAGTCTCTAAATGAAATCCAAAGATACGCTATAGAAAAGGATGTTTTATCTACCAATTACTATTATCTTATGACGAATCCATCAAAACTTAATGAAGACTACAGGAGAAAGCCAGAAATTATATAAGCATGCAGTATCTACTTTTGTTTTAGGTTCTTAGACAAACCATTGGAATTTTGAAGGATTAAAATCTATCGTGCTGTACTATTACAATATAGTTATGTAAGTCTTTTTTTCAAGCGAATAATTTTAAAATGAGTATAATAGAATAATGTATGATAAGATTAAAAATCAAATTTAATTCGAGCTTTCTATTAATATTCGCTACTGTTTTTATGTTAGCAAATTTGATTGTAGAGCCAGAGCTTGCCATTTCATCAGTAATCGGCGGTATTGAGCTGTGGTTCTACAATGTTATGCCGAGTTTATTTCCCTATATGATTTTTAGTAGCATGTTATTTCAATTAAATGTAGCCTATATCTTTCAACGTTTTTTTAACAAGCCTATGGATAAGATTTTTAATGTTTCAGGTAGCGGAATCTTGCCTATTGTTATGGGCTATATTTCCGGATATCCATTAGGGGCTAAACTAATAGCTGATTTGAGAAAGGAAAATGTAACCTCTTTAGAAGAGAGCTACAAACTACTTGCTATGTGCAGCTCTACAGGACCAGCATTTATTATTGGAATCATCGCTACACAAATGTTTGATAATGCTGCGATTATTCCTGTACTACTTATTGCTAATTATTTAGGAAGCATATTAAACACCCTTTTACTAAAGAGATTATATAAGGAGGATATCTCACTCAATACCTTTAAAAGGTGTCAGACAAAGAATGTTTCGAACATTATCAACACAGCAATTGTAGACTCCACACATAATGTAATCAAAATTTGTGGGTATATGGTCTTTTTTAACTTAGTGATTCACTATCTCGATGCCAGAGACATTTTAGATATATTTACAGACTTCTTTTATAAGTATTTAAATGTCTTTTATTTTAGCCCTGAACTAGTTAAGGGTTTATTTTATGGCTTATTTGAAATCACATTAGGTATCGATGGAATTAGTAAGTGCAGTGATCCTTTAATAACAAAAGTAGCCATCACTGCCCTAGTCACAGCTTGGAGTGGTTTTTCTATTCATATGCAAACGAATTCCTTTCTAGTAGAAACAGATCTTAAATATACTAGATTTTTGCTAGGTAAAATAACACAGTCTATCCTCTCTACTATCCTAGCAGTGATAAGTTATAAACTACTTTATCCAACAGCATTAAGCGTATACAATAGTTTTCATATAGGAAGAGCCTTTGAACACTTTAACTATCCAGCCTACTATTTTCAGTCCATTGTTGCGCTCTCCATCACTACCCTTTTACTCCTGGCCTTCCGCAAAAAAAACAGCGACTAATAAAGCCTAAACGCTTTACTAGTTGCTGTTTTCATATAATACAAAGAGTGCCTCAACTATTTAGTAATCAGTCGCCAAACTAAGGTCATGCCTCATAGGACCTAAAAGAAATACATACAAACCGATTGCTGGTCGCTGTAATTAATTGCCTTTTAATTCATTTCGATTTTCTTCAATTTGCCCTATTACGCTATTGAGATTCATTTGAACTTTTCTCAGAATATTATCTGCATACTCATTTGTAGATTGCCTGATTTCTGTAGAAATTTCTTCTGCTCTTTTTCGAATTTCTTCTGCTTCTAGGTATGCAGATTGAGTGATTTGATTTTCATCTACCATATCTCTAATTTTAGATTCTGCATCATTTATAATTCTCTCTGCATCATTTTGAGCTTCAATTAGAATTTTTTTTCGTTCTTCCCTTACATATTGAGCTTCTTTTAAGTCTTCAGGTAAATTTTGCATAATTTCTTGTACAATTTCTAATACTTGCTCAGGATTTACCATTACTTTTGATGACAATGGCAGACTAGATGCTTCTTGTATAATTCTTTCTAATTCGTTTAGCAATGAAATGATCTTCATTTCTTTCTCCTTTCAATCTTATGGATGATATTTTTATGTACATATTCAGGAACCAAATCCTTCATCTCTCCATTAAACATAGCTAACTCTTTTACCGCACTAGAACTCAAATAAGAGTACTCTACTTTGGTAACTAGAAATATGGTTTCAACATGATTGCATAATTTTTTATTCATTAAAGCCATCTGAAATTCATTTTCAAAATCAGACATAGCTCTTAACCCTCTTATGATGATATTAATTTTTTTGCTACACATATAATTTACAAGTAAACCTTCAAAACTATCTACTTCTACATTGGGCAAATGTTCCACAGATTTAGAAATCAAGTCTAACCTTTCTTCTAAAGAAAACATAGCGTTTTTATTCTTATTTACAAGTACTACTACGATTAGTTTCTCAACCATTTTTGATCCACGTTCAATAATGTCAAGATGTCCATTGGTAATGGGATCAAAGCTGCCTGGATATACAGCTACTTTCATTTATCCACCTTCTCGTTTAAGTTTGTTCTTTATAATAGGACATGATTGTAGTTCCGTAAACTCGTTGATCCACTTTTATAAATTGTCCGATTTGTTCTTTGAGTTCCATCCTGTTGTCGTGTTCTGCAATAATAATTCCATCTTCAGCTAAAAGATTGTTTTCACTTATGATTTCGACTAACCTACTAATAATATTTAAATGATAGGGTGGATCCATAAAAATAATATCTGCTTTTACATTCTTATTTACTAAAGAGGTAAGAGCAGAAGACGCATCAACAGGAAGTACGATACCTTTTTCTCCTAATCGAGCTATTTCAAGATTCCTTCTTATAAGCTTAATGCTTTCCCCGTGATTATCTATAAAATAAGCTTGTCTTGCACCTCGGCTTAAGGCTTCAATGCCTATACCTCCCGTGCCTGCAAAGCAATCAATTATTACAGCATCTCTTACATATGGATTAATAATATTAAATAATGTTTCTTTTATACGATCTGTTGTAGGCCTAACTCTTTCGTCATTAGGCGCCAGTAACTTTTTTCCTTTTGCTGTTCCAGTAATTACTCTCATATCTACTCCATCAATTCATTGAGATTTGATCTAATTTATCTTGAAAGGCAATCAAAACCTTTTTTTTAATATATTCTTGCTCCGTTGAATGTAAAATATACTCAACCATTTCATTAACTTCTAGTAAAATACTCTGATGTTTTGACAAATCAGCCAATTTAAAACTTGGCAATCCATGCTGACGAAAACCAAAATAGTCTCCTGGCCCTCGCAACTCTAAATCCCTCTCGGAAATATAAAATCCATCCGTGCTTTGAATCAATACATCCATTCGTTGTTTCGTCTTGTGACTTTTGCTATCCGTCAGTAAAATGCAGTGGGATTGATGTTCTCCTCTACCTACTCGCCCTCGCAACTGATGGAGCTGAGCAAGGCCAAATCTTTCCGCATTTTCAATCAACATAATAGTAGCATTGGGTACATTAATGCCTACCTCAACGACTGTAGTACAAATGAGAACCTTAATTTTGTTTTCGTAAAAAGCTCTCATGACTTCTTCTTTTTCCTCACCACTCATTTTACCATGAAGCAGGCCTATAGGTATATCCCTAAAAGCCCCATTTCTACATTTTTCGTAAACTTCCTCTGCAGAATTCATCTGATCATTAATTTCAATACTAGGACATAAAATATAGGCTTGTCTGCCCTCTGAAATTTCATTTAAGATCATCTTATAAATGCGGGACCTATAACCGGTATTGACGCTGTAAGTCTTTATGGGCTTTCTCCCCGCCGGAAGGGTATTTATCGTAGAAACTTCCAAATCTCCGTATAGAACTAATGAAGTAGTTCGGGGTATAGGCGTTGCACTCATAACGATAATATGAGGATCTTTACCCTTATTTGACAATTGTTTTCTCTGTCTAACACCAAAGCGGTGCTGTTCATCTGTTATGACTAGACCTAGATTTGAAAATTCTACATCTTCTTGCAATACCCCGTGAGTAGCTACTATAAGATTGTACTCTCCAGTAGCAATCTTATGTAAGTACTCTAACCGCTGTTTTGTGGTCTTAAATTTCGTCATAAGACCTACTCTTGCACCTATATTTAACTTGCTAAACAAATCACTTATGTATTCGTAATGTTGCTCTGCCAAGATTGCAGTAGGAACCATCATGACCCCTTGGTATCCATTTAATAAACATATAAATAACATAATAACTGCAACAATAGTCTTTCCGCTTCCTACATCACCTTGGATTAAGCGATTAATCTGTTTGTTCATACGAATATCTTTATATAGTTCCTCTAAGACTTCCTTTTGAGATAAGGTTAGTTGAAAAGGTAAAATATTTAATAACTCCTGAACTTGATTTATTCTATTATCGTCTAGGAAAAAAGGTAATGGATCCTTCTTTGTTTCTTCTTTCATAGAACGAAAAGCAATTTGAATCTCTAAAAATTCATTAAATATCAAGCGATGCCTTGCTCTAGATAAATCTTCACGATTTTTGGCGTAATGAATTTTCTCATAAGCTTCTTTTAGACCCATGAGCTTGTACTTATTTATAAGTTCTTGAGATAGGTAATCCTCTACTGTAATACTCTTATTAAAGACATTTTTAATCGCTTTTCGAATATCTTTATGTGTTAGACCTTTTGTCAAAGAGTATTTTGGGATAAAACTAAATAAATCTTCTGCATGTAGCTCAAAAATCTCTGGCATTTCCATTTGTATATTATGAAAGGACTTCTTTACTTTGCCGTAAAAATAGTAGGTTTTTCCTACAAATACCGTTCGACCTATATAAGGTGAATTATACCATACTACTTCAAAGCTACCCAAATGATCCCCAGCTCTTGCCTTTGTTATACTTAAATTACTCCTGATTTTGCGAGTAACCAGATTGCTTGTTATTGTAGCTTTTATTAGCGACTTATGATTGTCCATCGCCTCTTCTATAGATATTAATTTCGTTCGATCCTCATAAGAAATGGGATAGTATTCAATTAAATCCCCTATTTTATAAATTCCCAGAGTGCGAAATAATTTTTCTTTTGCATTCCCTATTCCCTTTATATCAATAATGGGATCTCTAAGATTCATCGTAAAACCTTCCACTCTTTCATTTCTATCTGTTTTATTCTACTGATAGTATAAAATAATATAAGCTTTGTCCACCGTAATTGCCTTCTATATCAATATCAGAATACTTTTCTTCTAATTCTTCTATTAGATTATTAACATCTTCTTCTTCTATTTCAGCACCGTAATAAAGAGAAAGAAGAGACGTATCCTCATCAATCATATTCTCGATGAGATTTCTAGTTACCTCAAAAACATTTTGACCCACGGCTGTAATATCTTTTTCTAATATGCCAATAATATCGTCTTTTTTGATTTCTAATGAATTAAAAGAGGTGTCGCGAACAGCATAGGTTACTTGACCTGTTTTAACCTCTTGAATAGCTTCATTCATTTGCGAAGTATTTTCTTCTACATCACCTTCTAAATTGAACGCTAAAAGAGCAGAAATCCCTTGTGGTATGCTCTTAGTTGAAATTACAGTTATAGGCACCTGGCTAATTTCCTTAGCTTGGTTTGCAGCTAAGAGTATATTGCTATTATTTGGCAAAATAAAGATATGCTTTGCATTAATATGTTCGATTTTATTTAAGAAGTCTTGAGTGCTTGGATTCATAGTTTGACCACCTTCAATAACTTCGTCTACACCAAGGCTTTTAAACAATTTTTCAAGACCATCTCCTGCGGCTACGCTAATAAAACCGTACTCTTTTTCCTCTCCTTTTATCTTTTGGGAAGGATTATTAGCCACTTGTTCCCTCATATTGTCAATTTTAATTCTTGTCACTGATCCTATTTCTAAAGCCCAGTTTAAAGCTTTATCTGGTTGATCTGTATGAACATGAACTTTTATCTTTTCTTCATCTCCAACAACGATAACAGAATCCCCTATTGATGCCAAATTTTCTTTTAATGTATTTTCTATAGAAGATTCTTCTATTCCGCTTAATATGATAAACTCGGTACAATAACCGAAGGTAATATCTTCTGCAGACATAATATGATCTTCAAACATTTTACTTGTAGATGGTAGTTCATCTGTTGTTTCCATCGGGATGGATTTCCCAGATAGAATTTCATAAGCGCCTTCAATGATACACAATAATCCCTTACCACCAGAATCCACTACGCCTGCCTCTTTAAGCACTGGCAATTGTTCTGGTGTATTGGCTAAGGCACTTTTCCCTTGTTCAATTACTGCTAATAACATCTCGTCCATGTATTTGTATTTGCTAGCATTTTCTACTGCAAATTCAGCCATTTCACGGGCAACAGTTAATATTGTCCCCTCAATAGGTCTCATAACTGCTTTATAGGACATAGCAGACGCTTCTTTCAGCGCATTGGCCAAGCCGAAGGTATTTAAAGTTTTTCGGTTTTCACAGCCCTTTGCAAAACCTCTAAAAAGTTGTGAGAGGATTACTCCCGAGTTTCCTCTAGCTCCCATCAATGCCCCACTAGAAGCCATCTGTGCAATTTTTGATAAATCCTTTTCAGATGCCCTTTTGAGTTCATCTGCTGCATATTGTATGGTTAGAGACATATTGGTCCCCGTATCTCCATCTGGAACAGGAAAAACATTTAAATCGTCTACAATTTTTTTATTCTTTTCTAGATTTACCGCACCATTGATGACAATGGCTTTAAGCATACTTCCGTCTATTTCTTTAATTTGCATTGTAATCCTCCTTACACCCTGACGCTTTCAACAATGACATTGATTTTATCAATCTTAATGCCTGTTTGTTTTTCTACATAATACTTTACTTTATCAATAATATTTTCTGCAACTACTGATATTTTCACACCGTATTCGATTATAACATATAAATCGATGATAAGCTTATTATCTGTTTGTGTGATTTTAACGCCTTTTCTCAGATTTTCCTTTTTTAAAAGTTCTACAAAACCATCTGTAGTTCTTTTAGAGGCCATGCCAACTAAACCATAGCACTCCATTGCTGCCATACCAGCAATCGTCGCTATGACACTTTCTGAAATGTTTATACAGCCGTGTTCATTATAAATTTTTGCAATCATTCGAATTCCTCCTTAAACCTTTAATCATATTCTAATTTAATTTACAATATTATTCAAGTTATTACGTATAGTAAGGTTTACCTACATTTCTACTACTGCATTAAAATATCTTATCTTTTTTAGTAAATTGTAAAAAAATGATTTAAATGTTTTATTGATATTACATGAATCCTTGTGCTATAATAATAGTGCTTTGAAAGTAAGGCACGGATAAGGAGGTAAGAAATATGTCTAAAGTATGTCATGTTTGTGGCAAAGGTCCAGTAGCAGGCAATCAAGTAAGCCATTCTATTAAACATACAAAGAGAGTTTGGAATCCAAACTTACAAAAAATTAGAGCAATGGTTGACGGTTCTCCAAGGAGAGTTTTGGTTTGCACAAGATGTTTGAGATCTAATAAAGTTCAAAGAGCTATGTAATTAAAGAAACTATTTAAAAAAAGAAAATCTTTTTAGATTTTCTTTTTTTATACAAAAATTTTTAGTCGCTAATCTTTAGTCACTAACATTAGGACGCTCCTTTAGGCTCGTAATAGATCTTTCCTATTAAGGAACAATAGTTAAATAGTAATATAACTGTACAATCTATACTTTTAACTTTACCTCTGCAATAAAAGGGAAGCCCATATTAAATATTCACAGACTTCCCTTTTACTTTATTTATGAATTCAAATATCCCCGAAATGCAATTTATCTATTACCTCGCATCTTTCGTTAACGCAAAAACTTATCAAATAGGTGAAGTTTGTACAATACAAATACTAATAAACCAATGAGACTTATTAATATTAAGTACCATACCCAATCTGGAAGCAACAAAACCAACAGTACTACTACTAGACAGTATACAATATAATTAATATAGCATTTATTTATTCTCATTTTTTTCACCATACAATACCCTTTTACTTTATTGTATTTAAAAAGTGGTGAAATGTTCTTAATCACGAGAAATAATTACCAATAATTCTCCATGTTTAATTTCTACTTTTGCAAAATCTTCTTCTATAATATTGCTGATTCCATAGCTACTCGCCTTCACCATAGAATGATTATCTAACGAATAATATAAACCATTCGTTGTAACCCCTTCTACCCCTTCAGAAAAGGGGATTAAAGATAAGGTACTTCCTTTTCTGTTGTAAAGTTCTATTTTATCATTGATAAGATAAATCTCATTTTTTTCATCAATAATCCGTCCATAGACCTTTTGAGATAATAGCTTTTTTAGTAAAGCAATATTTGCCAAACTATGATCTACTCTGTCTCCAAGACAACCAATCATTGTAATATGGGAGTATCTATGATCTATTAGATAGTCGAGGACGATCTCCGTATCTGTAGCATCTTTTTCAACAGGATATTTTATGATTTCTACACCTCTATCTTGTACATCCTGTAAAAGAGATTCTTCTGTAGAGTCAAAATCCCCAATTGCTATATCAGGGTTCAAATTGAGAAGAAGGGCATTTTTTAACCCTCCATCTGCACAAATAATTAAGTCAAAATGATTTTTTAGTACATGAGAATAATAAAATTCTTCATTTTTAATACTGCCATTTGCAATAACCAAAGCTTTCATATTTTACCTCAGTATTTCTTCGTTGCTTTTATTGAGTGCAACATTTCAATATAACTTGAATAACGAGACGAAGCAATCTCACCATTTTCAACGGCTTCCTTAATAGCACAATTTGGCTCCCTGTCATGAACACAAGAATTGAATTTACATTGACCTAAAAGATCAGAAAATTCAGGGAAAGATTCCATTAATTCTTCTAGTTCAATTTCTTGAGCTCCATTAATATTGCTAAAACCTGGAGTATCTGCAATATAGGTATTCTCTTCAAGTTCAAAAAGCTCTACATGACGGGTTGTGTGTTTTCCCCTCTCTATTTTACTGCTAATTTCCCCTGTTTCAGCTTTATTTTGAGGCATAAGGCTATTTAATAGAGAAGACTTGCCCACACCTGAAGCTCCAGAAAAAACATTAATATTACCTCGTAGCATGTCTTTTAACTCCTGTAAACCTGTTTGCTCTTTTACACTGGTAAAAAGAATTTTATAATTGGTATTAATAAAGTGTTCCCTAATTTCTTCTTTTTGTTCCTCATTAATTAATTCGCTTTTATTAAAACATAGTACATTTTTAATATCTAGGTGCTCTGAATACACTAAAATATTGTTGACGAAATGAAGGTTTATCGCCGGTTGTACTACAGCAGATACGACAATATTTTGAGTAATATTACTAATAGGAGGGCGTATTAAGACATTTTTTCTTGGGTATATTTCCTCAATAGCACCTTTTTCATTTTGATCTATAGTAATCTCTACATAATCACCTATATATGGTTTATGCTTATCTTTACGAAAAATGCCCCTTGCCTTGCATTCATATATCTTTTCTTCACTTTTTACATAATAAAACCCGCCAATACCTTTAATAATAATCCCATTCATCTTTTACCTCTTTTTCAAAAACTAATGTTTTCAGCATTGTAAATCGTATTGTTAATTTGAACTTGATAAGACTGTACGCCAATGCCTTTAAGCTCTACAGTTATGGTTTCATTGGATAAATGCGCCTTTTCGTATTGAAGAGTAGATACATTTTTATCATCTATTAAAAATACTTTTACTCGCACTTGCTGGGGCTCTTCTTTATCCTTATCTTTGCCTTTACCATTCTCATCTTCATCTTCATCCGCACCATATAAATAAGACGCGATATTAATACTGATTGATTTTGATTTTACTAATCCCTTGCTGATTGTGAGATTTACGACAGATTTTTTTTGTAATTCTACTCCAGCTTTCGGATCTTGATTTATGACGATATTTTTTTCGTATTTATTGCTGACTTCCTCTTTGATGCTTCCTAAAGTAAGACCTCCGGACAAGAGAATTTCTTTTGCTTCATCTATAGTCTTTCCTACAAGGTCGTTTAATACTGCTGAGTCTTTGCCTTGACTGACATAAAGCTTTATTTCTGCCCCTTCTTTCACTAAAGTCCCAGGAGCTGGAGATTGCTCGTATATCATGCCCTTTTCGTAATCTTCATTGTACTTTCGCTCTATTTCATTGATTACAAAGCCCGTGTTTTCAAGGATCTGTATTCCTTCTACTTCATACTGCTTCGTTACATCAGGCAGTTTTACTTGTTTTACTCCATCACTAATATATAGTACTACTTCTTGACCTTCTTTTAACATCGTGCCTGCCACAGGATCTTGTTCAATTACATGGTCGATTGATACACTAGAACTGTTTTCTCTTTCTAATCTGTAATCGAGCTTATATCCTTGCAATACATCAATTGCTTCTTCCATAGTTTGATTACTTAAGTCTGGAACTTTGACTTCTTCCACATCAAAAGCATTGACCAAAACAAATACCATAATCCCTAGTATAATTGGAATTAATACTATGGCCATTAGTTGTTTCTTTCCCCATTTAAACTTTTCTTTCTTAGGTGTTTCCTTAATATCCTGAGACTTTTTCTCCTCTAATTGTGCATCTCCAATAATCGGCGTTTTTTTGGTTTCATCGGATAAATCAGGCTCATCCATAAATCTGGTAGTAGGATTATTTTGAATGGTTATCAAATCTATTATTAACTCTCTAGCATTGTGATAACGATCCATGGAACTTTTTTTTACGAGCTTGTAAACAATATCTATTAATCCTTCAGGCACATCTTGAATACCCTCTGGAAATCGAATTTCTTCTTGAATATGCTTAATTGCTACAGAAACAGAATTGTCGCTGTCAAAAGGTACCTCCCCTGTAAGCATTTCATATAAGACAATTCCTAAAGAATATAAGTCTGATTTGGCATCTACAAAACCACCCCTAGCCTGCTCTGGTGATATATAATGTACAGAACCCATAGTTTCTTCCACTAAAGTTATTGTAGCACTAGATATGGCTCTTGCAATTCCAAAATCTGTTACCTTTGGTATCATATCTTCATTTAATAAGATATTATGAGGTTTAATGTCTCTGTGTATAATATTGTTCTTATGAGCGTGATCTAAAGCAAAGGCAATTTGTTTAATCAAAAACAAAGCTTCTTTCCAAGGTAATTTCCCTTGCTCCTTAATATAAGCTTTTAAGGTTTTTCCATTAACATATTCCATTACGATATAGTGATTATTATCCTGTACGCCTACATCAAAAACATTTACAATATTATTGTGAGAGAGGCTTGCTGCAGCTTGAGATTCTCTTTTGAATTTATTGATAAATTGCTCATTATCATTAAATTCATTTTTTAATATTTTAACAGCAACTAGTCTATTAAGAAGTTTATCCTTAGCCTTATATACAACAGCCATCCCACCTATGCCAATGACTTCCATCAACTCGTATCGATTTCCTAATAGCTTAGCTGTCATAGGACCACCTCCGGTTTATAGACTATTACAGTGATATTATCATGACCGCCATACTCATTTGCCTTTTGAACCAATACCTCTACTGCCTCTTCACAATTGTGCTTATTGATAATGTCTTTTATCTCTTCAGCTTCTACTTCATTGGTAAGGCCGTCTGTGCAAAGTAAGATGGCATCTCCACTTTTTAACTCACATTGATAGTAATCTACTTCAATTTCTTCATCCGTCCCAATGGCTCTAGTAATAACATTTTTGTTGGGATATGTTTGGGCTTCCTCTCTAGAAATCTCTCCTTGAGAAATAAGTTGCTCTACTAAAGAGTGGTCTCTAGTAAGCTGTAAAATTTCTTTTTCATTTATGATATAAGCTCTGCTGTCTCCTACATGAAAAATATGAACTTGTTGATTCGCTATAATCGATAAACAAAGGGTTGTTCCCATTTTGCTCAAATTCACATCATTACTACCCATTTCATAGATGATTTTGTTGATTTTTTTAATAATCTCTATTACCTCTTGCTCTTGAATTCGTTCTTCATCTATTATATTGGTATTATCAAATTTATCTTTTATTTCTTTTACTAAAGTACTGCTGGCAATTTCACCTGCATTATGTCCACCAAGACCATCTGCTACAGCCAATATGATTACTTTTGCACTAGATTTCTCTAATACGAGGTAGGCATCTTGGTTTTTGGCTCTTAAATTGCCAATATGGCTTTTATAACCAATGTCCATTATTTCACCCCTTAGGTTTTTCAGTATGATTTCTACGCAATTGACCACATGCCGCGTTAATACTCGAGCCTAATTCTCTTCGAATAGTCGTGGGTACACCGATATCATTTAAATAACGGCTGAACCTTATTATATTATCTTTCGAACTTTTTATAAAGTCTCTTTCTTTAATTTCATTTACAGGTATTAAATTCACATGACAATTGAGACCTTTTAATAGAGCTTCTAGTTCCTTCGCATGCTCTATTTTATCATTTACGCCATTGACCATTGAGTATTCAAAGCTTATTCGCCTTCCTGTCTTTTCAATATAAAATTTACAGGCTTTGATTAATTGTTCTAAGGGATATTTTTTGTTTATTGGCATCATTTTTGACCTAATAAAATCATTTGAACCATGTAACGAAATCGATAAATTAATCTGCAAATTTTCTTTTGCTAAATCATATATTTTAGGTACAATACCACAGGTGGAAAGTGAGAGATGTCTTTGACCAATATTTATTCCATTTGAATTATTGACATTATAGATAAATTTTAAAACCTCATCATAATTATCTAAAGGCTCTCCACTGCCCATTAAAACCACATTTGAGATTCGGATTTGAAAATGATTTTCTACAACCATAATTTGATCGATGATCTCACCACTAGTCAAACTCCTCACGATACCCTCTAAAGTGGACGCACAAAATGTACAGCCCATTTTGCAGCCTACCTGGGTGGAAACACATAAGGCGTAGCCGTATTTATATTTCATCAAAACCCCCTCAATGGTGTTTTGATCGTTTAAAGAGAATAAAAACTTATGGGTTTCATCTTTTTCATCTATTAATATTTTTTCAATCTTAATATGTTCAATCGTGTATTTTTCTTTTAATTTTTCTCTTGTATCTTTTGGCAAATTGGTCATATGATCAATAGATGGAGTTCTATGCTTGTATACCCATTCATAAATCTGCTTTCCTCGAAATTTCGCTTCCCCCAGCTCTCTTACTACTTCGTATAATTGATCTTGAGTCAATCCGATAAGATTTGTCATAATCTGTTCCTTTCTAATTTACCTTACTATAGAATACCAAAAAATCATCAATTTCTCCACTAAAACTACAAATATTGTCGAATTGTAAAGAATCTGCGGTGCTTTAGTTGTATGTTGTATGTTGTACGTAAAACCTTTTGAGTTATTAGCTACTAAGGTATCAATATCTAATGCGTTAAATTGGACCTAGTAGTTGCTTAAGTTATCCTGAGGAGCTTGCGAAAGATCCCTACTGCTAAACAACGAAGCGCAATAACTTAAGCTCCTATTAAGCAAAAAAGCGCCATTATGGCGCTTATCAAGTTCTCTTTTGAATTTTTGACATAAAGAATCCATCCCATTGGTCTTCTTTTGGGAAGGTTTGTACAAAGTGCTCATTTAGTAAAATTGTTTCATCAATTCCTTTTAAACTTAATAAAGATGCACTCTGATTATTGTCAATTAAACCATTTACTACTTCTTCATTTTCTCGCCTATTGATAGTACAAGTACTGTATACTAAAATACCACCAGGCTTTAAATAATCAAAGGCATTTTTTATTAAGCTCTTTTGAATCTGTATTATAGCTTTAATATCCTCTTCACTGAGATTCCATTTAATATCTGGTTTTCGCCTTAAAATCCCTAGTCCTGAACAAGGTGCATCTAAAAGTATTTTGTCATACTTTTCCTCGTCTTCAGGATAAAACTTGAGCCCATCTTTTAATTCCAACCGAACATTTTTTAAGCCTAATCTTTTACAATTCTCATCTATGAGCTTAAGCTTGTGATCGTAAATATCTCGAGCAGTCAGCCCAGGAGTATCTTTTATCATTTCCCCTATATGAGTAGTTTTCCCACCTGGAGCACTACACATATCTAAGATTTCTTCACCATGTTTGGGATCTAATAAGTCTACTGTCATCATGGCTGCCTCATCTTGTATGATAAACAGTCCTTCTTGATAACTAGGATTTTTGCTTATATCTGAAAACTGATTTATGATAATAGAATAGTCCCTGAGTTTCCCATCTTCTACACCAATGCCCTCTATAGCCAAAGATTCTTTGAGTTCTTCTTTTGTGGTCTTTAGCCTATTAACGCGAGCAGTTATAGGCGCATTTTTCATGGATTCCTCAAAAAAATTTTCTACTACTTCCATAGGATACTGCTCTTTAAGCATATTCACAAGCCAAATAGGTGCAGAGTATTTAATCGTCATTTTTTCATCTCCTTCAAAATGATGTTGGAGAATCTCCTCTTTATTTCTAAGGATAGAGCGAAGTACGCCATTGACAAACTTATCCGATTTACCCTTAGAGTACTTTTTACTCAAATTGACGCTTTCATTTACTGCTGCAAAATGAGGCACCTTGTCTAAAAAAAATACTTGATAAACCCCAATGCGAAGGATTTCTAAAAGCATTGGGGCAATTTTTTTTAATTTAATCTTACTGTAATTAGAAATAACCCAATCACAGTAACTCCTATGCTTAATCACTCCGTAAACCAGTGTATTAACAAAGGGTTTATCTATTGAAGACAATTTAGAGTCCTTCAAACTCTTTTTTAAAGCGATATTTACAAAGGCTTTGTTGTGATTGATTTCATATAACGTTTTTACTGCTAATTCTCTTGGATAATCTACTTTATAACCCATAAATTAATCTCTAGATCCTTTCAATGCAAGCATTCGTAATAATTGTAAAAAAGACATGATTGTGGCAGCTACATAAGTTAAAGCCGCTGCATTTAAAACTCTTCTTGCCCCTGGACCATCTTCGTCATAAAGAATAACATTTTGATCTAATTGAGCAATAGCGCGCCGACTAGCGTTAAATTCTACAGGCAAGGTGATAATATTAAATAGAATCGCTCCTGTAAAAAATACAATACCTAATTCCATAAGCCCTGTAAAATTAAAGAACAAGCCTATTATAAACAAATACCATGCAGAATTTGATGCAAATGCGGCTACAGGTGCAATAGCGCTACGAAGTTTAAGTGGGGCATAACCTCTATTGTGTTGAATAGCGTGACCTACCTCGTGAGCTGCAATGCTTACAGACGCTACACTTCTGCCATTGTATACTTCATGAGATAATCTCAGGACTTTCTTTCTTGGATCATAGTGGTCGGATAATTTTCCGCCTACTAGTTCTACAGAAACATCTGTTATTCCATTGTTGAGTAATAATTTCCTAGCCGCTTCCCCACCAGTTATTCCTCTACTATTGGCAACTCTCAAATACTTGTTGTAAGTAGACGACACATTCCACTGAGCAAAAGCTGCTAAAATCAATCCAGGAATGAGTATAATCATTGTATAGTCAAAAAAATACGGAAAAATCATTCTAACACCTTCCTTTTGCGTATATACGGTAATCTTATACTTATTCTATACGATATTTCTTAAATCATGCTTAATTTAAGGTGGTAAGGTGGTCAGCAAAACCGTAAAAGACAACAACACTCTAGGTTAGCTCTGTGGGTCAAATGAGAACTTTTTACTTAATAAAACAGCAAGAACGGAATCTTGCCTCTCAATAAAGTAAGAAACGGTGCTTTACACCGCTTGTCCATAAAAGCTACTCCTGATGCCTAGTATGGATTGCTGATTGTTGTCTACTGGTAGCTATTGTATTTCCACTTTCCACTTAGTTTAGAATTGTTCCCATATTAATTGTGTTTCCTTTTAAATAATCATCTACATGCATTTTCTTTTTATTGGGGAATTGGATTTCTTCTAGGAATAGTCCTCCATCTCCTGTTTTTACTAGGAGTCCTCTGCCTTTTACGTATTTTATGATGGTACCTGGAGTGATATCAGAAGACAGTTCTTCTGTGTATCTTTTGGAAGTATGGATTTTTAACCTTTTTCCTTCGTGATTGGTAGAGGCTACAGGCCATGGATTGGTGCCTCTGATAAGATTAAAGATCTCTTCTGAGCTCTTATCCCAGCAAATTTTTCCAGTATTTTTTGTCAGCATCGGTGCATAAGAGCTCTTTTCTTCTTCTTGTTTTGTTCTAGATTCTATTTTCTTTTCTACATAATCTAATGTTTTTAAAATTAGACTCGAACCTAAATCCGCTAATATATCGTAAAGCTCTCCAGCAGTCATATCCTCTTCTATCTTTACTTTTTCCTGGTAAATGATATCTCCTGTATCCATACCCTCGTCCATATACATTGTAGTCACACCAGATTCTTTTTCACCTTTTATTATGGCCCAATTTATAGGTGCAGAACCCCTATAAGCTGGCAATAATGAGGCATGAATATTAATACAACCGTACTTTGGAAACTCAATGAGCTCCCTAGGTAAAAGCTGTCCATATGCCACTGCAATGATTACATCTGGTTGAAGCGCCTTAACTTGATTTACAGCCTCTTTATCTTTAATTCTATTTGGTTGTAAAATAGGGATATTATTCTCTAAAGCCAACTCCTTTACGGAAGAATAAATAACCTTATTGCCCCTGCCTTTAGGCTTGTCAGGCTGTGTGACTACAGCTACTACTTCATGGTCTGATTCTAATATTGATTTTAAAGGTACACGAGCAAAATCAGGAGTACCCATAAATACGATTTTCATACTACGATCACCTCTATAGTTGTTTTATATTAATTGTTACGTTAAGGTTTATTGCTAATGTAGCAGAAAGTAGAATGTGGAAATTTAGTTTACAATTTGTCTATAAACAACACTCCATCTAAATGCTCTACTTCATGGCATATAGCTCTTGCTAGTAGTTCATTACCTACTAGTTCTTGTTTTTTTCCTTGTAAATCTAGATATTGCGCTTTTACCTCATTCGGTCTTTCTACTTCTTCTGTTACATCAGGTACGCTTAAACAACCTTCTGGACCTACTTGTGAACCATTGGTCTCCAGAATTTCTGGATTAATCATAACAATTGGACCTTCTCCAACATCGATTACGACGATCCTTCTAAGTATTCCCACCTGAGGTCCTGCTAAACCTACTCCCTCTGCGTGATACATCGTGTCTAACATATCTCTTGCCAATTCTTTTATGCGAAGATTTACTTCTGTTATCTCCCTCGCTTGTTTGCGTAGTATTGGATCTCCTTCAGTTCTAATATTTCTTAGTGCCATAGCGTCCTCCTATAGTATATTGTTTGGATTAATATCAATGATTAATGTTGATTGTAGTTCAATAATTTCTTTTTCTTTACTTAATTTATTCAAAATAGAATTATACTGCAAAATATAATTGGTCTTAATAATAAAGTACCACCTGTATTTTTTATTGATTTTCTTAATAGGAGAGGCTGTAGGTCGATACATTTCCCTCAAAAGCTCTTCTCCTTCTTCCTCCTGGACTAGCTTGTACAATTTGTCATAGTATTTTAGGCAATCTCGTGAAACTTCCACTTCATCTTCATTGGTAAAACCTATATATATAATATCGGAAAATGGAGGATATTTCATCATCTTTCGATAAGATATCTCCTGATCATAAAAGCCCTTATAATCGTATGCTTGAGACAATGTAATGGCGTAATGATCCGGCTCGTAAGTTTGGACGATGACTTCTCCTAATTTATCTCCTCTGCCTGCTCTACCTGCTACTTGAGTAATTAATTGAAAGGTTCTCTCACTAGCCTTGTAATCTGGTATATTCAAAGTAGAATCCGCTAAGATTACACCTACTAATGTAACATTTTTAAAATCAAAGCCCTTTGTAACCATTTGAGTTCCAAGAAGGATATCTGCTTTGCCTTTTTGAAATAAGTCAATAGTTTCTTCATAAGCTCCTTTTCGTTGCATAGAATCCGTATCCATCCTCAGTATTCTCGCCTGTGGATAGTACTTTCTTAGTTGCATCTCAAGCTTTTGCGTACCAGAGCCCGTGTATTTGATTTTGTCGCTATTGCATTTAGGACAAATAGTCGGTACATGTTCTTTATGTCCGCAATAATGACAAGCCATTTGCTTTATATTATGATGATATGTCATACTGATTTCACAATTAGGGCAGTTTACTGCATATCCACAATTTCTACAAAATACAAATGTAGAATAACCTCTCTTATTCAAAAATAAAATAGTCTGTTCTCCGCGTTTTAAATTTTGCAAAATGCCATTATGAAGCTTCCGGCTAATCACTGTTTTATTCCCAGCGTATAGCTCTTCTTTCATATCAATAATATGAATCTCAGGCATAGGAATAGACTTAACCCTTTCTGGCAGCTCTAATAAATTTACATGTCCATATAAAGCTTCATAATAAGATGAAACACTTGGCGTTGCACTCCCTAAGACGATATGACATCCATGAATATCTTGAAGTTTTTTTGCCACTTCATGGGTATTATATCGAGGACGGTTGTTAGACTTAAAGGTGTTTTCATGTTCTTCATCTAGTATAATTAAACCTAAATCGTCCATAGGAGCAAATACAGCCGAACGTGCGCCTAAGACAATGCGAACTGTTTTATTTTTGATGGCATTCCATTGATCAATTTTCTCTCCATCGCTTAGATGGCTATGAATGATTCCTATATTCTCCTTAAATCGCCCCATAATTCGTCCAATAATTTGAGAGGTAAGAGATATTTCAGGAACAAGGTAAATACAGCTCTTCCCCCTCTTTATCGTTTCCTCTATATACCTTAAATAAACCTCCGTCTTTCCACTTCCCGTAACTCCATGAAGTAAAAAAGTACTAGGTTTTTCATAGCTATTAAATAAATCAAAAGCTTCTTGTTGATGTCTATTTAAAGTATTAGCAGGATACTGATATTCTCGATCTTTATAAGGATTTCGTATATTGATTTCTTTTGACTCCGTGATTAAGCCCTTTTTTATAAGGACATTTAAATTTGCTGTTGTACAAGTTGTTTTCTCCTTAAGCTCTTTAAAACTTACGGGAATTTCTTCTAAACAGCTTAATATCTCTCTTTGTTTTGTAGCATTGCTCTTGATTTGAGCTAAATAGTCTTCTCTATTGCAGTATTTTCCAGAAAGCTTATAATACTTCAACTCTTGCAATGCATTGGCCATGTAATAGGTATTTCTACCATTCTCTTTTTTCTTTTTTATATGTAAATTGCTTGGAACAAAGCAGTTTACAGCTTCCATAAATAGACAATGGTAACTCTTTTGCAGCCAATAACACATTTTTATCTGCCAATCATTTAGTTTTGGGTAGTCTTCAATAACTCCTTCAATATTCTTTAGCCTTTTGTGTTCGCTACTCTCTTTAATGCCTATAACTAAACCATCAATTTTACTATTTTTTACCCCAAAGGGAATAACCACCCTAAGACCTATTTCCATAGGCTCTAAAAAATCAGGTATATAATAATCAAAAGAATAGTCAATATTCCTGTTTATTTGATTGATATAAACTTCTGCTACTCTCATAGATTACCGCCTTTAGTAAAAATCATTTGATTCATCTCTAGTCCGCGACATGCACTCTCACCTTAGAATCTCCTACATCGATTCTGAGGTCGTGCTGTTCGTCAAATAAAAACTTCGTTTTGGCTAGGCTCACTCGTTCACGTAAAAAAATTGCAAGAGCATATGCTATTGCAATCATTTTTCAATTATTGTTCAACCATTACTTGCTATACCAGTCACCTTTGGTGACTTAAAAGATTTATATAGAGCTTAGAACTAATGCGCTAAAGGCGTATTAGTACTTGTACTCTATTAAATCTCTAGCAACTTCTTCTGTTGCAATAGACACTGGGTTTTCGTTGTTGATTTTGACTTCTGGGGTCAATCCCTCTACTAAATGACGTGCTCTCTTTGCTGTTACTAGGATTAAAGAATATTTATTATCTACCTTTTGTAATAAATCATTTATTGCTGGATATCTCATATTATGACCTCCCTATAATTTCATCAATCTTACTTTCTAATCGATTAGAACGACATTTTTCTGCTGTTATAATCGACGCAATTTTATCTGCTGCTACATGAACTTCATCATTGATAACGATATAACTGTAATTCTTAGCATTTCGAATTTCATCATATGCACAGTTCATACGTTTGTTAAGTTGTTCTTCGCTTTCTGTTCCTCGTTCCGTAATCCTTTTTCGAAGCTCAGAAAAGGAGGGCGGAACAACGAAAATATAGATGCCTTCTGGATAATTAGATCGGACTTGAGCAGCACCTTGAATATCTATTTCAAGTATTACGTCAATACCTTCATCCATCATATCTATAACGGATTGGGATGGAGTACCATAGTAATTATCATAAACTTTTGCGTATTCTAAAAATTCATCATTACCGATCATATCAAGGAAACTTTCTTTGGTAATAAAGTAGTAGTTTTTACCTTCTGTTTCTCCTGGTCTTGGATTTCTTGTAGTAGCTGAAACAGAAACAGCTAGATTGGGGTATTTACTTAACAATTTTTTACATACTGTCCCCTTCCCCGCACCTGAAGGTCCTGAAATGACGATAAGTAAGCCTTTTTCTTTAATGTAAAAATTTCTTTCCATTTTTCCCCCTAATTATTCGATGTTCTGTACTTGTTCTCTCATTTTTTCTAGTTCACTCTTCATATCTACAACACAATTTGATATTTCAATATCATTTGCTTTAGAACCTATAGTATTGATTTCTCTATTCATCTCTTGAATAAGAAAATCTAGCTTTCTTCCAACTGGTTCTACTTCTTCTATAATTTTATAAAAGCGATGAATATGACTTTTCAATCTGGTAATCTCTTCATCAATGCTGACGCGATCAGCAAAAATAGCCACTTCACTTAACAACCTACTCTCATCAACCTCTATAGAATTAGTATATTCTTTTATCTTGTCTTCTAAACGGACTCTGTAGTCTTGACTTACTATAGGAGCTCTTTTTTCAGCAATAGACAAGTTTTGATTAATATATGCTAAACGCATTTCAAAATCTTTTTTTAAAGTATCGCCTTCTCTTTCTCTACTATCTACCAGGGCAGATGTAGCACATTTTAATGCTGGAGATACCTTTTGCCAAAGAATATCTAAATCTACTTCATTTTCTGTAGCGGTTATTACATCAGGAAATCTAGAAACTAAACTCAAAGAAACTTCACCTGTAATTTCTAAAAAACTGTTCTTTAATGCTTTTAGGCTCTTTACATACTCTTCAGCAAGCTTGCTGTTTAAAGAAAGAGACTTATCTCCAATAGCACCTCTGTTTAGTTTAATACTTATTTCAACTCTACCTCTAGAAACGCTTTCACTAACGTATTTGCGGATATTTTCTTCAAGCATAGCAATCTGTCTAGGAGTTTTTATAAAAAAGTCCTTATACCTGTGATTTATACTCTTCATTTCGACTATGATTTCAAATTCTTCATCTCGATATTCGCCTCTGCCGAAGCCTGTCATACTTTTCATAAAACCCTCCTAAGTAAATAAACAACTATTATAAAGTGATTTCTCCATCAAATACTTTAATGGCTTCACCAGTCATATATATATCATCTTTGACTTTTATATGCAAGTCTCCACCTGGTAGAGTTGCCCTTATTTCTTGATTTATGAACCCCCTAAGGACTCCTACAGTTGCACTAGCACATGCACCTGTTCCACAAGCCATAGTAAGACCAGCGCCTCTTTCCCATGTAATCACTTTAATATGGTCATGGTCAATAATCTCTACAAAGTTTACATTCGTTTTGCTGATGAATAATGGGTGATTCTCAAAAAATACACCTATCTCTTTTATGGGATAATTTTGTACATCCTCTACAAAAATCACCACATGAGGATTACCCATTGAAAGAGCAGCGTAAGAAATTTCTTGACCATTATAAGATAATCTCTCATTTAATGCATTCTCCTGATCTAAATGGATCGGAATTTTGCTACATTCAAAAATGGGTGCACCCATATTGACTTGCACTTTCATCACTTCGTCTTCTTTTATCTCTAAATAAGTAATTTTTAGCCCAGCAAGAGTTTCCACATAAAGAGGATTTTCTCTTACTATATTATTATCATAAACGTATTTAGCAAAACAGCGAATGCCATTTCCACACATCTCCACTTCTGTGCCATCCGAGTTATAAAAACTCATCTTAATATGATGTGTTTGAGAGGGATTGATTATGATTAAACCGTCTGCGCCAATACCGAACTTTCGATCACATAAAAAGGTGATTTGCTCTTTCGTTAAGGATAGGGCTTCTTTTAAGTTTTCTAAAACGATGAAATCATTACCTAATCCGTGCATTTTCGTAAACTTCATAATAAACAAATCCTTTTTTGATAAAATAACTTTAGTTCTACGTTTTATGTTGTACGTTCTAAGTAAAAACTTTTAGATACGAGCCAATCTGCTGCAGATTGCCTCGACCGCTTCGCGGTCGAGGTCGTTGCACTTGCTCATAGAAATTAATTCATTTTCTCGTGCAAGCACGGAAAATGCTTTAATTTTTGCGAGCCAATCTGCTAATACGAATATTATACCATAAATCTATAAATAAACATCACTTTGACTTTATTTTATATGCCGCAAATCACCTCGACCGCTTGTGCGGTCGAGGTCGTTGCACTTGCTCATAAAAATGAAAATACTTCCTCGTGCAAGCACGGAAAATATTTTCATTTCTGCGAGCCAATCTGCTAATACGCACATTATACCACAATAAAAATTATTGACATAGGTTTTTTTAGTGTATAATGTTTGAAAGAAGAACGAAGAAATGTAAAGGATGATTATAATGCCATTTGACGGAATTACTACTTTTTCGGTAGTTCAAGAACTAAGAGATAAATTGATCCACGGAAAAATCAATAAAATATACCAACCCGAATCTGATGAGATACTATTAAATATAAATAATAGAGGAAACAAGTACAGCTTGCTTATTTCTGCTAATAACAATAACCCTAGGATTCACTTGACAGCGCATACTAAGGGCAATCCTTTAGCGCCTCCTATGTTTTGTATGCTTCTGCGTAAAAACATTCAAAATTCTACTATTTTAGAGATCAATCAATTGGGTTTAGACCGAATTGTTGAAATACGTCTTCGCACCAAAAACGAATTGGGAGATACTGTCACTAAGAGATTAGTAGTCGAGATTATGGGCAGACATAGCAATGTTACACTCATTAATGAACCTGAGGAGGTTATCGTAGACAGCATTAAAAGAGTAGGTAAAAATATTAGCACCTTTAGAGAAGTATTGCCTGGCAGAGTATACAAAGCACCTCCACAGGACAAAAATGAGCCAATTAATGTAAAAAGAGAACCGTTTCTTTCTCTTTTACATGGCTATGCTCAAAACAAAACCCTTTATAAATTTATTATAGATACCTTTATAGGTGTTAGCCCGCCATTATCTCATGAAATATGCCATCGAGCGAAAATAAACAGCGATAGACCTCTATCCGAATTAACAGATGAAAATGAAGATTCCCTATACAATGTATTTAATAATCTTTACAGTCATTTAGAAGATCATTTGCAACCTTTTATGTACACCAATAAAAACAAGAGCAAAGTCTATGATTTTTCTGCTATTGATTACACCTACTACGAGCTCTACCATAAGACGGACTACGCTTCAATATCTGGCCTTTTAGAGGAGTATTATTACTTAAGGGATTCTCTCTCTCGAATTCAAAATAGATCCTCGAGCATGGTGCAAATGCTAAATAATAAACTAGAAAGAGACTATCACAAATTAGACAAGCAAATTAAAGAATTTCAAGATGCGGAAGATGCTGAAATCTATAGAAAATACGGTGAGCTTATTACAAGTCAAATATATTTATTAGAAGGAGGGCAAAAATCTGCTGTTTTATCTGATTATTACACAGGAGAAGAAATCGAAATCCCCCTTTCTGTTCAATTATCACCATCGGAAAATGCTCAAAAATACTTTAAAAAATACAATAAAGGCAAAAGAGCAAAAGAATACTTAAAAGAGCAAATGTCTATTACAAAAGAAGAGATTTATTACCTTGAAAGCCAAATTGACAATATACGAAAATGTACTGAAATAGAAGAGTTTAATGAGATCAAAGAAGATTTGATTGAAAATGGATACTTAAAAGCTCAAGGTCGAAAAAAGTCGAACAAAAAAGAAATCACTGTATCCCAACCTATGAAGTATATCTACGAGGGAGTAGAAATTTACGTAGGAAAGAACAACAAACAAAATGAATATTTGACCACAAAATTTGCAGCAAAGACAGACTTGTGGCTACATGTAAAAGACATGCCTGGCTCTCATGTCATTGTAAAAAAAGATGCAGATAAAGTAGATGACAAACTCCTCTATACAGCAGCCCTTCTAGCCGCCTACTACAGCAAAGGCAAAGAATCCAGTAATATTCCTATAGACTACACAGCTGTAAAATACGTAAAAAAACCTAAGGGGGCTAAGACAGGTATGGTCATTTATACAGATCAGAAGACTCTGTATGTAACGCCGAAAGAGGATGAAGTGCTTAAGATTGATCGGGTAGACTAGGTGGTAAGGTGGTCAAATATGCGACTTACGTCGCAGTGAACAATGAACTTGGAACAATGAAAAACAAACAATTTAGAAGAGTAATAAAACACGCATATTTGCACTGTTCAATTTTTATTGTTCGTTGTTCATTGTTCATTGAAGGGTTTTCCCTTCCAACCTTCCAACTTTCTGCTATATAACGTAGAACTTAGAACGTAGAACTGTTACCGCCTAGCTCCTGCAACACCTTCTCAAAGTACTCAGGTATAGGGCAGCTAAATTCCACATACTCTCCTGTCTCTGGGTGGGTAAAGCCTATGGTGGAGGCGTGGAGGAGCTGACCTTTTGAGTAGAGTTTTTGTCTCTTTAAACCGTAAGTAAGATCTCCTACAACTGGATGGCCAATATAGCTCATATGAACTCTTATTTGATGGGTTCTACCTGTCTCTAGCTTACATTCTATAAGTGTATACTTGCTAAATCGTTTTAATACCTTAAAATGGGTTTTAGCATCTTTCGCATTTCGATCTGTAACGGTCATTTTTTTTCGGTCTTTTATATGCCTTCCTATAGGTGCGTCTACAATACCTGTTTCCTCTTGAATAATTCCCTCTACTAATGCGGTGTATTTTCGCGTAATAGTGTGTTCCTTAAGTTGTACACTCAAAGATTTATGAGCCAAATCACTTTTGGCTACGACCAAAAGGCCTGATGTGTCTTTATCTATTCGGTGTACAATTCCTGGACGAAGGACCCCATTGATATCAGAAAGCTTATCAATATGGTAAAGCAGAGCATTAACAAGGGTATCTTTGTAATTACCTGGAGCAGGGTGAACGACCATACCTTGAGGTTTGTTCACAACCAGGACATGATTATCCTCATATACAATATCAATAGGAATGTTTTGTGGTTCGATTTCTAATAACTCTGGCTCTGGAAGATTTATTAAGACCTCATCTTTTCCCTGCAGCTTATAACTAGCTTTTACTTCTTTGCCATTAACCGTAATTTTACTGTCGTCTATTAGCTTTTTGATATAGGTTCTCGATAGTTGTGAAATATTATCACTTATATACTGATCGATTCGCATACCTTCATCTGATTCTTCTACAATTAACTCAATTTTCTCTTCCATAATACCTCACACATATTTTTTTATGACTATTTTATTTCTTCCTTTTTTTGTGGTACCAGTAAACTCCTCTAAAATAAATCGACCTTTTCCTTTTACGGAAAATAAATCACCAATCTTAGCTATTTGAGAAGATTTTGTCTTCTCTTCATGATTAATCTTTACCCTGCCACCTTTTATCAGATCTGTGGCAGCTTCTCTAGAAATCCCACAAGCACTACTGATAATCGCGTCTAAGCGAAAGGAAGCGATACTTATATTGCCAAATTCAAACTCTGGTTCTTTTACTTCTATTTGACTTATAGGGAGCACTTCAAATTGTATCTTGCGATTACTCAATCTATCAAAATTTACAGCAATAAACTCTGCAATATGCTCCTTAACTACTATTTGAATACACTTTTCATCAATAATAATATCCCCAATAATTTCCCTGGCAATACCTAAACTCATCACCGCGCCTAAAACCATTCTGTGGTGAACTTCAAAATCCACTTCACATTTACATAAAGCTATCGGCCAAGGTATTTCTCCCCCTATCTCTTCTGCAAGCAAGCATAACATCTTTCGCTCGCAAAATTCATGCCCTCCAAAAAAAGAAAAATCTATAGGCTCGTGTTTTAATTCCCCTTCGATACGTCCCTGCTGAGAAGGATCACAAAAATCAAAAAAAGCTAAGCCATCAGATAATCTTTTTGCCTGATAACTTATCTTTTTTACCATAATATCTGTGTTATTATACTTTTGGCTCATAGAAAAATCATCCCCAGTATCAAGCGATAAACCGGTTCCACGATAAAGTCAATGAGTATTATGGCTAATAACGGTGAGAAGTCCATAGGGCCAAAAAGGGTAATTTTTCTTAAAGGCTCTAAAATAGGTTCTGTCATACTGTATATAATCTGAACAATAGGATTATCTCTGTTAGGCCGAATCCAACTAAATATCACATTTACAAATATTAATAAAGATATTAATTGAAACAGGACACTTCCTGCCCGTAACAATGTATAATACATTTAAACACTCCTACTTATCAAATTTCCAGTTTAACAAATCGCTCGTCGCAGAAGAATCAATATTCTCAGCAATAACATCAACCGTGTTCGGTGCAAGAATAAATACGTTTTCACTGATTTTTTGTATGGTACCATCTAATGCGTAAACTGCCCCATTTAAAAAGTCAAAAATCTTTCTACCTTCTTCAAAGTCTGCCTTTTCTAGATTAGCAACTATTGTTTTATTCCTTTTTAAGTTGTCACAAATGACAGGTGCATCATTGAAAAGTACAGGTTCTACTACTAACACTTTTGAATTTTTTTCTGCAGTTGTGGCAGTCGTCATGGCAATCCCCTTATCCTTCTTTGCTTTTGATTTATAAACTGGTCTCTCCTCTACTTCTTCCTCTTCGTATTCTTCTTCAAATTCATCATCTTCGTATTCATCTTCTATTTCTAAACCTAAAAGATTTTTTACTTTTCCCCAAGAATCCTTAGCCATAATATGTAGCCTCCTCTTATATTATACAAAAATACCTCGTCCTATTCTAACTAGGTTAGAACCTTCTTCTATTGCAACCGGACAATCATTTGTCATCCCCATAGACAAAGTCTCAATATTCACATTTTTAAATGCATCTTGATTATCTTTTATTTTATCATATATTTCGCGCATTTTTCTAAAAATGTGACGAGTTTCTTCAATATTTTCAGTAAAAGGTGCCATCGTCATAAAGCCTGCAACAGAGATATTGCTTTCATGGGAGATTTTCTGAAGAAAAGATTCTACTTCTTCTACCGCTATGCCAAACTTGCTATCTTCCATCGATACATTTACCTGAATTAAGATTCTCATGATTAGTTCATGTTTTTTTGCTTGAGTATTGATTTCTTTAGCTAGCTTTACAGAATCTACCGAGTGAATTAAATCTACTTTATCTATAATGTACTTTACTTTATTGGTCTGTAGATGTCCAATTAAATGCCACCTAATATCTCCTTTAATCTTGTCGTATTTATCCAGTAGTTCTTGAACTCGATTTTCACCTAAGTCCTTTATCCCATAGTCTACAACTCTTTGAATTTCCTCTATACTTCTATGCTTTGTAACCGCTACTAGTGTTACATTTTGAGGTATTTCTTTCAAAATTCGATCTAAATTTTTTTCTATATTCATTTTCTTCACCTACGGATTTATGATTAATGTTGCGCCTTCCTTGATGTCTTTATTGTCTGTTTTGTCTAAAAATACGTCTTTACCTTTTTTACGATTGATTTTAACCTCTATATATTCTTTTAAAGACCCCTTACTCATAATAATAATATTATCTTTCCCATCTTTTTGAACAATAGACTTTTTAGGGATAATATATCCCGTGTCAGAATAAGTCACAAGATCAATATCTACTTGCCTCTGAGTATAAAAGTCAGGTGGAAGCTGCTCTTTTAATTGAATTAAGAGCAGCTTTTCTTGTCCATATTCTACGATATCGATGGCATGCCCTTTATAGTTATCTTCATTATAGTGAAAAGAAATCATAGGCATAGCTCTTAAATCTCCAAACTGATTGTTTAAATGATGATAATATGTATTCAGATCTTTAGTCTTAATAGACTCCATGATTTGTTCTTTTACTTTTAACACTTGTTCTTCTTGTCTTAAAAATACTTCTTTAGGCAATATAATAGAGAGATACATATACGTATCGTCTATTATTTTGACAGTTTGTTTATAATTAGAATCATCGTTGCCATTATAATTCTCTAATTCTCTTATGTATTCAGGTGTCAAATACTGCAAGATATTTGCATTTAATAAACTTTCATAGCCATCAGATTGAAAATAAATATACCCTGGGAAGCTGATATTTAATTTTTTAGCTGTAATTTTTGACCCTGTGGTATCGTTTTGAGAACTATACTCTTTTTTTAGTTCAAGGAGGCTTTCTTCATCAGCTCCTAGGTATTGAAAGGACTTTAATATATAGCTTTTTTTCTTGGTTAATTGGTCTTTTTCTGAATTCAATACTTTTAGCTTCTTCTCATTACCAAAATTCTCTGCCCATTTGATATCACTATTAAGCTTTTCAATCTCTTTGTCAATCTTTTCAATATCGTTAGAAAATAAATTCTCCTTTTGATAGGCTTTATTATCTATAAGCCAATTAATGATGTCGATTTCCCTATTAAAGTAATCACTAAAGGAAATACTACTAGAATTAGAGAGCGTTTGATTTAGGCCCACCCTTTGACCCTCTTTAACTTCAAAATCAATCTGTTGATCTAAATGAGCCACTTCTTCGTTTCGTATAACGAGAGCCTGAGTTTCATAGGATTCAGAATATTGTCTTGCATATAGTAACTCAACTTTTTTGCTATTGTGATTGACCCATAATAAAATCACTATGGTCACAATAGCCAATCCCATCCAAACCGTGTTTTGAGATTTTTTCTTTTTATTCGACATAATTTCACCTGTTCTATAAGGAAAATGTAACTTTTTACAAAAAATGTTTTGATTTCTGCGAGCCAATCTGCACAGATTGCCTCGACTGCTTTGCAGTCTCAGTCGTTTGGCACTTGCTCATAGAAATCAATTCATTTTCTCGTGCAAGCACGGAAAATGTTTTGATTTCTGCGAGCCAATCTGCTTTTCGAACATTATAACATATAAAAAAGAACTTGTACAAGGAAAGTACCCCAGTCTAACAATAGTTAAAAGATAATTAAACAATTGTTTGGATGATTAAGAAGATATTTAATTTATTCCCTTTTTAAAGTGATCAAGACTAGTTCGGGTGGATTATTAATTCGTATTGGAATTATGCTATTGCCTAGACCTCTACTTACGACCATTGAAGTTGAGTTTTTACTATATATCCCTTCTGTATACTTTGGAATAAAACCTTGGTTTGGAGCTACTAAAGCACCTATAAGTGGAAGTATAACTTGACCACCGTGCGCATGACCACTAAGAACAAGATCTACCCCGGAATCTTTATATACATTAAATAGTTCAGGTCTATGAGAAAGCAAAATATTAAAATCTGTTTTAACATTTTTGTATAATTTTTTAATACTCTCTATCATATATTTTTGATTATCATTCCAAAGATAAGTACTTTCACTTTGAACTATAGCAGGATCCGCTACCCCCATTAAACCTACTTCGTCTCCTTTATTGGATAATGTTGTATAAGAATTATCAAGAAAATGAACATCTAGCTTTTTCATTTCTTTCATTAGCTCGTTATACTTATCTGATAATTGCTCGTGATTTCCCGTAGCATAATAGGTAGGTACCATAATAGATAATCGTTTAACTAGTTCTGTAGCTGTTTTAATATTGGTATTTCTTCTATCAATTAAATCACCGGTGATTACAATAATATCAGGATTACTCTCTTCAACTAATTTATCTAATAACCCATGAAAGTTTTTATTATGTAAGTCAGATATTTGAAGAATTCTATAACCATTAAAACCTTCTGGTATTTTAGCATTCTTGTACTCGTATTTTGTCACCCTGACATAGTTGTTTTGCCATAGGGCGTATATGATAAAGATTACAATTAAAGCAATCACAAATCCATATATCCTTTTATTTATTTTTATCATAACTTCCCCCATCTACTTATAATCTGCTCTTAGCTACGTTTAAGCACTGCTTTAGCTTGACCCATATCACTTTATTTTTAATGCTTTACGAATTAATGTGTTATATTAAATAACTCTATAAAACCTTATGGGGAAGAACTTCAAAATTTGAGTTCTTCCCCTTTTAATTTGTGGTGATATATTTAGAATATTTTACTTAACAAGAAATATATCACAGATATCCATCTCTAATCCCAACCTCTTGTATAGGGTTCAAAGCAGTCTAAACAAAGCTTTTGCCCATTCATCATTCGAATTTTATGGTCTGCAGCCCCTTCTTGGCATTTATCACATATAATTGTTTGAAAACCACGAGCCTTTTCAGGTACTTGTATTTTTGGATATGTAATTTTAAATACATCTCTATAATTAGCGAGCAGTAAAAATTCTCTTCTTTGTTTTTGATCCATATCTTTATGAAATGGATTAAGTATTAATCGAACGCTTTTGTTCTCCTTTCGATTTAAGAAAGTAAATGCCATTTTCCCAGTTGCCTTGTATATAAGATTTCCTTTGCCCATAGTACATCCTGTAATTACCTGAACGGCATCTACCCCACAGGCATCGTTTTCAGTGATACATAGAAGCTCTTCATCTTGAGAAAAGTTTAATCCCAACTCTTCTATTGCTCCTAAGGCTGCCTTAAATCCAATAGCAAGACCTCCGCATTCATGCCCATGAAAATCAACACATTTTTCCCATAGTTCTTTATTCATTTATATTCCTCCTCGCATAAATAAAAGCTCACAAAAATTACCGCTTATGCTAATAACCCTTCGTGAGCGAATGAAACTTTTTTAAACGTATTTATATTGCTATATTTACCCATTATATCTTGATTAATTTATAAAATCAATCCAACATTCAACAATCTGTCACCATGAAGCAATGTACTTTTACCACTTAAATCCTGAATTACATTTTTGTATTAACAATCATTCAGAAGTTTACAAGATTCTTTTTATCTTGAAAACTATCTTGTTCAAGCACTTTTTTCTCTTGAGGAATGACCACATCTACATTATCAATAGTGTGAATCTTTACTGCTATTCCATAAACGTGTTCAATGCTTTTAGCTGTAATGATACTCTTATCTCCATAATTATAAATCTGTCTATCCTTTAGAAGTACAAACTTATCACAGTACCTTAGGGCTAGATTTAAATCATGGATAACAATTATAACAGCAATTTCACTATCTATACATACTTGTTTAATCAGCCTCATTACTTCATATTGATTGCACAAGTCTAAATTACTCGTCGGTTCATCAAGGAGTAAAACCTTTGGTTCTTGGGCAAGGGCTCTTGCTATCATGACCTTTTGTTGCTCGCCACCACTAAGTTCATCTACAAATTTTGCAGCCATATCCCTAAGATTTAATTTATCAAGGGCAGCTTCTACAATACCTTCATCCTCTGTTTTAGCCCCCCATTTAATATAAGGTTTTCGACCAAGCATTACCATATCGTACACAGTCAATCGACTGCTTTGTGTTCTTTGAGCGACAAAAGCCATATTTTGAGCCACTTTATTTAAAGACATATCTAAAATACTGTTATCGTCGATATAAACAATTCCTTTTTGTGGAGATAAAATACGATTAAGACATTTAAGCAAAGTACTCTTTCCTGCCCCATTATTACCTAGTATGCCAAGGCATTCACTAGGACGTGCTTCAAAAGCGATATCTTTTAAAATCGGGCTAGAGCACTTATAATCAAAATCCAAATCTTTAACGATCATCATTTTTTATTGCCCCCTTTAAATATTAAATAAATAAATAATGGTGCGCCTAAGAAGGATGTAATTGCACCAATAGGCAAAATAACTGGCGACATAATACCTCGTGCCCCCAGATCTCCTAACAAAAGTAAAACTCCTCCCATAAGTGCTGAGCAAGGCAAAAGATAAACATGATTATTTCCTATAAATCTTCGAACAATATGTGGAGCAATAAGACCAATAAAGTTAATAAGACCCACATAGGAAACAATAACCGAAGCCGTTAAAGAACATATGATCATATTTACAATTCTCTCTCGATTGACATTAACACCAAGACTAATAGCTGTCTGTTCTCCACTTTCTAATGCATTGTAGTCCCACCGTTTCAACATAAAAAACAAACATGCCAAAAGCACAACCACTGCCATAATGTAAATTTCTTTCCAGCCAGTACGTCCAAGATCACCAAAAGTCCAAAAGACTACCGAGGTTAATTGTTCTTCACTTGCAAAGTATTGTAAAAGCGTCGCCCCTCCTTGGAACATAGCGCTGAGGGCTACACCCACTAATATCATGGATTCAGGTGTAATCTTCTTAATTCTCGATAAGCCTAAAACAAGCGCAGAAACGCCCATACTACAAATAAAAGCGCACAAACTAATAAGCAGGGAATTAGAAAAGTTAATTCCAGTATTTCCTTGTGTCCCTGCACTTAGTACAATAATAGCAAAGGAGGCGCCAAAGGTAGCTCCTTGAGAAATACCCAGCGTTGAAGCAGAGGCCATAGGGTTGTGAAGAACAGCCTGTAATACACATCCCGTAATACCTAGTCCACACCCACCTAAAATAGCCGTTATCACTCTGGGAAGACGCATGTTTTGAACTACTGTATTCATCTTAGCATCTGCTTTCCCAAAGATTGCTTTCGCAATTTCTACTAAAGACGTTTCATAGGAGCCTGCTCGCAATGCGAGCAAGGCACTTAGAATTAGTGCTAAAGCGAGAAAACATAAAAAGAAAATACTTCTTGTCTTATACTTTTCATAAGCTAGAATATTCGTTTGCTTTTGCTCTACTACCAATTACTTTCACCTATCTTTATTTCCCTAAATTCATACCCATTTTCTCTTAATGTGTCATAGTACTTTGTTCCTAACATCATCTCAAAAATCTCATCTGCTTTTTTTGCTGGATCTATATCTTTAAATTGTTCAGGAAAAATCATCTTTCCAGCATAATAGGTATCAGCTAGAGCCATCTCTGCATTAACTGCATTAAAGCGGAAAGGGATCTGTGAATATACTCGATCCTCTTTTACTGCAGTTAAAGAATTATAATAATCTGCGTTCTTTGCGTAATCTTCATTAATTAATTCTTTGCCACTAAAATCTAAGAATATGATATCTGGGTCCCACTGTAGTACTTTTTCCATATCAATATTAAAGGGACCTTTCTGGCCAGTTTCCTCTGCTAAGTTTTTTGCTCCTACAGCTTCAAAAGGAGCATAGTTAGCCTCTGTTCCATCAAATCCATGGGCACCTTTGAAAGAAACACCTCCTACGTAAACAGTAGGCTTATCTTCCTCTTTAATGTCTTTTACTCGATTGTTAAGATCTTCTTCTATCCCTTTAAAATAGGTAATAAGCTCTTCGGCACGATCTTTTTTATCATATACTTCGCCCATCAATTCAAGAGTATTATAGCAACCTTCATCAAATACAGTATCAATCAAAGGAATGACTATCACAGGTATACCAGTCTTTTTCTGATAAGCATCTGCCCCTACTTTATCAAATGTAGATGCCATAATTACATCTGGACTTAATTTTACAATCTCTTCATCGTAGGTTTCTCCATTGTTCCCAGTAGCCGGCAAAGTCGTAAAAAAATCTTTGTTCACATAATTAAATGGTTTTTCAAGTGCTGGTTCGTGTTCGTGTTCTTCAATGCCCAGGACTAAGTCCGTAGCCTGCATATATGTAGTAAAACGGAGTGTCCCAACGCCAACGCAAACTATAGATTCTACATGTTGGGGTATCTCGACATTTCTACCTGTAGCATCTGTTACAATGCGAAGGCTGTCCTCCACTGTAGATTGGCTTGTTTCCTTTGAAGGTTCTCTATTTTCTTTAGAAGTACAACCTACAAAAACAAATAGTACTAATAAAACAATGGCTATCATTCGCTTCATTATCATCATCCTTCTTTATACTTCCCAATACATAGTGGCAATAGTTGTATTTACTTTTTCTTCAATATGACCATCTTTAGCAATGGACATTAAGTACTTATCAATTTGATCTTCTTCGTCACTAGTCAACTCTCTATAGGATTTCATTCGATTTACATAGAGTTTACTGGCTTCATCAACAGTTCTTTTCTGATCCCAAATTCGGGGTTCATATATTAATTTTGGCAAGATGCCTTGTAACCACAACAATGCAAATGCGTAGAGAATATCCTTATCTCCAGTTTCCATTTTTCTTTCAATAGAAAGCATCTTTCTTATTTCATCAGAAACAGGGTCTGTACGTTTAATAGGCTTTGCTAGGACGCAATAGCCTCTACTTGCTTGATGAAGCTTTTCAAAAGTCTCTGCACTACGCACACCAGGTGTCATATTAGCAATGACGAGGTCAAATTTCCCCATATAATCTATTTGTTTTAAATCTAATTCATGCCAATTACAAACATGAAATTCAGCATTTTCAATTCCCATTTCCTCTTTTTTAATCTTGGCTTTTTCAATCATTTTTGACGATAAATCTAAACCGACTACATTTTGACACTTCTTCGCTAGTGCTAAAGAATATTTCCCCGCTCCACAGCCTACATCCAGTACCGTATATTCAGGTTGAAGCATTTCGTTTTCTTCTAGTAATTTTAAAAGAGTACTGTTCGAGCTTGAAGGCAACTCGAATTCCCCAAATTTTGTAGCCATTGAGTCCCACATCTCTATGCTGGCAGCTACATCTCTTTCCTCATAAGTCCATATTTTTCTTATATCTTCTAGTTGCACTTTTACATTCCTCCTCACAAAAATAAAAGCCCACAAAAAATTATCGTTTCACCGATAACCCTTCGTGGGCAAATTAATTTTTTTATAAGTCTTCATAACTTATAACTACTTTATATTTGTTAATTATAGCTCAAGTACGTTGCGAAGGCAACAATGTTATGACATTTTATCCTTAAAAAATCGAAATTCATACCTAGTTATTTTTATTTTTTCCTTTTCATAAGTTACAATATTGTCAAACATTTTATACAAAAGCTTTCTTACCATATATCGCTCTTCATCTGTAAAGTCTTTGGCAAAATTCGATTTAAGTCCTTAAAGATATCATGATTTAATTTTTCTTTCTACACACCAAAAACGGAACATATTTCATATTACTCAGTTCCCATATGCTCATATGCTTTTTTCATTCAATTGTCGTGCTTTTACACGAGGGTCCGTAATATTTCATTAACCGTTTCAGTGAATTCAGAAGAGTCAATAGTTTCCCCCATTAGATTGTTGAGAGCTATTCCCTCTGATTGTTTTAAAATACCGCCTATACGAATACCTTTATCCTCTAATTTTTCCGTTAATATTTTTTCTTGTTTATCCCCTATCTTGTTTAACACTACCACAAAAGGCTTGTCTTTTTCTTCTGCGAATTCTTTTATTCTTTCGGCTAAAGTTACCGATTCATTAGAAGGCTCTATGACCATTACTACCTTGTCTGCTCCTTCTAAGAGACCTCTACCAAAGTGTTCCACTCCTGCTTCTGTATCGACGATTACCCATTCATCTTCAGTTACCGTCAATTGGTTAAGAAACTTTCGTGCAGTTGCTCCCATAGGGCAGGCGCATCCTTCGCTAACCTGTTGAATTTTACCTACACTTAACAATCCTAAATTTCCCTTCCAAGATACAATCTTCTCAGGTAACATATCTAAGGTAATTCTATTGTTGCTTGAAAGGTTTTTGCTATCTTTCCCCATATTCGCTTTAAATTCTTCCCTGCCACCTAGATAATCTAATAAACCCATTTCAGCACTTGACATATTGAGCATTTTATCCAAAGTTCGATTGGATTCATCAGTATCAACAACTAATGTTCTTTTACCTTCTGCTGCTAAAGTTTGCGATAGCAAAGACGTCAATGTGCTTTTACCACTTCCACCTTTACCACTTAGTATAATTTTTGGCATCTTACATTCTCTCCTTTATTTTATATAGATATTATATTAATCTTCTTATCCTCGACAACCACTATAGTACTTGCATTCTCTATACCCTTGCCTACATTTTGCTAATATGGTATGACAATTTTCATATCCCTACGTTCTACAATCTCCACATCTACTCCATAAACATCGCTTATCGTTCTTGATGTTACTGTTTCAATGTCGCCATAAGAGTAAACTTTAGAATTCTTTAAATAGAGAAATTTATCACAATATCTAAGGGCTAAATTTAAATCGTGTAACACAATGACTACAGCAATTTCTTTTTCTTTCGTTATCTTCTGAATTAATTTTAATACCTCCAGCTGATTGTGTAAATCGAGACAGCTAGTAGGCGAGAACGTCACATATGGTTTTCTTCCCAATAATATAGCATCGTAGGCGGATATTTGATTCACTTCATTTTTTTGAGCAACATAAGCTGTTTTTTGGGCAATTTGTAAACCACTGAGCTTTAGGATATTGACCTGATTTACAACCACTGTACCTTTATGAGGTGAAATAATCTTGTTCAGGCATTTGAGCATGGTGCTTTTCCCTGCACCATTGTTACCCAAAATAGCGACGCATTCACCATTTAAAACATCAAATGATACTTCTTGCAAAATCTTTTTATCTGTACCATAACTAAATTCTAATCCACTAACTTTTAGCATGGGATCCAGCTCCTTTATATATTAAATACAGAAATAGCGGTGCACCTAAGAAAGAGGTGATTGCACCAATGGGCAATATCACTGGTGAAATAATCAATAGTGCAAAAATATCACTCATTATCAATAGTAAAGCACCCATAAAAGCAGACGCAGGTAATAGATACCGATAATCATTTCCTATAAAACGACGAACTATGTGTGGCGCGATTAAACCGATGAAATTAATCGTTCCTACAAATGATACAATTATCGCAGTATTAAGAGATGCAATAACCATACTTGTTAAACGTACCCTTGAAACATGCACTCCTAAACCCCTTGCAGTATCTTCTCCTGATTCTAGTGAATTGTAATTCCAACTATTGAATAAAAAATAGGCGAATGATAGACTCGTTACAAAAACAACAATGCCTACTTCCTTCATATTCACCCTTCCCAAATCGCCAAAAGTCCAAAACACAATCGCTGACATCTGGGTGTCAGTTGAAAAATACTGCAATAAAGTAGTAGCTCCTGAAAATAGAGAACTTAAAGCAACACCAGCTAAAATCATCATTGGTGGCGTTGTCTTGCGATACTACTTTTAATTTTTTAATTTTTATATCATTTTTACGCTAAAATAATCTAACAATGACTTAAAATAGTAAATTGAACTGTGTCCCCTTTTAATTAAGAAGTATCTTGAGGTTGTTGCCTATATATCTCTGCTATTGCATTTAATCTCATCTCATTTAACTTAAAGATTCTAGTTTGAGATTGTAGTTTCATTTATTGTTATAATTCATCAATACTTAGTTGATACGTCTAACACTGTTTCTCCTTTATTCATGGTAATTTCACTAAAATTATTCTAGATCTCTTATTGATTTTGATTTTACTCAATTAATGCTATTTTTCTTCCATCAATTTCTACAAGTTTCGTTTCTATATCATATACTTCTTTTAATATTTCTTCTGTTACAGTTGAACAATCGCCAAAACTGTATACAAGTCCATCTTTCAAAAATAAAAATTTGTCGCAATATCGAAGAGCGAGATTTATGTCGTGAATAACGATCAAAACAGTAATGTTTTGCTCTCTTGCCATCTTCTTCACTAATTTCATCATTTCATGCTGATTTTTAGGGTCAAGATTGCTCGTTGGTTCATCTAATAATAGCAAATTAGGTTGTTGAACCAATGCCCTTGCCAACATTACCTTCTGTACTTCACCACCACTTAACTTGTTAACGTATTTTAATCTAAATGAAGTCATTCCCACTAATTCCAGCATTCTATCGCAAATTTTCAAATCTTCATCAGAAGTACTCCACTTAATGTATGGTTTACGCCCCAATAATACTGAATCATAGACTGTATAATGGCTCAATTCATTTTTTTGTGCCACGTAGGAAATATTTTGTGCGATTTCATTACGACTCATCTTAAATATGTCCTTGCCATTAATGTTGAGATTACCAGTACTAGGCGTCTTTATTCTATTTAAACATGTGATTAATGTACTCTTACCAGCTCCGTTATTTCCAAGGACCGCTATAAACTCTTTATCGTGAATATCAAAACTTATGTTTTTTAATATTTCATTTTTATCATATGAAAAAGAAATATTGCGCACTTCTATCACTTAAATCCCTCCCTCTTGTAAATCAAATACAAAAACAGAGGAGCTCCTAAGAAAGACGTTAATGCACCGATTGGAAGGATACTTGGAGATGCGATCGTGCGAGATACTAACTCTGCCAGAACTAATATAATTGCTCCCATAATGGCTGAAGCTATAATTAGAAAGCGATGATCATTTCCAACAAATTTCCTTACAATATGAGGCGAAACTAAACCGATAAAACTTATGCTACCTACAAAAGCAACGGAAATTGCCGCTATAAGGGTACAAAACACCATACTTATAAGTATTAGACAATCAACATCAATACCGAGGCTTTTTGCTGTTTCTACTCCTGCTTCCATAGCATTATAATTCCATCTATTATAGAAAAAGTATATAAATGCGATGAAAGATATAAGAAATATTACCCTTATCTGATTCCACCCAGCTCTACCTAGATCTCCGAATGTCCAATATACTACTGAAGCTACTTTTACATCATCTGCAAAGTACTGCACTAATGTGGTTCCCCCAGCAAAAAGAGAACTAAGTGCAACGCCAGCTAAAATCAGCGCAACTGGCGTTACCTTTGTAAACCTCGATAATCCAAGAATGACACCTGTAGTCAATATTCCTCCTAGAAAAGCAAAAATCGTTACAAGGTAAGGATTTGAAATAGATACTGCTGCTGCCGTACTAGCATTGATCTGTACGCCAGCATCTAAAAATACAATTGCAAACGCAGCACCAAAAGAAGCCCCTTGAGTCACGTGGTCGTCCCAGGGCTCCACAAACCCGGTCGTCCCGAGG
>NZ_CALNCS010000026.1 GCF_937875145.1 Alkalibaculum bacchi | reverse complement strand
GAGATAAATTGAGACATGACTGTGGCTAAGGCAGCTCCTTCCATCCCCCAACCAAATCCAAAGATAAATATTGGATCAAAAATCGTATTAATTACTGCGCCAATAAGCATGGTATTCATAGCCATTTTAGGGTTTCCATCAGAACGAATAAAATTGTTCACACCCATAGATGCAGATTGAAAAACGGTTCCTATTAGTATGATTCTTAAATAGGCTCTAGCGTAAGGTAATACTTCTTTACTTGCACCTAATAATTCCAGTATAGGATCTAATAATATTAATCCAGTTATAGATATAATCATGGATATCCCTATTAAGAGAACAATGGCATTGCCAAAAATTAACTCTGCTTCTTCTTTTCTTTGTTCTCCTAATCGAATGGCGACTAAAGCATTTGCCCCTAATCCCACTAACATAGAAAATGCCATAGTAACCAACATTACTGGAAAGCATACGGTAATTCCTGCGATTCCTAAAGAGCCTACTCCATTACCGATAAAAATTCGATCTACAACATTGTATAAAGCATTTACCAGCATACCTACTATTGCTGGAATTGAAAATTTGAATAGTAGGTTAGATATTTTATCTTCACCTAATTGTCTTGTACTGTCCATATTACTCCCCATCGTTTTTAAATATTTTCATAAAATGCTCCTTACTATTATTTTCGAAATCAAAATAAATTCAATTGCTTTTTACAAATTACATACTATTATAACACCTGTTTCGTAACTATTAAATAACCATATTAAAATTACTGCTTCATTGCGCTAAAAAACTTCTACATAATTTCTGAGTTCATTGATTATTGCTTGGCTACTATTCAACAGTCGTTCTACAGTTGCTTCTCAATTAAATTCATCATATAATAAGTGTGCATAAAAAACTTAAACACGAAAAAGGAGTTACTCATGACAAATAATCTTGAAGGAATGAAAAAACTTATCGAAAAGAAACAGAAACAAAGCTCTGAACAAGGAAATGTTAGCACTAAACCAAATAAGAAAAAAGTAAGTAGTCGTAAAGCCTTTAAAATTTCTAATGGTGGCGGATTCTTTGATAAATAGCTCCTTATAAGGTAATAAGAAAAACTAAAGCTCGGGGTGTGTTGATATGAGCTCTTTGCTTTAGTTTTCCTTTCAGCTTTCCGCTAATTCGTTACATTCTTAATCCACTTACCAGACTTAATCCGCATAAAGGCAAGGATGCATTTAACAAGCTCTTCTACAAGAGCTAGAGCATATACTGTATGTACGGGAAAACGAAATACAAAAGCGCCTATTATCGTTAAAGGCACGCCTATAAACCACATGGTAAAACCTTCAATAATTAATGCCCGTCCTGCATCTCCACCTCCTCGTAGTACGCCCACCACTAAGACAATACCTATAACTCTAATAAAAAAAATGAAGGATATAATATATAAAATTGTCTGGGCACTGCTTCTAACACCACTAGAGACATTAAATAAATTTAATATAAATGGAGAGGTAATAGCCAACATCCCTCCTAGTACAAGGCTAAGGAGAAAAGAAATTGCAATAATTTTCTTTGCATAATCACGACCTTGATCTTCATCTTCTGCTCCAATGCTATTTCCAATCATAATGGATGCTGAACTTGATAATCCAAAGGTGATGACCATAAATAAATTATTTATCGTATTACAGATTTGAATGACAGCTACAGCTTGAGCTCCCATATGTCCATAAACAGCTGCGTAAACTAAGCTAGCCAAGCCCCAACACATATCATTTAAAATAACTGGAAAAATTATCTGATAGGACTTTTTCACAAAATCAAAAGTAAAATCCGTCAGTTCCCTTAAGGTTGCCGCTAATACGCCTTTACTTAAATAAACAGATAGCAATAAGAGAAAAGTCTCTACGGCTCGAGCAATTACCGTAGCTATAGCAGCTCCTGCAACACCTAAAGCTGGTGCGCCAAATTTTCCAAAAATAAATATGTAATTAAAAAAGATATTCGTAAAAAGAGCAATTAAGCTTATGGTCATTGGCAATATAGCATTGTTTATCGATCTTAAAGAAAAGTTATATACAAAAGAAATCCCTGTAAAAATATAACTAATCAATGCTATTTTCAAATACTTTTCGCTCAAGGCTGTAACCATTGGATCATTATTAAACAAACTAATGATTTGTTTTGGCACTAAAAAACCAGCAATCATAAAAATGAGAGCTATAATACTTGCAGATAGTAAACCAATACCCAGTATTTTTTTAATATTTTTCTCGTCTCGTTTACCCCAATATTGAGAAATAAACACGCTACATCCTCCACACAATCCAATAAGAATCATATTGAAAAAGAAAAAATACTGATTGGCAATTCCTACTGATGCAATTTCTATTTCACCTAGTTTCCCAATCATTACCGTATCCATCATGTTTAGTAGAGAGGATATGAGATTTTGGATGATAA
>NZ_CALNCS010000025.1 GCF_937875145.1 Alkalibaculum bacchi | reverse complement strand
AAGCAAGTAATTAAATACAATGAAACGAAGAATTAGAAAGAAATGTGGGTGATTATCATGACAATTAATTATGAACAGGCACTTGTGAGGATACATCGTTTGGAGGATGAATATGGCAGCATTTTATATGTACCGGATAATAATTTAGAGTTTAAGCAAGTTCAGAACTTGCTTAATGTTAAGGAAAAACTTAATCATAAGCGAGTTGATAACCTTACTAGATTTGGATATTCCGTAAGTCAAATAGCTCAAATAGTTAATAGAACTAATAGGACAGTTTACACTTATTTAAAACATAATAATATGAGGCCTAAATGTTCTTTTAAATATCGAGTGACAATGCCTGATTTATCTCACAACATTTATACCACATCTTTAATTAATTTAGCTAATATACTTTGTCACACGCAATCAATTAATTTGACAAAATGTGCAGTTAAGCAGTTGAAAGCACGAGGCTGTCTTATTAAAAAGATTAAGTCTATATGGTGCGAAATACCGAATGGCGATTATTACTGCCTACCTTACTTTGATAATATAGTCACTAAAAATGGCCTGGATTCTTATATCTACAATACATAATTAATAAACATGGATTATAATAGATGCATTACTAATTGTTATTCTTACCTATTGTATGGGAGTGATCACATGGGTTTATTCAATGATATTGATTGAGATGAAACAGCAAATAGAACTGATAAATTTCTAAAAAATAAAAAGTAGAATAATGGTATAATAATTGTGGGTTATAAGTATGTATACCAATGTTATATTAGTATAGGTAAGTAAATATCCTCCTTGAGGTTGGCAGATTTGGTAATTGTCTACGGTTCGATTCCGTAGCTACCAATAGATTTGTTCACTGTTTTTTAAAGAAATAATTTGGTTAATAATGTGTGCATTAGAAATAAATATTATTACTAAAGTGAACAGATCTATTAATTTTATTGTTATTACAGTAATTTTATATTTATTTCTAAGGTTGGCTATGTACCTTAAACATAGCATTGTGGGAATGTATTACAAAGGTAGCATAGCGGTCTCCAAAACCGCTAATGTGGGTTCAATTCCTGCTGTTCCTGTTATAGCAGAATGAAGTTGGTTGTCTCGAACTTTCGGAACTGCTAGCAATTCTTAATAGCTATTAAGATTTGTGGCACTCGCAAGAGTGCCTTTTTATTTTGTCAAAGGAAAAGGAACATCCTAAAGCTGATACTGATACAGGATTCAAGGTGTTTAAGCTTGAAAAGTCTACTATCAAACAATGGGACGAGAATCCAGAAAACTTTGAAGCACAATTAGAGTTGATTCATAGCCCCTTTACTCAAGATTCTACCAATGACCAAAGAGCAGAAGAAATTGCTATTAAGAGCGGTATTGATTTAGAAGTACCCCCAGAAGTAGATGGATATAGAGTTGAAAATGGTGTCTGTCAAAGATGTATTTGATGAGTATGAGGATAAAGGCGACGATAACGGTGTTGTTGGTTATCATGGCCAACTGGACATACGCCCACCATATCAGAGAAATTTCATATATAAGCCGGCCGAAGCTAAAGCAGTTATTAATACTGTATTACATGGCTTCCCGTTGAATGTTATGTATTGGGTTGTTGATGGGTCAAATAGTTATGAAGTTCTCGATGGACAGTTAATTCTTTAATACGCTCAAATGCAATCATATCAACACTTCCAATATAATTGACAAAATTAATTCGCAAAAAAGTGTATCAAGCTGTTGCATAATTTGAGCAAGCATGTATAATAATATTTGTCAACAAGCTAAGAAACAAGCCAAAGCACATGTTCTTTTTCCTCCGCGAAAAAGGTACGCTTAATCTAAAATACGCCACAGACGACCATTGTGTTGCTGTTTTGTGATTTTTTTTTTAATTCCTGGCAAGCCTATTGCTCGCTTTGTGCTTTGATAAATTGCAGGTATAGTTTAGTGGTAAAACGAAAGCCTTCCAAGCTTTAGTCGCGAGTCCAATTCTCATTACCCACTTTAATGGGCCTATAGCTCAGCTGGTTTAGAGCGCACGCATGATAAGCGTGAGGTCGATGGTTCAAGTCCATTTAGGCCCATATAGTCCCGTAGTTCAACGGTAAAACACCCGGTTTATACCCGGCATTGACAGTAGATTTTTCTGTGTATTGCAGGTTCGAATCCTGCCGGGACTATAATCCGAAGGTGATTACACAATAAAACAGCAGGCATGGTTGACACATTCACCCTAAGCCTGCTGCTTTATTTTGCTTAATATTTGTAATTAGTATTTGCATGTATTCTATTTTTATTGTATAATAATTATGTTTAAGAACGAAAGAGCTTTTTGAGAGAGCTAATAGAAGATAGGAGGTGATTAACTGTTAACAAAAATATAGAAATATGTAGACTATTATAGAAATATTTGCTATAATATTCATTAGAAAGTTAAACATGGAAGTGAATATTATGACAATTTTAAAACCTAAAGATGTCGCTGATCGTTTAGGAATAACCACTAGAACCCTCCAAACATGGGATCGAAAGGATATTCTTAAGGCTAAACGCTCACCTACTAATCGCAGATTCTATACAGAAGATCAAATCAATCAATATTTGAATAAAAATAGTCTAAGCTCAAATAAAAAACAAGTTGCTTATGCCAGAGCATCAACTTATAGTCAAAAAGATGACTTAAAAGATCAATTAAGCTATATTCGACAATACGCTAACGCACAAGGTATCGTATTAGACGAAGAAATAAGCGATATTGGCAGCGGCTTAAACTATAAACGGCAAAAATGGAATAATCTTCTAGACGAAGTAATGAACAACAAAATAGATAAAATTTATATTACTTATAAAGATAGATTTATCCGTTTTGGCTATGATTGGTTTGAAAACCTATGTAAAAAGCATGGGACTGAAATAATTGTTTTGAATAATATTGACACTAGTCCTGATAAAGAACTGGTTGATGATCTGATAAGTATAATTCATGTGTTTTCATGCAGACTATATGGCTTAAGAAAATACAAGAAAAAGATTAGAAGTGAGTACTTAAATGACGATCAAGACACAAGTAGTGAAGCTAAAAGTTAATAAGACCATGCAAAAGCAGCTTGATGCTCTATGCGACTATCGGCGATACTGCTGGAATAAAGGCTTAGAAACTTGGCAATTAATGTATGAAGCTCATACATTAAACCAAAAAGATAATCCCAGTCCTAACGAACGCAGAGTCCGTGATGAACTAGTCGCAAATAAAGCCGACTGGCAATATGATTTGTCTGCCAGATGTTTACAATTAGCGATTAAAGACTTAGCTAATGCTTGGAAGAACTTCTTTGATAAGTCACAATCTGATTGGGGATACCTAGTTTTAAATCAAAGAAAGCTCCCAGACAAGGCTTTAAAACTGATAGGGCTAAGATTGTTAATGGCAGGCTTCGCCTTGACCGCCCAAGAAGCATTTCAAAAGACTCTTGGCATGACCTATCAAGCTATGAAGTTTTAAAGATGAGTGAAGTCAAAGTAGTAAGTATCTTCAAAGAAAAAGGAGCTTATTATGTGGCTTTGCCTTATGAAGAAGAAATTGAACTAAAAGCTAAAACCCAGCAAAAGACAGCAGTTGATGTCAATGTGGGTCACTTTAACTATACCGAGGGGCAAATCAATATTTTGCCTGCTAAATTGCAAAAACTTTATAAGCGTATCAAACATTATCAAAGAATGCTGGCACGTAAAAGAGAAGTTAACGGTAAGTTAGCTACTAAATCAAATAATTACTTTGCAGTGAGAACCAAACTGCAAAGAGATTATCGCAAAGCAGCTAATATTCAAAATGATCTATTACAAAAATTTACTACTAAGCTTGTTAATAATTACGATCAAATTGTAATTGAAGATTTGGCAGTCAAAGAAATGATGATGACGCATGTAGCTTCAAAAGGAATGCAGAGATCACTTTTTAGCAAGTTTAGACGAATACTAACTTATAAGTGTGATTGGTATGGCAAAGAATTAATCTTGGCTGATAAAACATACCCATCAACTCAAAGATGTGCTGCGTGCGGTTATGTCAAAAAAGGCGAGGAAAAGATCACTTTGCAGGGCAATAAAAAGCATGGTACCAAACATAATGAGTATGTCTGTTATGGGTGTGGCTACAAGAATGATCGAGATGAAAATGCAGTTTTAAATCTTTTAGCTTTGGCAAAATAAAGAAAATAAACAGGGCTGGCTAGGTCCTTAAGCTGTAAGAGCTAGTCAATGTGATTACTCCTATTTGGAATATCAGAATACTAGTGAAGACGACAGTAAATGAAACAAAGAAAGGAAAAATATATCTTTCTGATATGTAGAAAATTCATATTCTTCTACATATTTCCATGTTTTATATAGCAGTAAAAATTATGGGAAGAAAAGCATTACCAGATTCAGAAAAGAAGAGCAAGATAATTATTATCAGATTAACGGAGGCTGAGTATAAACAGGTTGATGAAAAGGCATGGGCTTCAAGACGGTCAAAGTCAGAGTTTGCCAGAGATGCAATTAACAGATATCTAAACAGTGCAGACAGTGACAAGGACTGCTTGCAATTTAGTAAGAAACATAGCAATAATTAGCACTTCACAGACTATTATGCAACTTATCTAGTTGAATACTGCAATAAAAAGGGCATCACTAATGTGATGTCTTTTTTTATTATGCATATGGGTTAATAGCAGTGTCACTTGTACCTTTAACGCTATCTAAATTATGTTCCTTAAGAATATCAGTCTTTTCAGGTGTAAGGTTAGCAGAAAGCATACTGTATGTAAATTCATCGTCAGTATTACCATAAATTTTTTCTCTAAGGTAATCATAGGCAAGGAGTACATAGACGGAGCAGCTGGCCGAGTGATCGCCTTTGCCTTTACGTTTTTCTATGACTTCTCTAGTATCACCATTAGCAGTTTCTTCATTTCTGATAAGAACATTTTGCCAATGAGTAATATACCTGTTAAGTGCTTCATCACGGTGTGCCCAGAAATGAACTTTTCCACGCTTCATCAAGTCAATAAAGCGCTTATGCTGTACCAGTTTGTCTGCAGATACAACATGTGTCTTTTCATTCCATGATGGTTGCAACTGGCCAGTAGCAGAGTATAGTCCACTTGTGGGGTTGCTTGGATATTTAACACCCCAAACTTTATTCTGCCCATATATATCAATAAGGTGGTGTATCTTTTCACCACTGTCCCCAACATCAGCAAAGATTAAGTCAGGGTTATAAGGTTTAAGCATTTTGTACAGGTGCCTAATATCCTCACCTGCTTGCCCTACAGTAGGCCTTACACCTTGAACTTGGAAGTCATTGATAATATCAAATCTGTTGTTTTCAGTGATACCAGCAATAACTACAGTATGTTTGATACCCCAGTCAATACCAACAAGAATAAATTTATAATCTGCTCTGTTTTCTACCTTGGTAGGAAAAGCAGCATGGTCAAGAATATCTGAATCATATACCTTAAGGTTTTGGTCTTCATAAGGTTCACCTAAGCAGTAATTATAGAAAGATTGCTTAGACTTTGCCTTAAGTTCAGAAGCTTTAAGCATATCTGCAGTTATCCAGACAGCGTCCATTTGATTAACTGTATAGCCACGGATGCCTGAGGTGTCTGCAGTACGGCTAGGATACCTGCATAGATAGTGGCCAGAGTACCAGCGGTCAAGTTTCTTGCCACATTTTTTACATACATAGATAAAGGTGCCCGGTCTAACTGTTCTAGCTTTGTAGTCTACCCCGTCTTCATCTACTTGCAGCATATTGCCTCCTGCTTCAATGCTTGAGCCATCATAAGCATCATAGGACAATTCATTCTCATATCCGCAGTGGTTACACTTAATAGACCAGAACCATTGATCAGAGTGCTCATAAAGGTCATCTATACCCATGCCTTTGGCAGTTGGCGTAGACCAGCGTCTAAGTACTTTATAGGGTGAGGAAGATATAGAACCCTCAATAGATTGTTCTGCACTGGCACTAACATGGTCATATTCATCAACAGAGGCAAAGTCAGCATTGATACCTTCAACGGAGCTGGATTTAGAACTTGTTCTAAAAGTAAGGAACGAATTTCTTATTTGCTTAACATTAACTGAATTAGTGTCACCTATAATACTTCTATAATATGGGCTGGAGTTCAATACAGAGTTTAGTCTCATTTGAACAAAGTCTCTCATTTGTTTAAGAGTTGGAAACGTATATAGGCAGTTAACACCAGCTTGAGAGTGAACGTCAGCCCACCAGATCATAAAGGCGACCCCTAATTCAGAGAAGCCTAGCTGTCTTGCCTTTTTTATAACAAGGTTTGGGTAGATGTCATTCATAGGCTGAATTTGAAAAGGTCTATGCGCTACTGCCTTGGCTGGGTTGCCTCCTCCATACTTGGGGACTATAAAGGTTGGTTTTTTGCCACCATTACCTATTCTGTGGTACTTAAGTTCATATAGACTAGGAACAAGGAAGGCTAAAGTAGCAGATAGTTGTTCAGGCGTTATTTCATCTGTACCAAACGTACTAACTGCGATTTTAGCGATTTGTTCTCCTGAGAAAGTCTTAGGTGTAATTATACCTAAAGGGTTATCCCTCATTTTATCTCTTCTTTCTATTTACCTGTAGCATTGGTATTGTTTTGTTGCTTTTGTTCTTTGGTTATTAGGTTAGCAATATTTTCATCAGTAAGCTTGGCTAAGTCATGCAAGTCTACATGTTTGGTCTTTGTTTCTTTACCTTCATCGTCCTTAGTAACTTTTTGGATAACTTTAACAGAGTTTTCAATAATGTTTTCTTCAGGGGTACTCAACTTAGGTATAGCACCTGAACCAGAGCTAGTACCAGTATTTTCAATATCATCAATTTTAGAGAAAACGTCATACATATTTTTAAGGTCAGTTGTATCCCTAATTTTAAGCTCGCCTGATTGGACTTTGGCTCTAGCATCAGTAAGCATTCTCTTAAGAATACTATTGAAGCCATTGATAATAGTTTTCTTATCTTTATCTACACTTGCATTCTTACTGTCAAGCAAGTCTTTCATATCATTAGTTAGCATTATGCTCTCACAACCTCTCGGATACTAACTATTTTCTTTCTATTATGTGCTTCTGTGAAGTACCGGCAATGTGCTGCATATCTGCACACATAGTATACTTCTTTATTTGGTAGTAGCAGTTTAGTACATGCAAGAAGAAGTCCTTTTTTACTTATGCCACCTTTTCGGGAGTTGATGGGGCAACCGCATACAGCACAATAGATATCATATTTAAAGCGTTTATCATGTTTACGCAGGTGGGACTGCTTAATAGCATTACTTACTAGAAAGTGCCTATAGTCGTTAATATCAATTTTGTAGGTATAGTATTTAATCAATGGTGCATGCTCCTCCTATATTTATTCCATTTATAGGTAGTACGAGTAAGATTATTTATCTTATGGATATATTGATTTGTCTGTTTTATGCTACTGATGGTATGGTCAGTTTTAACAACTGTATACCAAGATAATAGAGCACACCCCAGAGTAGTAAAAGCAGGGTTAATAGAAGTCTGCTGTTTATAAGATAAATAAAAATACCCGCCTAAAAATACTAGTGTGTAAAGACTGCAAAATAAAAACTTAGCTAATATAATAGTTACATCTTGCTTATTTCTCATTTATTTCTAACCCCATCTATTTATTACACTAATAATTTAGCATATATAGGACGGCTAAATTATTAGTGTTAGTAGGTAAGGTGGTGCATATATATGTTCATGCTGGTTGTTTGCATTGCACAGGGTGTAATAATTTACTTGCTACATATAATCAATATAGTGTTAACTATTAGTACATCAAGACTAACTAAGAGAAAGTATCTAATGATACTGGTTACACTCATATTAGCTTCAGCATATCTATGGTATACTTATAGCATATGCAGGCTTGCATCAATGTGGCTTTCTCTTATAGTAATAATATCTTTCTTAATGAGCATACGTAGGTAGGTTAGATAAATGGCAGTAAACAGAGAGAGTAGCAACAATCACTTAGAAGAGCATATAGACCAGTTAGAAAAGCTTCTTAAGGGTCAGGACAGTGTAAAGGGTGACTACTCTAAGCTTGACATAGATGCTATTAAGAGTGAAATATGGTCAATGCAGGCAGAGCTGCATAAATTGGGTCAAGAAAGCAATACTTTGCAGGATAAGTACTTTAAGCTTGAGAGTTCCCACCTAGACTATAAGGCTAGGTTGGAAGCACTAGAGCAGGAAGTAGACAAGTTTCAAGGCAGAGACAAAAAGAGTGCGGCCCAGGCAAAGAATATAGTGTATAATTTCTTATACATTATACTAAGTGTAATTTTAGGTTATTATGCAGGTCAAATAGGAAAGTGGTAGACAATGAGTTCTAAATATAGATATCCAGTAGGAACAAAAGAAAACGTAGCAGTAGTTGCATTATTAGACGATAGTATAAATGGTGAGGTTACAGGCATTGTGCCAAGCACAGTTGGCTGGGTTCGTGAGGGAGCAACTAAAGTTATTAATACAATAGGTGGGAGCTATAGTGACCCTACGCTTATGATTATTCCCTACTCAGCTAGGACAACAGATGACTTTAGTAATATTACATCTGTAGACAGAACAACACCTAGAATAAGAGTAAATGGAAACTTCATTACTAAAATTTATAGTGGTTCTATGGCGATACCAAAAGATGTACAGGATTCTGTACATGTATTACAAGATGTATCTGCTGATATGGATCCAGCAGCTTACACAGCTGAAGTTAAGAATGCTATCAAAGTAGCAAAAGAGTATTTTAAAGAGGCCTAGTAAGGTTTATGACAGTATGGTCACATATTAAAACTCATATACCTGAATTAGTGATAGCTGGGATATTTCTCATAGCTATCTTTACTTTTGTACATAATTCACCGCATTTAAGTCATCGGAGGCCAGTTTATACAAGCGACCAGTTGTCTGAAGCAACAACGGACTACATGTATAACTTAAATACCTATGATGGTTCGGCTAGGTTGATAGACCATTATACGTTCCAAGGGCTGGACCTGCACTCTACACACATTGGTGGGGTGTATAATGGATACAAAGCATTGCATGACACCTTAGACTTTACAAGTTCAGGTGGCTCTGTGAGCATATATGACACCCCTGCTGTAGCATATGATTATAGGCTGCATAATTATAAAGCAATTGGTTTTAAACGCTATAAGGAGCCTATATTGCCTTCTATATTAAAAGACAAAAGTAACAGGCATTATCCCGTGCCTAATAAGCTTCTTATTATTAAGACCTTGTCTACACAGAAGATTATTGCAGTTTTTGGCGGGGACAGTGTAAATGCCTACTATAGTGATATAAATAATGTAGATATATACAAGGTAGATGACTACTTTGTGGTAACTTATAACTGTAGTTACGCAATTGTAGACTCCATAGCTGTGCAGTAGTTCAGAAAGGTATATCATATGAGTGCAGATAAAAACAATACAGTAGTTACTTCTGTCTACTATGGTGGCAGTAAGTTTGGCAAGCCAGACTATGCTAATACTGTACGAGCAATGCCACCAATAGACTGGTATACATTAGGCAAGTATAAAAAGTGCTATGACTACTTGTTTCTAGTTTTAGATGATAAGATTAGTTGTATAATTGGTATAGACCTAGATGCTAATAAATTAGCAGTAACCTATACAAGTTCCTACACTAAGGACAGGGCACCTAGTCTAGTAGCAAAGGCACTAATCTACTTAGTACAGAAAGCATATGTCTTAGGTTATGGTTTAGATGTACCAGCTAAGGTAATACCAAAGGAATCAGTGGCAGTGGCTGAGTTATATTCTATGAAGAAACATGGTAGTTCTTTTAGGATAGAGTATAAGGACTTACAGAAAGCCCTGGGTAAGGATGATGTTTAGTTTGTTCTTAATACCTTTAGTAATAGCTTTAGTCTTGTTTAGCTTGATAGACTGGGTAATAACCACAGTATTAATAAAAAGACGCAAGCGCAAAGCTTTATATGCTTTAAAGCAGGCAGTAAACGAATTTAAAGAAAGCAGTAAAAAACAGCATGAAGAAAGAACTCATAAATAATAAAACATTTTCACGATACCTTAATCAACATACAGGTAAGGCCACCATTAAATATATTTCAGATAGGATAGGCTATGCACTAAAGTGGTCATGGGAACATTACGACTTTAAAGTAAATAATGAACACTTAGGCGAAAATAATGGACAAGGCGGTTTCTTTGGTACAACCATTGAGTTTAACTTAACGGATGACCCTAATAAGTATAAGGTAGCTCCAGAGTCAAAGCGGTATATTAACTATGACTTTAGTGTAAAAGATATTGTAACTACTCTTGTAATTAAGAATATTGACTTTGACAGGGTTCGTGAATACTTTAAAGACCATATTAATTCATATTTACCTTTAAGAAAGTGTACTTATGATAAAGACTTGTGCTTGTTATATAATCCTTTAAATGAGGGTGGCAAGAATATTAGATTTTCTATTGATATCTTGTCTAATGAGCAAGCAGCTAAGTTTAAGAAAGATCAAGAAGGTACAGAAGAAAGTGACTCTTAGCCATATGAAATGGACAGACAGTAAAGAGTACCTTACTTATGATAAGCTTGTTAAGAGACTAATAGATCATATTAAAAGCTCTAAAGAATGGTACAAGGGTTTGGTAGGAAAAACAACTCAGTCTATTTATACAGATCCAACTAGAGAGATAGACTTTCCAGTCCCAGCTTCTATATTTGATAGGAATAATAACTATAGAGCAGATTACGAGTTTGAAACAGATGCTTTTCTTCATACACTAAGAGAGGTAAGTGTCACACATAAGCTAGGCTGTAGTTTCTATGCAGACATGGAAATACTGGGAATAGGTGTAGCAGGTAATAAGGATGGTAGTAGCTATATGGTAGGTAAGTTCATTTACCCAGTAGATATTAGTCTTAAGAGCCTTAAGTCAGCTATTGACGAAGAAAGGCCTATTGCACTAGCTAAGTTTAAGAAAATAGCTTTAGAGGCTGGATATTAATTGACTTATCTTGCCTAATGTAACAGCCTTGCAATCTTAATGAAGCATGGTTGTAATATTTATGCTTTATACTATATTCATATTAGTTACTGAAACGAGCATATAATTAGAAAGTAGGACATATTATTTTGGCACATAAGACATTATTAGCAACATTAGCTCTCTCAGGAGCCTTATTATTAGGTACAGCAAACAATAAAGTAGAAGCAGCAACAAACACACCAAACACATATATTGTTAAGGCAGGCGATACACTGTGGGGTATTTCACAAAAGTATGGTGTTTCTCTTAATAAGATTGAAGCATTGAACAATAAGTCTTCCTTAATTCATGTAGGGGATAAGATTAAGCTTACTGGGGCATACACATATACAGCCCCTGTAGTTCAAGCTAAGGTAAACTATAATGCTTCAACTCAGACAAGTAATCAAGTAGCTAGTCAAAGTAATACACAAACTAGCTATAAGCAGCCTGCAACTACACAACAAAGTACAGTCTCAACTAGTACACACAGTAATGTAAGTACTGGAACAGACAGTTCTGCTAAGGCTTGGATTGCTAATAAAGAATCCGGTGGCTCATACACAGTTGTGAATGCCTCATCAGGTGCTTATGGTAAATACCAATTACTGCCTCAATATTTACATGGCGACTATTCACCAGCCAACCAAGAAAGAGTGGCTGATCAGTATGTGGCTCAGAGATACAATGGGTGGAGTGGCGCTCAGCAGCACTGGCAAGCCTATGGATGGTACTAAAAATGAAAAAATAGAGTTACAAAAATGCTTGACAGATTCATAGGATAGGCAGTATACTTTAGCTATTAGTTTAAAGGATTGAAAGCCATTGGCTAGGGGCTAGCCATGGTAACAAGCTGAGTTCTGTGAGCTAGGTATTCAGAATACTGATGTAACATCCTAAATACTACTTCATGTTCCCAGAAACCCAACACTTCATGGTTGAGTAGTTCACAACAAGCACACATATACGTACTATTAAGCAGTAGTTAGCAGACATTGCTAACTACTGCTTTTTGCATGCGTTGTAGTAGCTAATACATTTGTCACATTATGCTATAATTTACTATATTATTAATAAATACAGAGTACAAGTTTAAATAATTAAAGAAAGTAGAAATATACGTAGCATATGGAACGAAAAATTAAAGTTTGGTCTAAAGATGTAGTAGATACATTAAAGAAGTTATTTTATGAAGGCCATCACCAAGCAGAGATTGCAAATATCCTATCATCTAAATTTGGTGCTCACTACACAGCAGCAATGGTAAATGGCAAAGCTTACAGATTGCATATTAAAAGAGGACATGCAAGTACATCACTTAATGCTACTCTGCCTAAAAGTTCTAATCCTAAGATAGGTAAGAAGAAAGAAGTATCTATTGGCTCTGATGGTACTATTACTGCAAAGATACAGGATAAGCTACCTAAAGACTTTGAAGAGAGAATTAACCAGCCTAACAAGAATAGCGACTACTTGGCGCAACTGGCTGGCTATGACCCTAAAGAGTATGAGGTAATTACTTCAGGCTATTCTACATGGGAGATGCCATCTAAAAAGGATGGTACTAGAACCTTGTATGCACTAAAGGTAAAGGTAAGACAACGTAAGCAGCCCAAGATTGATATGGATACTATAGTTAAGATTGCTAACAATAGCATTAAGCAACAAGTAGTATCCACTAAGTTGACTGAGGCAAAAGATACGGCAGAAGATAACTTGTTTATTCCTATGAGTGATTGGCACCTAGGCTGGACTAAGTATGAGGACTTGCAAAATAAACTAGTAGGTATGGTAGATACTATTAATGAGAGACCACATGGAGAGATTACATTTGCTATCTTAGGCGATTGGTTCCACTCTAATTCTTTTGAAAGAAGTATAACTGCAAGAGGTACACAGCTTGATCATGCAGATATGTATAAGGCAGTATCAGATAGCTTTAAAATACTAGACTTTTTATTCAGTAATGCCTTAAAACACGCTAATAAGGTAACCTTGCAGTTGGTACGCGGAAACCATGATAATGACACCTTGCAGATGTTTGAATATGCCTTGAAGTATAAGTACCCACAAGTGGATGTGGTAATGCCTAAAAAGGGCTTAATGGGCTATCGTACAGCATTCTTACTAGGTAATGTAGGTATCCTTATTACTCATGGGGATACAGCCAGAAAGCATCTTAAGACTCTATTTGCTACAGAGTTCAAGGATATCTGGATAAAGGCAAAAGCTTATAATATTTTTTCAGGGCACTATCATCATGAAAAATTTACTGATGAAGATGGGGTAGAATGGTATGAATTAGGCTGCCCAAAGCCTTATGATAATTATGAAAGCAAGTTAGGCGTAACCAATAGCAAAAAGGTAAGCTACATTTTTGAATATGGTCCAGACAAGTTAAAGGCAGTACACGAGTATTGAGGGTAAGCATAAGTCCAGCTTTGCCAGAAATAGATATTTTAGGGTTAAAAGCCCTTAAGTATCTATTTTTATTTTTTTTTTAATTAGGTCTTGCATAATGAGTTAATGAGTTATATAATTACATTAACTTGAATCTAAGAAAGGAGGAAAACAAATATGCTAAAAGGGATCAAACTAAGACTCTATCCTAATAGAACACAGCAGGCTCAACTATGCCAAATGTTTGGCAATGACCGCAAGGTGTGGAATCTCATGCTGGATATGGCTAAGAAACGTTACCAAAATAATCCTAGCAGTCAATTCGTTGGTGAATATGATATGAACTATCTGCTTAAACTATTGAAGCAAGAGCACCCTTACCTCAAAGCAAGTGATGCAACTAGTCTTCAGGTGGTGAATCATGATCTGGCTCAAGCCTTTAAAATGCTGTTTAAGCATAAAGGTGGCTATCCGCACTTTAAAAGTAGACACGCATACAAACAGTCATATACTGGTAAACAGACTAGTTGCTGCAAAGTGATTGCCAAGCAAAGAATGAAGTTGCCCAAGTTAGGATGTATTAGAACTAGTAAAACAACACAAGCTGTAAATTGTAAGATCAAACGTTACACGGTCAGCTATGACTCAACTGGTAGATATTACTTATCTTTGATAGTTGAAACAGCTGCTCCAAAGGCATTGCCAAAAACAGGCAAGGCTGTTGGCATAGACGTTGGAATAGCCAATTTAGCTATTAGCTCTGATGGGATTAAGTATGGTACTTTCAATGCTAAGTGGTTAGAAAAACAGGCTGCCAAATGGCAAAGCAAATACAGTAAGCGTAAGCATCAAGCCACTGTAGCTGTTTGTCAATGGAACCATAAACACAAAATAGCAAAAATAAGTGTTGATGATTACCAGAATTGGAAGAGAGCTAAAAAGCAAAAGGCTCGCTTCCAACAACGGATAGCAGACAAACGTAAAGATTACTTGCATAAGCTAACAACTGCCCTAGTTAAAAAATATGATGTGATTGCAATTGAGGATTTGAAAGTCAAGAATCTGCAAAAGAATCATCATTTAGCTAAGTCAATTGCAAATGCTTCCTGGCAAATGTTTAGACAAATGCTAGATTACAAGTGTAATTGGTATGGTAAAAGGTTAGTTGCTGTTGATCCTAAATATACCAGCCAAGTCTGTTCTACTTGTGGCTACCCTAGCGGGAAGAAGCCACTTGAAATTAGAGAGTGGACGTGCCCACAATGTGACACTCACCACGATCGGGATATTAATGCAGCAGTTAATATCCTGAATAG
>NZ_CALNCS010000024.1 GCF_937875145.1 Alkalibaculum bacchi | reverse complement strand
GTCTTCCTGTAAAATCAGCATTCCAATTAGCCATTCTAGCTGATACACCTAAAATTCCGTAAACCCTACTCTTCATCATTTACAGCCTCCATTTTTTTATTTTTTCTTGATTCATCTTCTAGTAGCTGTTTAATATCTTCCGTACTGATACCAAGCTTTCTAAGAACAAAAATCTTGTTTAGTTGTTCCACCTGACTATCAGCAAAATCTCTGTACCCGTTTTCTGAAATAGATGGAAATATTAATTTTCGTTCTATATAATACTCAATTGCTTTTTTTGTCAGTCCTGTAATTTGGGTTACTTCATTAATCAACATATTTATCACCTCTCTTAAAGTATAAGCTAACCCCCAAGGTGATAGTCAAGAGTTTTGTACCCAATATTAAATGACATTGGTTATAATAAATCCAAACCAATACTAAATTGGTATCTTAGGCTTGTTGGACTTATAATGTGTTTATTGATATTTCTTTAATAGAATACGGAATACAACAATGCCAGTAGCATACATGATAATCCAAAGAATACTAAGATATAGAACCAAAAGTTTTGTTTCTAGAAATCCTAATGAACCAATGATTGAAAAAATAACAATTGAAATTGTAATAATCAACAACGTAACAATATATGTGATTCTCCCTGATCTATTTCTCAAACTTTCTTTGAACTCATCTCTAAGATTTATTTTTTCTTCTTCCAACTTATCCTTATAGATTTCCTTCCGTTTTGGTGATAACCAGTAAAAATACTTCCAAATCAAATTTAGACCTCCAATCAGCCCAGCTCCCGAAAATCCGAACAACAGACTACGGATTGAGTTTTCAGTACTCCATGTAAACCACAAACACGTTGCTCCCAATGCCATATATAGCAATCCTATATACAAATTATTTTTCTTCATTTTCTTTACCTCCTCTATTTAAAAAGAATATTTCCTCGATTTTTAATTCAAAAAGTTCTGATATTGCAAAGGCTAATTCCAATGAAGGACTATATTTCTCATTTTCAATGGCATTAATCGTCTGCCTCGTGACTCTAAGGGCCTTTGCCATATCTTCTTGTGTCAATCCAATTTCTTTTCTCAGTTTTCTTATATTATTTTTCATTTTTGTTCATCATCCATTTTTCTCAATACAATCATCCTTTCATCGTTCTTAAATCAAACAAAAATGTAAAAGTTATTTTACATTTATATAATAACATTAGCGTGTGATAATGTCAAATATCTTTTACATTATATAATTGATCTTTCAAATATAAAAAGCCGACTCGAATCATTGATCCGAATCAGCCAGAATGATATTTAGCATTATTCGCCATACAGTGCAAGTATTAAATCTAATCAAGATATTTATAATTTAGAAAGTGTTAATAAGAATTAAAAGATTTTATTAGCTGTACCATAAGAAAGCGCCTTCGGCGCATTAGTCGCTAGCAATTAGTCTTTAGTCCCTAGCATTTAGGTATTCCTCCTGGGTTAAGATTCTTCGCTTGCGCTCAGAATGACTGAGCAGGAGCCAATGTCAAAAGTAGTACATTGCTAAAGATTCATGAAAAGAAGCGCCTTTTACTGCCATTAACTTTTGGACTTTACGCAGGTTGGCTTTTTATAGCTACAGTGGTAAATACTGCTGCATGGTTCGTAAAAATACAATGGTATGGTTTCGGCATCCCTGATGTGACTTGGGCTATTATCATGCTTATAATTGCTGAGTTTTTAATGTTTTTAGTACTATTAAAATAAAAATGTTGCATGGGCATACCTTGGGATTTATCAAGCATTAGAAGCTAGAGGAGGGTATTTTATTGTTCAGTTAGTCTCACTTGCAGGAATGGTCCTGTTAATTGGAATAGCGGCAATCCAATTCTATCGAAATCGGTATGCTATCCTACCTGATATGTCTGAATATTAAAAACCACTGGTCAAATTGGAGTACACCTCCAAATATTAGTTTGTTTGTCTAACATTTGGGGTGCACTTCATTAACCAGTGGTTTTTAATGTGGAAGAGAATGCACTTATACCACCCTTCCCTATCCAAAAAAACTTAACTGTTCGTATTTTTGCTCATTAAGGTATTTTCGTTTAATAAAATCGATGTCCATATTCTCCCCATAATATTTCCCCTTACAGGTAACAAAATATTTAGCTCTTTTTATTACACAGCCGGTTTTGCACAGGGCCTCATAATTAAGAAAAGCGACTTTTCTCTCCTTAATGATTCTTCTAGCTGAGGTATGACCTACTCCAGGGATTCGAATCAAAAGCTCTAGAGGAGCTTGGTTAATTTCTATAGGAAAGAGATGAAGATTGTTTAAAGCCCAGTTCATCTTAGGGTCAAATTTTGTGCTAATGGATTGACTTCCTCCAATAAAGATATCTTCTGATGTAAAGTTATAAAACCGTAGGAGCCAATCTGCTTGGTATAGTCTATGCTCTCTTAAAAGGGGTGGAGTCGTTTGTATAGAAGGCAATGTAGAATGGCTATTCACAGGTACATATGCTGAGTAATACACTCGCTTCATATTGTATTTATTGTAAAGATATTCAGCACAGGTAAGAATTTTATAATCCGTATCCTCTGTAGCGCCAATAATCATTTGAGTGGACTGACCTGCAGGAACAAATCTCTTATAATGGACTAAAGCTTTCTTCTCATCTTGAGAAAGCAAAAGCCGATTTCGAATCTCCTTCATTGGCGCAATAATAGAGGAGTGTTTCTTTTGTGGTGCTAATTTTCCCAAGGATTCCTTTGTAGGAAGTTCAATATTTACGCTCATTCGGTCTGCAAGATATCCGCATTGTTCAATAAGTTCTTTATCTGCTCCTGGAATGGCCTTTACATGAATGTATCCATTAAAATGATATTTTTTTCTAAGGAGTAGTAAGATTTTGTGAATGTTTTCCATGGTTTGATTAGAGCTCTTTTCAATGGCAGAGCTTAAAAACAAACCTTCAATATAATTTCTTCGATAAAATTCTATTGTTAATTTGGCCACTTCTTCAGGCATAAAGGAGGCCCTCTCTACATCATTGGTAGCTTTATTAACACAGTAAACACAATCGTAGACACAACGATTGGTCATAAGAATTTTTAGTAAGGAAATACACCTTCCATCAGAAGACCACGTATGGCATATTCCAAAAGATCTCGAATTGCCAAGTCTACCTTCACCCCTATTACGCCTTTCGACACCACTAGAAGAACAGGAAACATCGTATTTAGCAGCATCAGATAAAATCTTAAGTTTTTTCATAATTTCTTCCAAAATCCATCACCTAGTAAAATTATACCAAGAATGAAACATAAAATCAAACATGTGTTCGATATTTTCAATAGTTTAAGAGTTTAAGAGTTCGTCTTTTACATTAAGTTTAAGTGATTAGTTATCTTTGATGGTATTTTAAATACTTATAGCTCAACTCAATACTTACTCCAATAATAATTCCTATTAAATAACAAAGAAGATCACTCCACAAAAATCCAAATCCTAGGACGAGCCCTCCTAAGGTTGTTTGTCTTATTGCATCTATCCATGGGGCGTGATATAGCTGACTAATTTCTATTAAATAACTGAATATAATTGAAAGTAAAGCAACACTAAGCGTTTTTATTTTAGTGAATAAAAATCCCATCATTAGAAATACCATTAAAGCCCATAATACATCTCCCCCATAATCACTTATAATCTGAGAAAGTAAATTTGTATATCGCCTTGTACTTAATCCCATAATCATAACCAAGATGATCATTAAACTATATATAATTCTATTTCTTCTCATAGTAATTTATTGATTCCTCCTGAAAAATGCGCCATGTAGTTGCTTACAATATATCATATTTTATAAGAGTTGTTTTGGAAAACTAAATGCACTGTAGGGCATATTAACGGAAATTATGATCCAACCAAATGTATAGATATTGATCCCTTATGTATCTATGATTTGCCAGATATTGCAGAGGAAGACTTTATTGACTCAATAGCTTAAAGAGAATTAAAAAGGCGAAAAAATGGATCCCAGTCACCTCAATCAATCACAAGTTTTACCCTACCAACAATGCCACCTTCAAGCATAACCTTAATTCCATGAGGGTGGGTTGGTGACTTGGTTAGGATTTTTGTTACAGTACCTTCTGTTAATTTTCCTGAGCGTTGATCCTGTTTTTGAACTACTTGGACTTTTGCACCGATTTTTATATTATTTCTAATGGATGTATCCAATCTTTCACCTCCTCTAAGAAATATTTTATTGATAATATATAATTATATTGTAATCTCTACTTAAAGTAACACCTTAGCCATGTAAAATCTATTCGTTCCTCTATTAATAGTAAACAATCTACGCACCTCTTTTTATATTCTCATTGGCATGTCAATATAAAGACGGATAATATCCCTATAGTATAAATTCTATCATACGCCTACATTCATTAACATAATCAAAATCACCCATTTTATTACACCACGTAATACCAATGCCGTTTACTAAATAGATTATGGCCTCGACAGTGCTTTCTGCATCCATCTTAATACTCATCTCTCCAGCTTCTTGAGCTTTTCTAATTAAATCTACATAAACTTTCCACATGGCAATATCACGAGGAGAAAGATTTTGAATATTTGAATCGATATTTCTCTTAAAAACGATTCTTATTATTTCAGATCCAATGTCTACTATGAAATATCTCGTACAATTAACGCTGATGGTACACCTAAAAGTAAAATAATTGGTTCGAAATGTGACATTATCATGTCCCAACGTGGCATAAAAAAACGTATTTTCATCTGTGAATAGGAGAAAACTGAAATCGAAGATAGCGGAGATAAAAATATGGATAAGACGAAAAAAATACTGTAATTTGTTTATGTATATACAAATAGATGTCAATGAACCATTTTTAGTTCATTGACACCTTAAATTATAAAGCTTTTAATATGCCTTTTTAACTTTATTTATTTGATATCTCTAGGTGTTTTAGTGTTGGTTTCCACAGTCCTAAAATGACTCCAGCGACTACGCTTCCAATTGCTAAGGCTAACAAAAACATGAGCGGGTTCTCAGATAGAGTCACCACGAAAATCCCACCATGTGGAGCAGGTATAGAAACATTCCATAATTGAGTAAGCCCTCCTGCTATTGCAGAACCAATGATTGAAGATCCAATTACCCGTATAGGATCTGTGGCCGCAAATGGAATCGCTCCTTCAGTGATAAAAGACAGTCCCATAATAAGATTTGATAAGCCTGATTGCCTTTCTACTTCAGTAAATTTATTACGGAAAATAGTTGTTGCAAAAGCAATTGCTAGAGGAGGAATCATACCTCCAGCCATTACAGCTGCCATAAAAATCCCATCACCTGTATCTGTAAAAATACCAATTGAAAAGGTATATGCTGCTTTATTAAATGGTCCACCCATGTCAATAGCCATCATGCCGCCTAATATAGCTCCAAGAATAACTTTATTCGTAGTACCAATATTCTCTAGGAAGCCTAACATTCCATTATTAATAGTTGCAAAAATTGGGCCAACAATGAAGTACATTAGTAAACCAATGGCAAGTAAGCCAAACACTGGATATAATAATATTGTTTTTAGCCCGTCTAGTGATTTAGGTAAAGAACGGAATAATCTCTTTAATCCAATCATTACATAACCTGCTAAAAATCCGGCCACAAGTCCGCCTAAAAATCCGGCATTACTATTTACAGCTAACAATCCTCCAGCCATACCAGGTAATAATCCAGGTCGATCTGCAATACTATAAGCGATATATCCAGCTAGAATAGGAATAAGGAAATTAAAAGCGGCATTACCAATCTGATTTAACGAAGTAAACCAAACGCTGTCTGCTCCTAGCCAGTTTTCAAATAGAAAAGAAATAGCCATTAAGATACCGCCACCTACAACAAAGGGTAGCATATAGGATACACCGTTCATAAGATGTTTGTATATATCTCCCCAAACGAACTGTTTATCCCCTGACTCTGCAGATTGATAATTATCTGATTCACTAGTTTGTAGAATAGGTGCTTTTCCCTCAATAATTCGATTAATTAGTTCTTCACTTTTATTAATACCGTCACTCACTGATCGCTGAATTACGCGTTTTCCATTAAAACGATTCGTTTCAACTTTTGTATCTGCAGCTATAATGACTCCATCAGCTCGGTTAATTTCATCAGGTGTTAATTGGTTTTGAACGCCACTTGAACCATTTGTCTCTACACGGATATCTATGCCTAGTTTTTCTGCAGTTTTTTTGAGAGCTTCTTCCGCCATATATGTATGAGCAATTCCAGTTGGGCAAGCGGTTACGGCTACAATAAATGATTTTTCTGACTTTTCATTTGACGCTAAATCAACGCCTAATTCCTTCTCTTTCTCAGTAAATAGTTTAAGCACTTCAGTTGATGCCTTAGCATTTTTTAATTGCTCAATTAATTCTTTATCGACTAAAGCTCGAGCTAATGTTGCAAGAACTTGTAAATGTACATCCGCTTTGCCTTCTGGAGCAGCAATCATAAAAAACAGATTGACAGGTTGCCCATCTAAAGCTTCAAAGTCTACTCCTTTTTCGCTTTTAGCAAAAACAACTGCTGGCTCTTTAACGCTACTATCTTTTGCATGAGGCATTGCTACTCCATCACCTAGCCCGGTAGAAGTTTTTTCTTCACGTGCCATGATGCCTTTTTTATATTTCTCTACATTACTAATGATGCCATTGTCATAGAGTTTCTTAATCATTTCATCAATAACCGCTTCTTTTGTTTCAGATTGAAGGTCCATAATCATTAAATCTTCATACAATAAATCTTTTATCTTCATCTTATTCACCCTTTCATAATTTTTTAATATGAATTTCTGTTAATAATTTTTCGATTTCTTGTTTTGTTGCTAGATCTTCGGCGAAAGCTGTTGCGCTTCCACTAGCTAAAGCGACTTTAAAAGATTTTTGTAAATCATTCGTTTTTAAGAATGTACCAACAAACCCAGCGATCATTGAATCTCCTGATCCAACTGTATTTTTTACACTTCCTTTTGGAGAATTGCCACGGTAAATTCCTTGGTTAGAAAATAAGATTGCTCCCTTACTTCCTAAGGACACAATGGCAAACTTCGCACCTTCATCTATTAATTTTTTCCCATATTTAATAAAGTCTTCTTCTGTATTTAACTTAACACCGTATAACTCCTCTAGCTCAACATTATTAGGTTTAACTAAGAATGGATTATATTGTAATGATTGGCGTAATTCTTCTCCAGTAGTATCAATTACAAAATTTGCACCAATTTTATTTATTATCTGTATTGTTTGTTGATAATAATCTTTCGGTAAGTTTCTTGGTTTACTGCCAGAAATGATGACCATATCATTTGGACTTATTTCAGCTATTGTATTTAAGAAACTTAGCGCGCATTGATTGCTTACTACTGGGCCTTTTCCATTTAATTCTGTTTCAACCTTTGTTTTGATTTTTATATTTATTCTTGTTGGCTTTTCTATTTGAGTAAAATTAGATTTTATTTTTTCTTTTTTTAATTCGTCTTTTAAAAATTCCCCTGTAAAGCCTCCAATAAATCCTAATGCAGTATTGTCATATCCTAGATTATTCAAAATTCTCGAGACATTAATTCCTTTTCCTCCAGGAAAAAACTGATCCTCTTGAATACGATTTAATTCACCCGTGTTTAATCCATTAAGTCCTACGATGTAATCAATAGAAGGATTCAAGGTTACCGTATAAATCATTTGTTTACCTCCCATATTTTTGCCCATTTAGAAAACTGTTTGCGATTATCGTCTTCTAATTTATCCGTGATTATTCCATAATCTTCAAGTTCACTTACTTTTGCAAAATTTATTTTATGAAATTTTGTATGATCCGCTAAAACGTATGTCTTATTTGCATTATTTCCTGCCATTTTCTTTAAAGCAGCTTCCTCTGTATCTGATGTAGTATAACCAAAGTCAATATCAATTCCATTTATACCCAGAAATGCTTTATTAAATCGATATCCACTTAATTGTTGGAGAGAAACCGACCCAATAATTGCTTTTGTTTTTTCTTTAATTTTTCCACCAATTAAGATAGAAGATATCCCATATTCTGTAAGCAAATGAGCATGGGTGACACCATTTGTTACGACCAGAAGATTATCAATATTTGTTAAAAAAGAAATCATTGCATATGTCGTAGTTCCTGCATCCAGATAAATAATATCGTCTGTCTCAACAAAAGAAGCAGCAAATTTTCCAATCATTTCTTTTTCATGAACGTTTTTAACAGATTTTTCTTTCATC
>NZ_CALNCS010000023.1 GCF_937875145.1 Alkalibaculum bacchi | reverse complement strand
GAAGATATACTAGGCACCTCTTCAATAATTTTTTTAGTCAAAAGGCCATCTTTACCTGCACGCATCAAGCTCTCAAAGACAAGGGGCCCCTGATAAGCTCCAGATATCATCTTCTCAAACAATTGATTTCCTGGATCATTTGACTTTTGATCTAAACTTTCATCTATAGCACCTCTAAATAGAGGACTATATCCCCCGGATTCAATATTTATCAAGGTATGACCTTCTTTTTTGCTAAGAAGTTTATCTTTTAATACATTCTTACTCTTTTCCATGTAGCAAGTATTGGTTCCTGTGCCAAGTATTAAACCTATAAAGGTATCATATTTATAGGTTTGAGAAACACCTATTCCGCTAAGTAATACAGCTGTTGTATCGTTTAATACTGCTACCTTTTTATTGCCTTCATATCCTCCTTGACATAAATAATAATTGAGGGTTTCTCCCAATATAGTAGATTCAATATCTGTAATTTTTAATTCTTTTGTCATAGACAAGACTTTGCCATCTGTATTAGAAAGTATTTCAACTGGATAAGAAAAACAAAAACCAATTTTATTGCTTTTGTTTATTATGGGCGAGATGTATTGGACAATGATTTTAAAAAATTCATCTCTAGAAATAACTTTATCTGCCCCTGGCATAGGATAGATCTGTAGATCCTCTACAAGAATTTTATCTTCTTTAATTGTTACTACTGCCCTTCTAAAATTCGTCCCACCTGCATCTAAAACAATGATAGGTTCTCCATAGGAAAAGGTAGAGAAAGGGTCTATATAAGTAGGTATCATCTTTAATGAAGACTGGCTACTTAAGCCTTTTATCATTTGATTTGCAAATTGGCTAGCCTCTTTTTCAAAATCAATATCTTCATAGCTCATTTTATAATCTTTTAAAAACTGAGATACTTCTTTTCTTATTTTCTCGATATTCATTTTAAAGCCCTCTTTATAACGGTAGTTGAACGGTTGTTAAACTATTGTTAAACGGTTGTTAAGCAATTGTTTAACCATTGTTCAACCATCGTTCAACCATTGTTCAACCATTGTTCAACCATTGTTCCATTATTGTTCAAGCGCTTGCGCCAACTGCTGAAAGGCTTTCTCCAAAATAGCCCTAGGGCAGGCTATGTTTACTCTTTGAAAGTTCTCTCCGTCTTTTCCAAACATTGTTCCACCATCTAGCCACAGTTTTGCTTTATTGACGATTAATTCCTCAAGTTCCTGTTCAGATAATCCTAAGCCTTTACAGTCTAACCAAACCAAATAAGTTCCTTCTGGTTCCACTAACTTGATTTGAGGTAAATGTTCTGCTAAAAAGGATTTAATAAAAGACAAGTTTTCAGAAAGATATTCTTTTAGCTCTTCTAACCACTTTCCACCATATTCGTAGGCTGCTTGACAGGCAATAAGTCCCATAGTATTCAACTGGCTATACCCTGTTCTATCAATTTCCTTTATAAAAGCGTATCTAATATCTTTATTGGCAATAAATATATTAGATACTTGTAAACCTGCTAGATTAAAGGTTTTGCTTGGTGCTGTGCAGATGATGGAGTTGTCTAAGAACTCTGGTTTTAGATTTGCAAATACATGATGCTTATGGCCTTTGTAAACAAAATCAGCATGAATTTCATCTGCAACGACAATAACATTATGTTTTACACATATATCCCCAAGCCAAATAAGTTCTTCTTTTGTCCATACCCTACCTACAGGATTATGAGGACTACACAGTATGAATAAGCGAACATTATTTTCTACAATCTTTTTTTCGAAATCTTCTAAATCCATATGATAGGATCCATTTTTATAGATTAATGAATTATTAATTAATTTACGATTATTAGCTTGTATGGATTCAGAAAACGGATAGTATACCGGTTGTTGAATGATTATAGCATCCCCTTCTTTTGTCAGCGCCCGGACAGCAGTAGAAATAGCATAAACTACTCCAGGAGTTTTTACTAGCCAATCTTTTTTAATCTCAAAGTCAAAGCGAGATGAATACCAATCATATAGTGTTTCAAAATACTCATTCTTCGTATCAGAATACCCAAATATGCCATGTTCACTTGATTTTACTAATGCTTCCGTCACTGCTGGAGGTACTCTAAAGTCCATATCTGCTACCCATAATGGCAAGATATCCTCTGGCTTTCCTCTTTCTACTGCAAAATCGTATTTCAGGCTATTGGTATTTTTCCGATCGATAACTTCATCAAAATTATATGTCATTTTAATCCTCCTAACGAATAACTACTATTGAATCAATAATATTAAACTTATTTGTATAGTATGTATTAAGTTTACCTATATTAATTATTCTTGTCAATTTAAACTTTATGTTCTAAATTATGTACTTTCATTATTTCTATATTACTATTCACATTTACATTTTATTTTAATATGATATATTAACCCGACATAAGAAGCCTTATTGTACTTAGACTCTCTTTTGAGTCTAAAATTTTCTTAGGAGGTTCCTATAAATAATGGATAACAGACAAAAAGCTGTACTAAACGATTTTCGAGAAGCTATAAAAGGAAATCCAGGTGCTAATATGCAACAGTGCATGCAAGGGGTACTAGGAGCTATGCAATCACTTGGCGATCTTAGATTCGCTATAGAATTCGAATGCGGAGGCTGCTGCAAAACAGTATCTGCAGAGCTAGGAGACGTAGATTTTTTTGATTTCTTTGATGGCGTTCTCCTTATATTTGGAGATTTAAAACTTAAAGAATGCTGTGACAAAGTTTCAAAAAAAGATATATTCTTGATCATCATTCCATTGGATAAAATTAGCTCTTTTGAAGTTTTTGAAAGATCTTGCTATTGTCCCATAGCAGAAGCATAAAGAGCGCTTACAGTACTCTAGTTCTAAGCTCTAAGTAGAACCTTCAAGGTTATCAATGATAAGAGCTCCAGGCGACATATTCAAATGTTTCCTGAAGCTCACTAGTATGGAAATGTTTAGCGGAACGGTGAGGGCACCGTTCCCTACTTATTGAGAAGCGCTAGAAGTGCGCCTAAAGGCGAGGCAATGCTCTCCTTTCCGTTTTACACTTTCTGCATTCAGCTTTTACACCATTAACTTAATCATATTATTTGTAAACTCTACCGGGTCCTCTATTGCCAAGCCTTCAATCAGCAATGCTTGATTGTACAATACCTTTGTATACAAGTCTAATTTTTCTTTGTCCTTTTCAAAGGCATCCTTTATCTTAGCAAAGATTTCGTGGTTACCGTTAATTTCAAGAACTTTCTCTGCTTTTATACTTTGACCTGTTGGCATTGCATTTAGGGTTTTTTCCATTTCTATAGTTACATCCCCTTCATTGGTCAAGCATACAGGATGATTTTTTAGTCTTTTAGATATTTTCACTTCTTTTACTTCTTCCTTTAAGACTTCTTTCATGTATTCAAATAGATTTTTATTTTCTTCTTTTTCTTCTGTAGGAGTTGAATCTTCTGTCTCAAATCCTAAATCTTCAGAGGATACAGATTTAAACTCTTTTTCTTCATAGACATTCATCATACGGATTGCAAATTCATCTACATCTTCTGTAAAGTATAGAATTTCATATCCCTTTTCTGCTACAATTTCTGTTTGTGGCAATTTGTCAATTCGTTCTATAGATTCTCCTGCTGCATAGTAAATGTATTTTTGATCTTCAGGCATCCTCTCTACATACTCTTTTAAAGTGACCATTTTCTTTTCTTTAGAAGAGTAGAATAAGATTAAATCCTGTAAGTCGTCTTTATGTGAGCCATAATCGCTGTAAATTCCATATTTTAATTGTCTTCCAAAAGATGTATAGAATTTATCGTATTCTTCTCTAGAATTTTTTAAAATATTTAAAAGTTCGTTTTTAATTTTGTTCTTAATGTTTTTAGCAATAAGTTTTAATTGTCTATCATGCTGTAATACTTCTCTTGAAATATTTAAAGTTAAATCGTCAGAATCTACTAGACCCTTTACAAAACTAAAGTAATCTGGAAGAAGGTCTTCACATTTTTCCATGATAAGTACACCACTTGAGTACAATTCTAAACCCTTCTTAAATTCTTTAGTATAGTAATCAAAAGGTATACTTTCTGGGATGTACAAAATTGCATTGTAGCTTACTGCACCGTCGACACTAATATGAATATGTTTAATTGGTTTATCAAAACCATAGTGTTTTTCATTGTAGAAGTTTTCATAATCTTTATCTGTCAATTCATTTTTGTTTTTTCTCCAAATTGGTACCATGCTATTAATCGTTTGTTCTTCTGTGTAATCCTCGTATTCTCCTTCAGCACCTTCCTTAGGTCTTGAACTTGTTATGTCCATTTTAATAGGATAACGAATAAAATCGGAATACCTCTTAATAATAGCGTTCAATCGGTACTGCTCTAGGTACTCATCGTAATTTTCATCTTCTGAATTTTCCTTTAGCTCTAAGGTAATTTCAGTGCCAACACCGTCTTTCGTTGTTGGCTCAATGAAATAACCTTCTACGCCTTCTGACTCCCACTTGTAAGCTTCATCGCTTCCTAATGATTTACTAATTACTGTAACCTTTTGAGCAACCATAAAAGAAGAATAAAAACCTACCCCAAATTGTCCAATGATATCATGGCCATCTTGGAGCTGGTTACCTTCTTTAAAATCAAAAGAGCCACTTTTAGCGATAACGCCTAAATTCTCTTCTAATTCATCTCTTGTCATCCCTATGCCAGTATCCCTTATGGTTAAGGTTCTATTTTCCTTATCCACATCGATTTTTATATAGTAATCTTCTTTATTAAAGACTAGAGTGTCCTCACTTAGGGTCTTGTAATAAATCTTATCAATGGCGTCACTAGCATTTGATATCAATTCCCTTAAAAAGATTTCTTTGTGTGTGTAGATAGAATTGATCATCATATTAAGTAATTTTTTTGATTCCGCTTGAAATTGCTTTACTTCCATAAAACCGCTCCTTCATATGTTTATTAGCACTCTTATTAATCGAGTGCTAATATTATTTTTACACAAACACTCCCTTCTGTCAATGCTTTTTAGTTCTATGATTTAAGTTCTATGTTCTATGTAAAGGCTTTATGTCACCTTGGTGACTTTGCTTTTACTTAAACACTTAGAACTAGTACAGTAAAAGCTCTGCATTATTGCAGAGCTTTTACTGTACTTACTACATTTTCTACTGTGAAACCGTATTTTTCGATGACTTCTTCACCTTTCGCACTGGCTCCAAATTTGTCTATTGTGATTGTTTTGCCTTCATGTTCAATATATTTATGCCATCCAAAGCAGGAAGCCATTTCGATAGCTACTCTCTTTGTAATGTTTTTGGGAAGGACGGATTCTTTATACTCTTCTGACTGTTCTTCAAAGGATTTAAAAGAAGGTAATGAAACAACTCTCGTATCAATTCCTTGTTTTAAAAGCTCTTCTTGAGCATCCACTGCTAAAGATACCTCGCTACCTGTTGCTATGAGAATCGCATCGATTTTACTCTGTTCCTTAGATATAATATACCCACCCTTTTTCATTTTTTTTCTGCAAGAGCCTTTAAGGGCAGGAAGGTTTTGTCTTGTTAGTAAAATACAAGTAGGTCCACTTTGGCAGGTTAATGCTTGTTCCCAAGCACCCATGACTTCTGTGGTGTCAGCTGGTCTAATAACATCCATATTAGGAATAGACCTCAGCCCTGCAATTTGCTCTACAGGTTCATGAGTTGGGCCATCTTCTCCAACGGCTATAGAATCGTGAGTGAACACAAAAACACTTGGTATACCCATAAGAGCTGCTAATCTTAAAGATGGTTTCATATAGTCGCTAAAAATAAAGAATCCACCTGAGAAACCTTTTAATCCATGAAGTACTAATCCATTCACTGCTGCAGCCATCGCATGTTCTCTAACACCAAAATTAATATTTCTACCTAATAAATTATCTGGTCCAAAGTCTCCATTTATGCCCTTTACTTTAGTCGAAGAAGCTAAATCTGCACTACCACCAATAAGAAGTGGGGTTTTTTCTTGAAGAAGGTTTAAAATATCTCCTGAAGATGCTCTTGTAGCTATAGAAGGCTTTATTTCATAAGAATTAAAAATCTTGTCGAAATCAATATCTAAAGGTTGATTATTTATAAGTCCTTTTAATTCCTTGCCTTCTTGTGGGCGAGATTTTTCGTATTCATCTACTAATTCCATCCATTCTTTGTATGCTTTAATGCCCTTATTTAGATTTTGCTCCGTATAATGATTGTATATATCTTGATCAATAGTAAATGGTTCCTTATCCCATTCGAATGTCTTTCTCGTTGCTACTGTATTTTCTTCTCCTAGAGGAGACCCGTGTGTAGCACTTTTTCCAGCATGTGGAGAGCCATGTCCAATAATAGTCTTTACTTCTATGATGGTTGGCTTTGAATTATTTCCTTTAGCTTGTGTAATAGCCTTATCGATGTTTTCGTAATCTTCGCCATCTTCAACCTTAATATAATTCCAGTTCATGGCTTCAAATTTACCTTTTACATCTTCAGAACTTGCTAAATTAACTGGTCCATCTAATTGAATATCATTAGAATCAAATAAGAGAATTAATTTATCTAAAGCTAAATGACCTGCCAAACTAATGGCTTCTAAAGCCACGCCCTCTTGTAAATCTCCATCTCCACATAATACATAAGTATAATGATCTATTACTTTTTTGTCGTTTTTATTAAAAGTCGCAGCCAGATATTTTTCTGCTATAGCAAGTCCAACTGATGTTGCAATTCCTTGTCCTAATGGTCCTGTAGTAGATTCTACACCAGGAGTATGGCCGTATTCTGGATGACCTGGCGTTTTTGATCCCCATTGTCTAAAATTCTTTAACTCTTCCATTGGAAGGTCGTAGCCATTTAAGTGAAGTGCAGAGTATAACAAGGCTGAACCATGTCCAGCAGACATGATAAAGCGATCTCTATCAAACCATTTTGGATCTTTGGGATTAAACTTTAAATGTTTTGTAAATAACGTATACATTATTGGAGCTGCACCTAAAACAATTCCAGGATGTCCACTGTTTGCCTTGTTAATCATGTCTACTCCTAGAATTCTCATAGCATTAATTGCTTTTTTCTCCATTTCATCACCTCGAGGTTTATTTTCTTTTCTTGTTATTTATACCCCTTTGTTTGTAAATTATTCTTATTAAGATTTTATAGAAAGTAAATTATCTTAAGAATTAGTAGATTTGCTCACATAAATTAGGACATTTTCGTGCTTACACGAGAAAAGAGGATGATTTTTATGAGCAGGTGCCAACGACCCAAACTACGAAGCAATCTGCAACTTATTTATGATATAATGTATTTTACTGCATTAGATTGCTAAATTTAAAATGGAAGGATTTAAATTTTATGAAAAAGAAGGCTTTAAAAGCTGCCTTTCCCCATACAATTCCTGTGTTAATGGGATATCTTTTCTTGGGAATGGCTTTTGGAATACTAGTAAGTAGTAGCGGATACCATTATATCTGGGCAATTATTATGAGCATTTTTATTTATGCAGGAAGCATGCAATTTGTTGCAGTAGGCTTGATTACTAGCGAATTTAATATAATCGGGACCATTCTTATTACGCTTATGGTCAATGCAAGGCACTTATTTTACGGTTTATCTATGTTGACTCGTTTTCCTAAAATGGGGAAGTTAAAGCAGTACATGATTTTTTCTTTAACAGATGAGACTTTTTCTCTTCTTTGTTCCGCAAAGGCCCCAGATGATGGAGATGATAACTGGTTTTATCTATTTATTTCATTATTAGACCATTTTTATTGGGTTTTAGGCTCTGCCATAGGTGGAATACTAGGTTCACTTTTCACCTTTGATACTACAGGTATCGATTTCGTCATGACAGCTCTATTTGTGGTAATTTTTATCAACCAATGGAAGTCTACTACAAATCATAGACCTGCACTAATAGGCGTATTTACAAGTATTATTTGCTTAATTCTATTTGGAGCAGACAATTTTATTATACCTTCTATGATCGGAATCTTACTGGTTCTTACATATGCAAATAAACCTGTTAGAGAAAGGATTTCATAAATGCTGACAATTAGACAATTAATCATCACCATAGCTTTGATAACTCTAGTAACTTATTTGACGAGAGCAATCCCCTTTTTTCTTTTTCCAGAAAATAAAGAAACGCCAAAATATATAGATTATTTAGGACAAGTACTTCCCTATGCTATTATGGGTATGTTAATCATTTACTGTCTAAAAGGTGTAAGCGTAACGACATCACCTCATGGTATTCCCGAGCTTATTTCAATAGCATTTATCACCCTATTACATTTATGGAAAAATAATACTCTAATAAGCATTGGTGGAAGTACGGTGTTGTATATGTTCCTAGTGCAGACTGTATTTTGAGTTCTAAGCGAAATCACCTGGCCACCTCGTATATTTATTCTTATACAAAATAATTATGTTTAGCCAATAATTTAGATGGGTATCATTATTACGAACCATTACATTAAGGAGGATTATATAATGAAAAAATGGAAATGTAGAGTATGTGGATATATCCATACAGGCCCTAATGCACCAGAAAAATGCCCAACTTGTGGCGTAGGTAGCGATAAATTTGATTTAATGCCAGAGGAAGTGCAACAATCCGAAAAAGAAAAACAAGCTATTCAAAATGTATTATTCAATTGTACTTATGGTTTATACGTTATAACATCTTTTAATAAAGATAATAAAATAAACGGTATGACTTCTAATAGCTTTGTTCAAATGACAGATACTCCAATGCAAGCCGTTATTGGAATTAATAAGAACAATTTAACAAGTGATTATATCTTAGAGTCTGGTGTATTTGCTGTAAACTTCTTAGGCACAGATAATCACAATGAAGTAAGAAGATTTGGATATAGCTCTGGAAGAGATGTAGAAAAGTTTAAAAATGCACAATATAAACGTTCAAAGAACCTAAAATTACCTGTTTTAACAAATGCCATCGGATATGTAGAATGTGAAATACAAAAGGATCGAACACAAGATTTAGGATCACATAATCTATTTGTGGTTAACGTTATAGGCGGAGAAATTTTCGAAGCAAAAGACCCTATGAGTTATGCATATTTTAGAGCAACAAAGTAGAAAACCTCTACGATTTTTAACAACAATCAACAGCTATCAGACTAAGATTTGTAGGTGAAAAATTCACCTTCATATAAAATAGTAGTTAAGCCAAATGTAGAACTTTCCTTTTACAATGAAAAAGTAAGAATTCAAATTGAATTCTTACTTTTTCGCTTTTTGACTTTGATTTCTTCTTCTCTAGTCAGAATTTATATATTATCAGAATAATCTATTTTGCTTTCTTGATTATAATACGCAGTAGAATAGGTTGTATAGCCTCCTGCTAAGTTACGAGGAGAAAATCCATTGTGTTTGAGTATATTATAAGCTGTCCAAGAACGGACTCCCACTGCACAATAAACCACAATAGCTTTAGTCTTATCCAATTCATTAAGTCGACCTCGGAGCTCGTCTACAGCGATATTGATGGAATTTGGAATAAAACCAAAATTTCGCTCTACAGGTGTTCTTACATCTAATATCGTGTACTCATTTAAATCTAATTCTTCTATTTCATAATATTGAATCACATCCATATTCCCTGATAAATGGTTTGTAGCTATGAAGCCAGCCATATTAACAGGGTCTTTTGCAGAGGAATATGGGGGTGCATAGGCCAATTCTAATTCTTTTAAACTTTCCACCGTTGCCCCAAAGCGTATTGCTGTTGCAATGACGTCAATTCTCTTATCTGTACCAGCACCACCAACTCCTTGAGCACCTAGAACTCTTCCAGTTGGTAGTTCATAGATGAACTTCATATGAATAACTTGAGATCCTGGATAATAGCCTGCATGATTAACAGGATGTAAGTGGATAGACTGGTAATCCCTACCGTAAACTTTTCCTAATTTCTTTAGGGTTTTTTCATTGGTTCCTGTACTAGAAACGGTCATATCAAAGATTTTTGCTACAGAAGTTCCCTGAGTTCCCTTGTACTCTTCTCTATACCCTGCGATATTGTTCGCTACAATTCTACCTTGTTTATTTGCTGGACCAGCTAAAGGAACCATTGTATTTACATTGTTTACAAAATCTTTGACCTGTATCACATCTCCCACGGCGTAAATATGCGGATCTGATGTTTTCAAATATTCATTTACTACAATGCCACCTCTATCATTTAGTTCCAAACCTGCATCTTTTGCAAGCTGACTGTTTGCTTTTATACCAATGGATAAAAGCACTAAATCAGAGACTATTTCCCTTCCTTTACTTGTAACAACTATCGTTTTGTCGCCCTCAGATCGAAACTCTTTGACGCCATCCTCTAAAATCAGTTTAATACCCTTATCTTCCATGTAACGATGAAGGAATTGAGCCATTTCAAAATCTACAGTAGGCATGACTTGATTTGGTCTTTGGATTATATGAACATCTAAACCAAGCTCACAAAAATTTTCCGCCATCTCCACTCCAATAAAGCCTCCACCAACAATACTGACTTCCTTTATATTTTCCTTAGACAGATAATCTTTAATATCATCCATATCTGGTATATTCCATATCGTAAAAATATTTTTCTCATTGATACCTGGTATGGCAGGTATTTGGGGAGAAGAACCTGTTGACAAAATGAGTTCATCATAGCTTTCATCATATATATTCCCTGTGATGGTGTTTTTTACAGATACTTTTTTATTTTCTTTGTCTATTGAGATCACTTCATTATGAACCCTTACATCAATATTAAACCTCGTCTTCATCGCTTCAGGAGTCTGCAACAATAATTTTTCTCTCTTTTTTATTACCTCTCCTATATGATATGGCAAGCCACAATTGGCAAAAGAAATATACGGTCCTCTTTCAAAGAGTATAATTTCTATATTTTCATCTAGCCTCCTAAGTCTAGCCGCTGCACTAGCTCCACCTGCAACACCGCCTACAATTAAAACCTTTTTATTCATCACAATACCCTCCTTATTTTCTTTTAAATTTTCGAACTTGTCCTTGGAAGTTCTTTCGGTTTTTATACACTTGCCTTTTTAATTTTAAATCCTTAAAAAAATCTTCATAGAAAAAGAGGAAGAAGTTTATAAGTGAAAAAACAGCAAAGATTTTTAGTGGAACAGCTCCAAATAGAATAGTCATAGCAAAGAGAAACCAATTCAAATAAGCCAAGTACTTCATTTTAATTGGTAAAACTCCAAATAATAATATTTCATGCTCAGGATAAATTTGCGCAAAAGCTAAGAATAATGATAAGTTAAGATAGGTCGATGTAGCAGGATATTCTGTAATAAAAGACCCAATAATTGCTCCCATCATACCAAAGAGGTAGTAAATATTAAATCGGGCAGTTCCCCATTCATTTTCTAATGAAGATCCTATCATATAATAAAAGTATAGAACAAATAAGATGAATATAACACCTGCACTTGGTGGAATAAAAATAAAAGTAATCATTCGCCAAATTTGCCCTTGTAAAAATAATGAGGGTAAAAAATACAAATAACCTACAATATTGGGAACTAAACCTAAATACTGTATTACAAAGACAGCAAAATTTATGGATACTATGTACACCATTAAATTGTGAATGGCAAAGGGTCTCCATTTTCTCTCTAATTTATTTTTCCAATCCATAGGCAACACCTTCTTTCTATGTATTATTATACTATAAAAAAGAAAAAAACACAGGTAATCAATAAATATGGACTTACGTCACAATGAACAATGAACACCAAGAATTTTATATTCGTACTATTCCATGTCCTGTGCTCATCTTTCATTAAAATTTACCGTGGTTAAACAAGAAAAAATTACTTGTTAACAAAAATATAGCGTAAAATAATAGAATCCTTCAGCTAAAACCTTAAAGATGGTAGCATAACAACTAGAGTTATTTTATGTATATATTATTTTTTAAAAAAGAAGATGCAGTCTATATTCTGCACCCTCTTTTGCTTTATTGGAAAGTTTGTTTTGTAGTAATATCTCTTAGTGTATCTCCAGCTTCACTTTTCTTACCTCTTGTTTGTGAGAGATCTGCTAGTGAAACCATACCTACAATTTTATTTCGTTCTACAATAGGTATTCTCTTTACTTGACGTTCAGACATTACTCTAGCTACATCATCCACATTTGATTCTGGTGCAGCTGTAGCAATATTTGTAGTCATAATATCACTACACCTCATTTGACCAGGTTGATCTGCTTCAGCTACATCTCGTAAAACAATATCTCTATCCGTTATAAGGCCTACAATATTTTCGTTATCTTCAACAGCTACTGCACCAACACCTGCTTGTTTCATCTTATTTGCAGCTTCTGAAACTAAGGCGTTTTTTTGAACAGTGATTACCTTTTTAGTCATAATATTCTTTGCTTTCATTTACTTCAGCTCCCTTCACATATAGTATGTGATGAAAGAATTTTTTCATTACAAGCAAAATTTTCATTTAAAAAAAGTATGTAAAACCTATGCCACCAGAAGTGACGTTTTGGTTTTGCTTACCACATTAATCACAATATAAACTTCTCAATAGCCACTGCAACTCCATCTTCTAGATTGGTCTTTGTAACAAAATCTGCTTTTCTTTTCACTTCATCGTCTGCGTTCCCCATAGCAACGCCTATTCCGGCGTATTGAATCATTTCAATATCATTATAATTATCTCCTATGGCCATAATATTACCCGATGCAATATTGTATCTTTTGGCTAAATGTTCTAGGGCGTGACCTTTACTTACATTTTTATTAATAACATCCATTGATTTTGGCATAGAAGATACGCAGTAGACACCTCTTATTTCATTTAGTTTACGAATGAGTTCATCATAGCGTTTTTGATAAGTTTCCTCTTGTACAAGAAACATCTTTAAAATATCTTCTCCCTCTCGAAAAATTTCTAGGGGATTTGAAATAACCTTTACTTTTATCTGCTCTTCAGGTTTTTGACCTTTATTCCAATTCATAAAGTCCTGTACAGCTTTGTTTTCTTTTTTAGAATAATAGACTTCATCTCCGTACATGCGATAATAAATATCATCATAATCGATGAGTAAATTAGTAGCTTCTTCAAGGGCATCTCTAGGAATAGAGCACTTATAAAGATTTTCATCATCTTTGCGAATTAGAGCGCCATTGCTAGAAATAATTGGTGTTTCAATTCCCAATAACCTAGTGTACTGTCTAGCAGAAGAATAAATTCTTCCAGTAGAGATCACTATTTTAACGCCCTTTTCTGCCGCAGCTAATACCGCTTCCTTTACTCTAGGCCTAATTTCATTTCTAGAATAAAGCAAAGTCCCATCCATATCTATTGCAATTAATTTAATATCCATATTATTACTCCTCATTTATAAGTCATCAATCTCCAGCCATTAGTGACCAGTTCGCATGAATCCTTTTTTGGTCTTTTAGCTACCGTAGATAGCTTTTAGGCTGATAGCTGGTTGTCACGGCTTCATTTCTTCTTTGCTATTTCCATTATCTTATCCATTTTTTCTAAAATCTTGTCGTAGGATTCTCTTCTGTGGGGGATGTTGCAGTTTGTACAGTTTTTTATGCCCTTTTCTGTGTACGAAAAATTTCCACCACATTGATCTCCTAATGCATATAAGGGACAATAACAAAATATGCAGTTGAAATCTTCTGGAGAATTTACTTTATGACATGGAAAGTACTCACATTCTTTATGAGAAAAAAATCTGAAATTTTCTGTCTCTATATCTTTTCTTACTTTCATTTTGCACCTTCTTTTTAATTAATCAGACCTTCTCAGATGTCCTATGTGCCTCTAACAATGGGCTTAATATAAGCTAATATCCTTTTGTAGTGATTTCTTTTATTTTGCTTATATTAATATTATAATGAATATTCAGAATATTAACAAGGGTTGTGACGATTAGAAGCAAGAGGTAAGAGGTTAGATATTGGACTTTTATTCGTCTATAGATGAGTTATGATTTTGCTTACTGTCTTACCATCTATTAAAAAATCCGCTGAAAGAATCAGCGGATTTTTTTAATCTAAATAAACAGGTGCTACATGTCTGCCTACCTTTAAACCTTCAAAATAATCAGTTATAACTTGTCGTGCTCCATTATTTCGCACTTCGAAGTGTACATGAGGTC
>NZ_CALNCS010000022.1 GCF_937875145.1 Alkalibaculum bacchi | reverse complement strand
AGCGGGTGGTTTTATGTTTCGCCCTTAAGGGCTCAACAGGCTAAAGCCTACAAAATAAGAAATCAGGGTATTCACCCTATTGTTATAATGATTTCAAGGCAGCAATATGCAATAAACCAAAGGTTAAATGTACAGAATGTAGGTTCAGTAATTTTGCGCCGCTAGATAAAGAACAAATCAAAAGACATTTACTAGGTGAACATGTTCTGGGACTTTATCCAATGACAACAAATGATTCCTGCTATCTTCTAGCAATGGATTTTGATGAATCAACGTGGAATGATGACGTTAAAGTTATTGTAAAGATCTGTAAAGAGAATAATATACCAGTTTATGCCGAACGTTCGCGTTCAGGAAATGGATGTCATTTGTGGTTTTTCTTTGAGAATGAAATAAAAGCATCTCTTGCACGGAGATTTGGAATAGTAATTTTAGACTTAGCTATGCAAAAATGTGAAAATATAAAATTTGACTCTTATGATCGTTTGTTCCCTAGCCAAGACTTTCTCCAAAAGGGTGGTTTTGGAAATCTAATAGCTCTTCCACTACAAAAGGAAGCTAGAAAGCAAGGCAATTCTGTTTTTGTAGATGAAAATTTGAATGAAATTGAAGATCAATGGAGATATTTAGCACAAATAACTAAAATATCAGAAGAGTTCGTCACAAAATTTTGCAAAGATCATGTACTAAAAGATTTGAATGCGGATTTAGAACAAATAGGTAACAAGGAAGAGAAAGTTAGTATAGATCAAAATGATTTTCCAGAAATACTTATGCTAGATAGAGGTAGTGGAATACATATCTCCAAGTCTAGACTGTCTTCTAAAGGAATATTTTCACTAAGGCAGATTGCTTCATATGCTAATCCTGAATTCTATGCGAAACAAGCAATGAGGCAATCAACCTTTGGAACTCCTCGTGTTACAATTTTGTATGAAGAAAATGAGGAAATGATAACCCTTCCTAGGGGCGTTGAATTCAAGTTAATAAGCATATTAGAGCGGGCGAATGTAAAGTACTCCATAGTCGATCAAAGACATGAAGGTCGATTGCTAAATATTGAGTTTATTGGTCAGCTTACAAGCAATCAAAATGAAGCTTTTAATGAACTCAATCACTTTAATGAAGGTGTGTTATCAGCTACAACTGGATTTGGAAAGACAGTGATTGGCGCGAGATTAATCGCTGAAAAGAAGCGTCCAACATTGATACTTGTTCATACCAAAGAATTAGCTACTCAATGGAAAGAACGATTGGAGCAATTTATAAAGATAAATGAAGTTGTTAAAAATCGAAGAAAAAAATCTTCTATTATTGGTCACCTTGGTGGAGGAAAGAACACAATTAATGGGATAGTCGATATTGCAATAATGCAGTCTATGTTTGAAAGGGATAAAAGTGTTAAGCAGATAATTAATCAGTACGGTTTAGTTCTTGTAGATGAATGCCACCATATATCGGCTAAAAATTTTAGCAGGATTATAAGTGCTTCTGACGCAAAATATATTTATGGACTAACAGCTACTCCTATCCGTAAGGACGGACATCACCCAATAATATTCATGTACTGTGGTCCTATAAGATACAAGGTTGATGCAAAGCAGGAATCTAAACATAGGAATTTTGAACATAGTATTGTGCCACGGTTTACTAGTGTAAGAATGCCTGTATTTAAGAAACAGGACGAATGGCATATTACAGAAGTATATCAGCATATTTGCGAAAGTAATTACCGCAATGAGTTGATTGTGGCAGATATTATTGATGCTATAAATGCAGGTAGGAATCCATTAGTTCTCACTGAGAGAACTAGTCATATTGAACAATTAGTAAAGTTAATGTCAGATAAAGATTTTCAGATCATCATCTTGTCTGGCAAACTAAAAACTAGCGAGAGAAAAGAATCCCTAAAAAAGATTAAGGATTTAGATACTAACGATAGGTTTGTTATTATCGCAACTGGAAAGCTGATTGGTGAAGGATTTGATGAGGCAAGATTAGATACTCTATTTATGGCAATGCCTATAGCGTGGAAAGGGACTATTGCTCAATACGCTGGGCGATTACACAGAAATTTTGAAGGAAAAGACGAAGTTTTGATTTATGACTATGTTGATGTGCATATACCAGTCTTAGAGAGAATGTATCATAAGAGGCTTACTGCATACCGTTCAATAGGTTATAGTATAAAATCTAGCAAAGCAGAAATTGGTACTGAAAGTGCTATTTATAATGAATCCAATTATCTTGAGTACATAATAAAAGATATTAAAGGATCTGAGAAAAATGTTCTCATATCGAGTCCATCTCTTTATATTAAAAAGATGGATAATATAAAAGAATTATTAATGGAAAAGTTTAAAACTGGCACAAGAATTACTTTATGTATGAAATCTCTTGAAGAATATGCAGATAGTTACAGAGAGGGTATTTCTCATTTTACTAACGATCTTCAAAGTCAAGGAATACAAGTGATTCAGTTTTCAAAGAATCATTATAAGTTCATGATTGTTGACAATAGTATAGTTTGGTATGGTGGTATTGATATACTTGGTAGGAGCTATGGTGAAAATTCTTTGATTCGAATTCAAAATGAGGAATTAGCAAGTGAACTCATTGCTGCTATTACGGAGTTGGGTTGAAAGGTTAGAAGGAGAGAACTCATGCCTAATTCAATAAGTGATTAGAAATATAAATACTATTTATTAGCCAAGTACACTTAACATATCTTCCTGTCCATCATATAAAATATTTATAAATATATTGACAAAATACTAAATTTGATATATCTTTTAACAAAGAACACGTGTTCGTAAAAAAAGATGCGGGTGATTATATGAATATTGTAAGTCTCTTTTCTGGTGCAGGTGGAATGGATCTAGGTTTTAGAAAATCTGGATTCGATATTATCTGGGCTAATGAATTTGACTCAACTATATGGCAGACTTATGAAAGAAATCATTCGACACCGTTGGACAAGCGTGATATTAGAAAAATACCATTAAATGAAATACCAGATTGTGATGGAATAATTGGTGGACCCCCATGTCAGAGTTGGAGCGAGGCTGGCAAATCTTTGGGTATAAGGGATGAACGGGGTAAGCTTTTTTATAATTTTATTGAAGTATTAAATAATAAAAAGCCTAAGTTTTTTGTTGCTGAAAATGTTTCGGGAATGCTAGCTCCACAACACAGAGCTGCTGTAAACTCCCTATTGAGTTTGTTTGATAAAGCAGGTTATAAAATATACATAAAATTACTAAATGCTGCTGACTATAAAATACCTCAGGATCGAAAAAGAGTTATTTTTATAGGGTTTTTAAAAGAAATACCAATAAAGTATGAATTTCCTAAGCCTCTTAGCAGAAAAGTGAACTTAAAGGATGCCATCTGGGATTTAAGAGATACGGCATTGCCTGCTCTAGAAAATAACAAAACCAATAGAGATCAATGTACTGTACCGAACCATGAATATATGATTGGAAGTTTTTCAAGTATATATATGTCTAGAAATAGAGTGCGTGCATGGGACGAACAATCATTTACTATTCAAGCTGGAGGTAGACATGCTCCTATCCACCCACAAGCACCTAAGATGGTGTATATTAATCAAAATAAGAGAGTTTTCTGTCCAGAAAATGAAGAGCTGTATAGAAGACTAAGTATACGTGAATGTGCACGCATTCAAACCTTTCCAGATAAATATATATTTTATTATAATGATCTAAGTGATGGATATAAAATGGTAGGAAATGCTGTTCCAGTTAGATTAGCATTTCATATTGCAAACTCGATTAAAAGTGTGTTTGTACAAGCTTTTAATTAAGTTAATCTTCGTATATAATAGTATATTAAAGGAGTGAAACAAGTGAATCTAATTCAATTTAATAATAGGCATAATAAGTATACTGTAGTTTCACTATTTGCAGGGGCAGGTGGCTTAGATTTAGGATTTGAAAGACAAGGATTTCGAACTATTTGGGCAAATGATATTGATAAAGATGCCTGTGATACCCATAAAAATTGGAGTAACGCAGAAGTTGTGCAAGGCGATATATCAAAAATAGATTTAGATACGATACCTAAATCAGATATTATTACTGGAGGATTTCCTTGCCAAGGTTTTAGCTTAGCTGGTCCAAGAAAAATTGACGACAAAAGAAATACCTTATATCGTTATTTTGTGCAACTAGTGGATATGAAGCAACCATATGCTTTTGTTGCAGAAAATGTAAAAGGTATTTTAACATTAGGCGATGGAACTATCATAGAAGCGATTATAGAAGATTTTTCGGAAAAAGGATATTATGTATTTCCTAATCTAGTAAATGCAGCTGATTACGGAGTGCCACAAGACAGGTGGCGTGTTATCATGGTAGGGCTACGAAAGGATTTAGGAATTACAAACTTTGAGTTTACTAAACCTTTTAATCATAGAATTACACTTGAAGAGGCTCTTAAAGACATGCCAGAGCCGAATCCAAAAGATATCTGTAAAGCTGCTTATTCTTCTAGATACATGAGTCGTAATAGGAAGAGAGGGTGGGATCAAGTATCATACACTATACCAGCCATGGCAAAGCAAGTCACTTTACATCCATCTTCACCTGATATGGAAAAAATTGAAACAGATAAATGGCAATTTGGAAGTGAAGGTACTACTAGGAGATTTAGTTGGAGGGAAGCTGCAGCTATTCAGACATTCCCTAGAAATATGGAGTTTTTCGGAAATCTTACCTCTAAATATAAGCAAATAGGAAATGCCGTGCCAGTGAAACTAGCTGAAGTTGTAGCGATTCAGCTAAGAGAAATTCTAGATAGTAAACTTCACACTGAAAATATCAAAGTAAATATATAGAGCGCAATACATTATAATAAAATTCGAAGGGTGGAACAAATATGGCAAGGCAAACAGAAATAGGAAAGGCATTTGAATATGCATGTTTGAATGCCATATTTTTAAGCCTAAAGAGTCAACAAGAAGTAGTTGTAGAAAAGTCCAAAGCTTTACAAGGGGCTGAGGATTTTTATAGAACACTTGATGAGAAGACAAGAACTAAATTAGATAAGGGTGCAAACGCCGCAATAAAAACATTAATGAGATTAGAGCCTCAACTCAGTTATCATTCTGGAAATGAACCTCTATTTCTCGTGATACAAGAAGATAAGAGAGGTCAAAAGGGAGATGTTCGTGATATTCTCACCATTCGGAAGCAAAATGAGTGGGAGGTTGGTATTAGTTGTAAACATAATCACACCGCAGTTAAACATAGTAGGCTATCTGCAGTATTAGATTTTGGCAATGAATGGTTTGGTATACCTTGTTCCAATCAATATTTTAGTTCAATTCAATCTCTTTTCCAAGAGTTAAAAGTTATGAGGCAAAAAGGTGCTCTTTGGAAAGAAGTCGAAAACAAAAGTACTAGATTTTATGTGCCCTTGTTAAATGCTTTTATTAAAGAAGTCAAAAGATTAGATAGTAAGAATCAAGGTATAATACCAAAACGATTAATGGAATATCTCTTAGGTCGAAATGATTTTTATAAGATAATAACAAATGATAAGAAAAAGGTTACGAGAGTACAAGCTTTTAATATTCATAATACTCTTAATAGACCCTCTGGCAATGAGAAACCACAATTAAAACTTCCACAAATCATTATGCCTGATAAGATCTTTGACATTAGTTATAAACCAAACTCTGACAATACGATAATCGTTACTTGTAATAATGGATGGGCAGTATCTCTAAGAATTCACAGTGCTAGTACAAAAGTGGAAGCAAGTTTAAAGTTTGACGTAAAATTAATTGGAATTCCACCATCTCTTTACAGCCATGATGAACCCTGGGAATAGTATTATAATAAACTGTGTGTGATTCAATTATTTAAGAAAAGGTGAACAGATTTTAATAATGTTAATCTGGCATAGAATTTAAACTTAGGGTGATAAAAATGAAGAACACAATAAGACCCCTTTCAGGTAGAGGAAAAGAGATTAAGTACAAAATTGAAAATGGTAATTTTAAAGTCCAATGGGGAAATCTAAGGTTTACAATAAAACGAACTCAAGTAGAGGACATTTTGAATTTCTTTTTTATTAATTCAGACAAGTGGTATTCATTAGGAGCCAGTTTTGATAATCCAAGTAAGGGTGGATTAGGAGAATACATACAAAAGTTCAAGTTTTCGCCTAGACATGCTTCAGCAATTGCTACAATAATGGTTAATGAAGAATTAATTGAACATAAAGGTTGTAAACCAATTGAGTTAAGGAAATATAATATGAAAAAGTATTGAGGTTATCGATTTTAGCGTTAGGTATGTATTTGATTTAGCGCTTATTTTTGTACACTGATTTATAATACAGCTGTTATACAACTTGATATATAGAGTATAAAACAAGGGGCGCATGGGGATTGTGACTTATATCACCTAAAATATGAATACATTTAATTATGGATGATATAATTTAGCGAGGTGATTTAGTATTCAAAGAGTAGCTCGAAATGTTAGTTCAACAGGAATTAGAATTAGGAGCGAAATGCTTTGGTGAAAACTCGGAGTATGGAAAACTAATAATAAAGAATAAGGTGATATGCTCCCCTTATAGTAGATAGTTTAAATAATAAAAATTGTTAACGAATAGGGACATATTTCGTGCGCCACGAAGGCGATAATCCAAGTAACTAATGTTACTTGAAGACAGCTATGCTGTACAAATGATGGTGGAGGGCCCACCGAATTCGCCATACAGGTGGTGATTTCAAACTACCCTAAGGTGCTGTAGA
>NZ_CALNCS010000021.1 GCF_937875145.1 Alkalibaculum bacchi | reverse complement strand
TAACCAAACACGCCCAATACTGTATTAAATCCCATTTTCCCTCTAAGTGTTCTGTTTTTAATTTATTTATGATCTCAGATAATCTTTTGTATTCAAGGATAAAACAGCTCTCATCATCCTCTTTGTGGTCCAACCTTTTAAGCACTACAGGCATAATCCAATCTAAATACGTTCTACCTGTAGAAATAAAATATTCACTTAATGTATTTGACCATTTCTTTTCAATAGATCTTTCTAATTTATTTACCGTTCCTACTAAATAAAGATAATCTTTTGCCCTAGACAAAGCTACATATAAAACTCTCATTTCCTCAGACAAAGTCTCTAATTGAATTTTTTCCTTGGCAATGGTCTTAAAGATGGTAGGGCAATATCTACGTTCATCTAGATTTACATAATTAGGACAAATACCTAAATCTTTGTGAACAATAATAGAATCTCGTATATCTTGTAGATTCATATTTTTTCCTAGTCCCCCTACAAAGACTACAGGAAATTCTAATCCTTTGCTTTTGTGAATGCTCATTATACGTATAACATTTTCGTTCGGTCCAATAATCTTCGCTGAAGACAAATCTCTTTTTGTCTCTCTCAAATTTTCTACTAGCCGAATAAAATTAAACAAACCATTAATATTAGATTCTGTGTACTGCTTTGCTCGATCTATAAGTACTCGAATATTTGCTTGTCTTTGTATTCCCCCTGGCATTGCACTAATATAATAGTAATAGCCCGTTTCTACGACAAGTTTCCAGATAAAATCATTGAGGGGCATATACCTACACTGTTTTTTCCACAATTCAATTTTTTGCATCATGTTTTTTAGGCGCGGACTTAAATCATCATCCTTATTGATGATATAAGCTTTAACAGCATCAATAAAGCTAGCTTTTTTTTCATTTATGCGTATCTGTGTAAGCTCTTCAATGGTAAAAGAGAAAACCGGAGACTTCATAACGCTAATCAAAGGAATGTCCTGATAGCTATTGTCGATTAGTTTAAGTAATTCAATGATCAATCGAATTTCTAAAGTATCAAAATATCCTGTTTGAGACTCTGCATAGACAGGTATTCCTTGTTGATTTAATACCTCATAATAAAGGTCAGACCATTGACGCGTGGTCCGAAGCAATATGACCATATCCTTGTATTCTAAGGCTCTGTAGTCGTTTATATCTTTGTCGTAAACCTTTTCTTTTAATAACTCTTTTATTTTGTTAGCAATAAACAGCGCTTCCCCTTCAATTTTTCCAATCTCCATAAGCTCTTCACTGGGAATATTGTCTTTATCATTTTCTATAATTGTAATTTCTACTTTTTCTTGCAAGGGAGCTTGCTGGGCACCTAAATACAATTTAGCATCGTCGTCGTATCTTACCTCTCCAATGTATTCGCTCATGATATTTTCAAAAACCAAATTAATAAAATCGATGATCTTTTGTCTACTTCTAAAGTTTTGATTTAAGGCGATGGTTTCCTTTGTATTCTCTTTTTTATCAGAAAAAGAAATCTGCTTTTTTAAAAATAAGGTTGGATCTGCCATTCGGAATCGATAAATGCTCTGCTTTACATCTCCAACAAAAAACACATTATCTTCTCTCATAATACTAGAGATAATCGTATCCTGAATTTCATTACTATCCTGATACTCATCTACAAATACAAATGCGTATTGGCTTCGCAGCTCTTCTCTAACTTCTGAATTTTGAAGTATTTTGAGAGTATAATGCTCCATATCATTAAAATCCATAACTCGTCTTTCTAACTTTTTCTCTTGAAAGACCTGATTGTATTGTAATACTAAATGTAACAGATACCCTATAACAGGTTCCATTTCTGCAATCTCTTCCATCATAGTATCTGGCGAATTGTACTGCAAACTCTCTTGAAGTTTCTTGACAATCTCTTTTGCACTGTTTCGGCGATCTACTATCATCTCTTTTAACTCTATATTATCTGTTTTGATTCTAAGAGTGCTAAACTTCGCATCTTCTAAGGACTGATAATAAAATTCATAACCACGATTTAAATCTCTTAGAATGAGATCAATTTGGCGTTCTTCGTCTTGTAAAACGTGAATAGCTTTCTCATTGTCTTCTAAGGCGTTTGCCATTTGTAAAGCTTTGTATATCTCTATTTTAGCCGAATTTAGTTTTCTTTTTGCACTAGCTCCATACTCCTCAAAAAGATTGCTCTTATTAAAACTCTCTAAGTTCATTTTAAAGCTTTTTAAGGACTTCTCCACCCACTCCTTAGGAAAAGGCCGATTCATTAAAAAGAGGTGGAGCTTGTTAATCATATTGCGTATCTCTTCATCATCTCTTTTATTGTTAAACATCTCTAACAAATCGATAAATCTTTCATCTTCTTTTTCGTACTCTTCTTCTAAAAGCTCTCCTAAAGCCTTATCCTTCAGTATTCCAATCTGAGTTTCATCTCCGATACGAAGCCCTGGATCTAAATTAATTATTTGAAAGTATTTCTTTGTAATATCTAAACAAAAAGAGTGCAAGGTGCTGATGGATGCTCCAGAAAGTTTCGCGATTTGACGACTTAAAAAGCTCCGACTAACCTTCTCCTCTTCCATCGTCTCCATTAATTTCTTATAGAGGCGAGCCCTCATCTCTTCAGCAGCTGCTTTTGTAAAGGTAACCACCAATAGACGATCTACATCTACCTTATCTTCAATAATTATCTTTACTATTCTCTCTACCAATATTGCTGTTTTTCCTGATCCTGCAGCTGCAGAAACCAGCAAACTTTTATCTCTAGTATCAATCGCCCTTTGCTGATTCTCAGTCCACGGCATGGTTTTCACCTCTTTTGCTATAGTTGTAAAGGATGCATTCTATATTGTATGTTTTTATAGTTCGTTTTAATTTTTAAGTAACGTTATGGTTGGACAGGCATTTGCTCACCCATGGTGACCGTTGTGCCGGAGCGGTGAAGGCGTCTTCTCCTACATAATAGCAGATTTTCTTTGTACAACCAGCTTGCAATCTTCTGCTTTAATGTTTTTCCGTCCAACTATTCGTCTAGACGTTTCAGTACTTCCTCATCACTCAAATCCAACTTCGTACTAAATTTATTTCCATCCAGCTGTTGATCAAAGAAACATATTCCTTTGTACTTACAATAGGTGCAGGCTTCTCTTTTTTGTCCTTTTATTGGTCGGATGGCGATGTTTCCAGCAAATATTTCTTCTCCTATATTGGTAATAGTATTCTCTACGTGAGATAAGAGCTGATCTAATTGTTTCTCTTCAATCAATCCTTTTGATGTAGCCGAAAAGTCCCCATTCTTTTTCACTTTGTAGTTGACGATATCAGAATGTTCTACATCCTCATCCATAGCCTTTAAAACCTCTATATCTTTTAACATGAGACCTTTTAATTTGAAATGCTTGGTAATTTCACTTTTAATCACTTCTTCCTCTACCTTACCACTTAAGACGAGAGGATCATCTAATTTAAAATAAAACATTCCAGCAGCCACCGATTCCATATCTTTTTTCTTGCCATAATTCAAACATACCCACATGTATACGATTAATTGTAAAGACAAACCGTAGTATATATCACTTAAGTTTAACTCTTTATTCCCCGTCTTAAAATCCATGATTTTCATAAACCATTTATCTTCATGTTTTAATATATCTACTCTGTCCATTCTACCCTCTAAATAGAGAATATGCTCTTGTGATAATTCAACTTTAATAGGAGGAATGGATTGTCCTAGACCAAAAATCAACTCATTTCCCAACATAGAAAATTTGCCTTTCTTGTAGTGATAGGTCAAAGTCTCTACTGCTCTAACGAAAATCCTATAAATATACCTAGCTAAATACTTATACCTAAAATTACTCTCAAAGATTCCTTGCCTATAATCTACTACGAGACGATCCATGACTTCTCTACATATTAAAACAGACTTTTCTCTTTGAATTTCCTTCCAATCCAATCCATCTTTTTCAATAATAAGAGTGTACTCATAAATCAATCGGTGAAGGATCTCCCCTATATCTGGTATAGAAACTTGATAAATCTTTCGTTCTTTTGGTCTTAATCCGTAATTTACATAATGTTTAAAAGGGCAATTTGAATACTCTTCTAATCTTGTAACGCTTGTATTTAAGGTTTCACCATAAAGTCCTTTTATCAAATCTGGTCTTAATCGAGATATTCTATTATCAAAAACCATTGCCTCTTTTATATGGGACATATGATTTTCCCAGCGGGGATTTTCTTCATACCAAAGGTATACATCATCCCAAATACTTTCACCTGCTTCATCAAAGCCGTCTATAATTGACCTGTAGTATTGAATCATATGCTTTACTGTTCCTCTAGCATTCGTAATAGGATAAGCATCCTGCCATTCCCTCTCCACTTTTATAGAAGGAAATATTTCTTCTAAGCGATGTATTAGCATAGATGGTCTTAATGAAGCTCCTTCCCAATCTGCTAAGGGATAACTTACGATAATCTTTTCTTTTGGCTTTGCTAAAGCGCTATAAATCAAGTATCTTTCCTGAATGTTTTTAAAGCTAATATCCTCTTCAATTTCCATACCCTTTTCTCTGAGAATAGCGTTCTCATTTTCACTGAAGATTCCTTCACTAATCTGGGGTGAAGGTAATTTCCCTTCATTTACCCCTAGTATAAATAAAGCCTTAAAATCTGTGGTTCGCGTTCTCATAATATCCCCTACGATGACTTGATCTAAAGAAGAGGGGATAACGGAAAGGTCTACACATTCGATACCTGACTCTAAAATATCTAAATACTCTCGTGTACTGGTTTTGTGATCGCCAAATATCTCGATTACTTCGTCAAATAAGTCCATTACAATATTATAAATTTGAGCGATTTCAGCAGCGTACTCATATTGACCATACTCGTTTTTTACTTCTTGTAACATTTTTTGAAGTTTTTCTTCTATAGATAAAGATTCCATGTATTCATACAAGGCAATTGTGATATGCTCGAAGCTAGGATTCCCCTTAATCTTCTCATATAAATTTAGTAGAGGGTCTATTATAGAACTTCTCATACTATTTAGTTTTTCTAAGTCAAACTCATCAGATTCTTGTGTTTGAGTAAATCCATTCTTCCACTTACTCCCCTTTATGCCGTATTTTAATACGTAATTTTCTAAGATTTCGTATTCTTCATAATCTAAATTGGTGAGTCCCGTCTTTATAAGGGCAAACATATCTTCATATGTAAAGTGATATGCAATGGCCCTCAAAGAATAAATGAGTAAAATACTTAAAGGCTTGTCTGTTATTTTCCTTTTAGCATCCATGAAAAAAGGGATACTGTATTCTCCAAAAGATCTTTTTACTAAGAATTCATAACTGCCTAAATCATTCGTCACAACTGTAATATCTCTAAATCGATAACCTTCTTCTTGTACCAACTTTAAAATATCTATACAAAGATAGTCTAGTTCTTCATAGACATTTTTGAAGGCTCGAATTTTAATATTCTCTTCTTTCTCTTCATAGGGGATAAGTGGATAAGAGTATAATTCTCTTTCCAAATGCTCAATATCTTTCCGTTTATCCTTTTGCTTATAATGAGTAGTGATGAGCTTTGCCTGTCCTCTTGCCATTTCCATTAGTTTATTTTGTGTATTTTCATTGATAAGGAAAATCTCTACATCACGATCTTCTTTATTTGTTATTTGAGTAAGACTTATGGTTAACTCTTTGCTATAGACATAGAGTTTTTCAACAAATTTAAACATCTGCTCCGTAAAAGTATCGAATCCATCAATCCATATCTTTAACTTAGGAATTGTAGTGCTGCCCTCCATCTGGTCTATAAGCAAGTCTATAACGCCTTCGTTGTCTAAGTATTCCTCTCCTAGCCAGTTATTATAACTTTCCATAAGAGTAGTAATATCCTTAAGTTTTCTGCTAAGCATTTGATGATCTTCTAAGTCCTTTTCTAGAATTTCTTTTAAATCTTCTTCACAAATCATCTTTTTTTTGAGATTAGCAATAATATCCTGAACTTCATGAATAAAACCTGGTTTTCGAACCATACCTCTGTAAACAGAAAGCTCTTCCTGTCTATCTAATAATGATTTTTGCAAGGCCATATGTTTTCCAGTTGGAGACAATTTCACTTTTGTAGCGCCTCCAACTTCTTCCATGAGCCTACTCATTAATCTGGAGAAGCTCAAAACTTCCACATCTAGTATTCCAGGGCTATCTAAGACTTCAATCAATTCCCTCTCTGCCTGAAAAGTAAATTGCTCCGGTACAATAAGGATAAGCCTATCCTCACCCTTTTCGATGCATTTTTTTATTTGATTATATATAATATGAGATTTTCCGGTACCTTTTCGACCTAAAATTAGATTCATGATTTCACTCCCTTCTGGTTGGACGGTTGGTTGGGAAAAGCCTTGGCGTATTTTTAATTACGAATTTAAAATTATTCCCTGCCTATAAGTATGCCTAGTTAAATACTCTACCCAACCTCGTTTGCGCCACTTCTATGGCCCCTTCTGGACATAATTCTTGGCAACAGAAACAACGAATACATGTTTTCTTATTAAATTCAGGTGCCTTCTTACCTTTTTGATCGGTCATAGTAATCACATCTGGTTTTTCAGGGCAAACTTCATAACATCGATTACAGCTGATACATTTTTCTAAAATCAATTTTGGATAAGGTGCTAAAAATCTTCTCATAAATTTGTGAGAACCTTCTGTGCCTAGGTACTCTAACTTTTTAGCTATGAGTTTAAAATCCTCTACCTTTAGACCTTCTCTCTTCTCTCCTAAAATCTTAATTTCATCAAGAAAAACCGTTCCCCAATTAGATTCATAAGCTGCTTTTAATTGAGGTAATTCTAAAGGATCTTCATAACCTATAAGACTCGCTGCAACTGCGTCTATAGCTGTAAGGCTTTCACCCATAATGATTGTATCCATTTTCCTAGGAGTTCCGTTTCTCGGCCCATTGCCTTCCATTGCCACTATGCCATCTAATACAGCAAACTTTGTATCGACTAAAGTGTTTAAATCTAAGAGCATTTTTGCAAAGTTTTCTAAATTATTCATTCGAGCATGCCATACAGCCTTTCTCGTACCTGGCACACAACCAAACTGATTTTTGACCGCTCCAGTGTAATACATCATTCCATGAGTTTTTAATTTAGGTAAGGATATCAAGACATCCGACTCATAAGCAGCCCTTGCTATATCCCAGTTTTTACACAAAATAGCGTCTTCTAGCTCTAGATTAATATTGTCATTAAAATCTACAAAGCTAGCACCGTATTTACTTCCTACTTCAATAAGCCTTGCCTTTTGAGCCGCTTTATAAGAGCTTCCAAAACCAGGAGAATCTCCAAAAGTAATACTGTCTGTGTAATCAGAGATAATTCGAAGGAGTGCTTCGAATACAATATAATGAGTTATAACAGGCGAACCTGCCTCTTCTGCCATTAAAAGATTTGGCTTTAGTAAGACCTTTGCATTAAGGGGAATAAGCTTTCTTATAAAGGGCTCTCCCCCAAGAAGTTCAAAACCTTCTCTTAATGTCCTTTCAACGAGCTCTAGTTCATAACCTGTGCACTTTAATAATGCAATTTTTTCTTTCATATATCTCTCCTTTTGAATGATGGTTGAATGATAGTAGAACAATTGTGGAACGATGGTCCAACAATAGTTAAACAGTAGTTAAACGATTGTTCGACTACTATTTAACTATTGTCAGATATATGTTTATATATCAGATATGCATATATCTGACTATATTTTTAGCGCTTTCCGTATCATCTCAATTTCTTCTCTATGACCTTCAAGTTCATTTGGCGTTTCTAAGAAGAATGGAATATGTTTAAGTTTAGGGTGTGTCATAATATTTAGAATTGCTTTTAAACCTATATGACCTTGTCCAATGGTCTCATGTTGGTCCTTTTTACTTCCTAGAGGATTTTTACTGTCGTTTAAATGAATGGCCTTTAATCTATCTACTCCAATAGTTTTATCTAATTCTTCTATAACTCCATCTAAATTATTGACGATATCATATCCTGCAGAGTATATGTGACAAGTGTCTAAGCAAATGCCTAATTTATCATTTAATTTGACTCTATCCATAATCTCTTTTACCTCTTCAAAAACAATTCCTATCTCTGTTCCTTTCCCTGACATCAACTCTAATAGAACAGTCGTCGTATGCTCTTCTTTCAATACTGCATTGAGAACTTGTGCAATAAGTTCAATGCCCTTCTCTGCACCTTGTCCTACGTGACTACCTGGGTGAAAGTTATACAAATCACAAGGTATATATTCCATCCGATTTAAGTCGTCTTCAAATACCATTTTAGCAAATTCTCTCGTACTTTCTGTTGCAGAGCTCATATTTAAAGTATAAGGCGCATGAGCCAGTAAAGGTCCAAAGTCATTCTCTTCCATTAAAACTTTACATTTAGCCATATCATCTAAGTCTAGCTTCTTTGCTTTACTTCCCCTAGGATTTCGTGTAAAAAACTGAAAGGTATTTGCACCAATACCTATTGCATCCTTCGTCGCCATATACATCCCCTTAGAGGTAGATATATGGGGTCCTATATATAACATTGGCCTTCTCTCCTCGCTGTCTATTCCATACCTATATTTTATCATCATTAGGGTGTATTATCCACGAAAAGGAGATAAACGAAACCTTAACTTGCCTATAGGCGAGTTAAGGTTTCCCTAGCCAACTAAAAACACCCTCTCGCGAGGGTGTTTTTAGTAATTTTCAATTACTCTCTTTAAGAATGTTCCAACTATATCTGCAAAGCGATCTACATTTCTAGTGTATATGAAGTCTTTGCCGTAAATGAATTTCTCTGCATGTAAGTCTTCTTCTTTTCCGGTGAATACGCCTAGAACTAGGATCCCTGATTTACGAGCTTTTCGTACTTCTAGGGCCGTATCTTTTATGGCTGCTGTCCCTTGATAGGATACTTTTCCTTTTAAACCAATCTGTGCTACTTTGGAAATAATAATATCATTAGGTTTACCATCGCTTAAGATAATCATGATTTTATTTTCTTCTTCTCTTTTCAAAAGATCTTGAGCAACTGATTGAATCGCTAAACCGTCTCTATTATTACCTGCAGAATAATATTCAAATATATTTTTGTTTTCACTGCGCGGACTATCATAATTGCGATATCGCCTTAAAATCGTGTAATCTAGAAAGTTGCTAAAACCCATAACCCTATTAGGAATAGATGCTAAGGTTAAAGCCTCACTAATAATATACGCTTGTGATGCTACCTGTCCTTGGTTCATCCTTTGAGAACCACTGGCATCTAGGAGGATGTCTACTGCATATCCGCCTTTTTCATTTTTTAAGATTTTATTAAACACTTTAGTATCTTTGCTTCTACCAATTTTCCAAAGCTTATTGGCAACTATTACGCCATTATCAGATGGTATTTTTGTCACTTCACTCTCAGCGATCATCGTTCGCAAGATCATTTGTTTCAATTTTGTAATATTTCTCTTGTTTATCCTTGGATTCTGAGCATAAAAGGATAAATTATTTTCTCTTTGACGAGACACAAACTTTTTCTGAAAAGCATTATCGTTGTCTGTTCGAAGTACTCCATCTGTAAAGTGAATCCTGCATCCATCATGGGCATTGCTACAAACTTTCCGTTCAATATTTCGCACTTCTTCTTTACTTAAAAAGGGATCCCCATAATAGTAAGATATTTTATCGTAAATTTTATTAGCTGTTTCTTGATCCACAAAAATATGTCTATTGTCCATTGTAGAGGCATCCTTAGAAAAATCTCCTAAAGACTCTACTAATAAGGAGCTATTCATATTATCCACTACTTCAGATATTTCTTGACTAACCTCATTATCTTTATATAATTCTTCATATAAGAAATCTTGAAAATCCCCATTGCTATCTTCACTTAAGGCCTGTTGTTGCACTTGTTCTATAAGCTGATCTTCTATTTCAACGAAGTAATCTTCTTCCTGGCTAAAGTGCTTTGTATAGATTTTGTCCATAAGCACAATTACTTCTTTTGTAGTAGTAGCGTTTTTGCACTCCAACATATCCTTCAAAATCCCCCTGACCTGTCGGTCAAATTGGACGCTTTTACCCATTTGCTCAAACACCCAAGCATAGCGGATTTTTTCCATCAATGTAGAGGAATGTGTCTTTAAAAACTGTTTTAAGAGTTCCTCGTACCCCTCGTTTCTTATATCTTGAACTCCTGGACGTTCCTCAATCAATTTATCTTCGACCATAATGTCTAGGCAGATTTCTACAAAAGGTACAAGAATATCAGGATTTACACCTTTTCTTGCCTTATAGGAAATATACTTTTTTACCGTCAACCAATCTACATACTTTTTTCGAGCACCTGTTTTGACTGCAAAGTATATGGCTAAATCTTTAGATACATTTGCATACCTCTTTAGATCATTCGATTCTTCTCCATAATCTTCGGATATGGTCCACATCATATTATGTAACCTATTATCTAATTCATAATCATTATACTCCCATTCCATGATCATTTCTCCTATCTAGAAGGAAACACATCTTCTACTGTCCAAGCTTCAGGTATTCTCGTTCGAATTACATCTTCTACTATTTCCTTTTCATATTGATCAAAGGTTTTTCCTGTTATCCCCATTTGAATACCTAATCTCGGTCTCAAACCTCTTCTAATCGTCTTTAAGGAAGCAATCAAACCTCTTAAATCAACTGCTTTTGTTGAGATCTCACCATTTTCTGATTTCATTTGCAAATCTATAAATACGCCAATAAATTGACTTAGGATTTCCTTATCCGCATCTGGAAAATCATCTGTTAATATTTTCATTAGCTTTGGTTCATCCACTTTGGGGATGTCCACAACTAAGAACCGAGATACGAGAGCCTCATTTAAATCTTTTGTACCTGCATAATCGTAATTCATCGTACCAATAAAACGAGTCGCATCGTTAAGTGCAATTTTTTCATAGCCAGGTATATCAATAATCCTTCTATAATCAAGAGCTGAATGCAAAACTACAACAGCATCATTTTTAGCCATATTGATTTCATCAAAAACACCGAATCCACCATAAGTAGCACAATGGTATACTGGTCCCTTACGAAGTTTTACTTCGTTGTTTTCGAAGGTATCTGTACCAATTAAGTTTGCGCTATCTGTGTTTACATTAAAAGATACATTCCATTGGGGCCTGCCAAACAAATGACAAGCATTATCTGCCAAAAGATTTTTTCCAGTAGCCTTTGGTCCTGATAGGAGTACATGCTCTCCCTCTAATAATGCAGAAATAACCATCTCCCAAATTTCTTTCCCATAAAAATAATTGCTAAGGCCAGGAATTCGATCTAGGGCATTGGAGTCTACTTTGTGATAACGACTAAAATAGTCTACGTCATCAATCAATTTTGGATTAACACCATCTTCTATAAGAAAATTTTTAAGATTCATAAAGACCTCCTTGTTTTTGTGTTTTCTGTTCTTTTATATCTCTTTTGTTATATCATAAATTCCGTAGATTACCTCAGTCGCCTCGCAGCCGAGATTGTTTGCACTTGCTAGCAATCAAGATATTTTCTTGTGCGAGCACAGAAAACATCCGGATTTCTGCGAGTCAATCTGCTGATACAAATATTATAACACAATATATTACAAGAAACCTTTTAGTTCTACATGAATAAACAATAGTTAAATAATTGTAAAAACACTTCCCTCGCCCCTAGGCGAATTTGTTTTTATCAACTGACCACCTTAAAGAAAAAAGGTAAGGAGTACTCCTTACCTTATAGTGATCATACCACTCACTAGAGCTTCTAAGTCTGAGTTGTCTATCTCTTTCTTCTCTGCTAGTGATTCTTCTTTTACTTCTTCTTTTACTTCTTCTTTTACTTCTTCAATCATTTCTTCTTTTTGCTCGTCTTCTATTATTTCTTCTTCTATTATTTCTTCTTCTGTTGTAATGACTTCTGCAGACACTTCTATAGAAACTTCTCCATCTATTTGAGACTCTGTTTTTTCAACTTCCTGTTCTACTTGTAGCCCTTCTTCTAGAATTTCTGTTTCTTCAACAGCTTCTATTGTTGTAAGAGGAGATTCTTCTACTGATTTTACTGTTTCAATTTGTATTGGCTCTTGTTCTTCTAGCCCAACGGCTTCCTTGATGCCTTTTATCCGCTTTCCCTTAGGTAATTTAGCTCCTTGTTTTGGGCTCTTCACTTGAGGATTTACGGTCTCTATAGTATCTGTTTGTTCTAAAATATTTGATGCCAATGAACTTGCTATATCCATTTCTTCCAGGACCTTTTTTACGGTTTTTTCTACAATAGACTCAATACGATTATAGTCTATATCATTCTTTTGTTTCTTTTTATTAGATATATAATTAGCTTGATAATATCTTAAAGCATCTTTTACTAGTTTTGATACTGTGACCCCTTTACTTTCCATTTGTTCTAAGAAATCAAATAAGTCTTTATCATTTAGTGAGCCAAGGCTTGCTGTAATAGTTTTTCGAACATTTGCCATTATTATTCAGCTCCTTTAACTTTCTCCAAGTAATCAAGTGTTAATAATTCCTTGTACCTTTCTGCAAAAATTACTGTGTTTGCGTGTTGTGCTTTTACATTTTCTATAACAATTGGGGTAGCTTCTGGTTTTACATTCATCTCTGCTTGTACATATGGAAGCAGTATGTGAGCTGGAGCACCCATTAACAATATACTTTCACATGCAGAAAGTTGGAAAATGCTTTTTATAGAACTCACAAAATCCGAAACATATGGCATAAGAATTTCATCCTTTACACTCTTTAACTCTTCTTCTGTGCTAAAAGGAAGATAATTTTCTTCTAAAAACTCAATAGCATCTATTATATCGTAGTTCCCATCTGAACCTTCTGCAGAGTTAAATCTTGTTAAAAGATCTTCCATAACTGGCTGAAAACCATATTGAGCATAGCTCTTCGCAGCAGTCATATTTAATACTTTATTATCAAATTCATCTTTTACAAATCGCCAAAAGGATACATCTAATGTCACAGAACCAAGGTCAACCATTAACATAGGGAACTTATAATTTTTTGCCCTAGTGGAGCTTAACGTACCACCCTGTTTAAACACCTGAACATCTAAAATTTCAATATTGTACTCTACACTATTTACTGTGATTTGTTGTTTTTCCATTTTTAGTATTTCATCTTTTAGAGGTTGGAAATGAATATCATAAAATTCAGCAGGAAGTCCTAAAGCAAGTCTTACGCTTATATCTTTTTTTCCTTTAAAGCTAAGAGCAATGGCAGTAAGTAAACATAATTTGTAATGATCTGATGAATACTTTGTAGGCTCAATATTAGCCTTACCATTCTTACTACCTACTGTATATAATTTTCCATTCCAAATAACATTACTTGTCTTTGCCGTCACACTTCCATGTCTATTTACTTCGGAAATCCTACTTGGTATAGAAAGTCCTACATTTGTCTTCACATATGAGTTACCTACATCTACAGCTAATACAGTGTCTATTACCTTTTTCAGTTCAGGGTGTTTTTTCAAAACTTCTTCATTCATATGTACTTCATATCCTTTCTCTTTTGTATATACTTTGATTTTATACTATACATATTTGAAAATCAACAAACATTTGACATATGTTTATCTATTTTTATATTGTCTCTATATTATCTGGATGTATATACATTTATCTACACATTACGACATGTAGCAATCTCGTCTACGTATCTCAAACTGACCACCTTATACAAAAAAACTCCTAGTACGCACTTTGCACACACTAGAAGGCTATAAAAAATAATATTCATAAATTGGTGATTCCGACTGGACTTGAACCAGCGACCTCCACCGTGTCAGGGTGGCGCTCTCCCAGCTGAGCTACGAAATCATTGTTTTTATTATATACTATTATGGACAAGATTGTAAACATTTTTTTACTTTGATTATAAGCAAAGTAAACAATTATAGAACAATAGTTAAAGCCTTGTAAAACGCTATAAACCATGTAGATCTTCCAACATAAAAATTTTGCATTTAGCTTTCCCCTTTCAACCCTTTTACTTACACATGTTTCATTGAATTTTAGGATAAACTATTCTATACTTTAAATATATTACAAAGTAAGGAGCATTCACATGACTATTAAATTTCAAAATGATTGGGGCCTGATTCTTGAAGGTGAGTTTGAAAAGGAGTATTATGTCCGATTACATGATATCTTAAAAAATGAATATAAAACCAAAAAAATTTATCCCAATATGCATGATATCTTTAACGCCCTTCACTATACTGCTTATAAAGACGTGAAAGTGGTTATCTTAGGACAAGATCCATATCATGGCTCAGGACAGGCTCACGGTCTATCCTTTTCAGTAAAACCTGATGTATCCATACCACCTTCTCTTATGAATATTTATAAAGAACTTCACGATGATCTGGGCTGTTCTATACCAAACCACGGTCATTTAAAGAAATGGTCTGACCAAGGAGTCCTCTTGTTAAATGCAGTGCTTACTGTAAGAGCGGGTTCACCAGCTTCTCATCAAAAACTAGGATGGGAGATTTTTACGGATCAGATCATACAAATAATTAATCAAAAGAAAGATCCTGTTGTCTTTGTCTTATGGGGAAAATTTGCTCAATCAAAAGAAATGTATATTAATAATCCTCATCATAAAATTATCAAATCCCCCCACCCAAGCCCTTTTTCTGCCAATAAAGGTTTTTTTGGAAGCAGACCCTTCTCAAAGGCAAACGATTTCCTATTAAATATGGGGGAAACGCCAATTGATTGGCAAATAGACCCTGTTTTATTCTAAATTCTATATGTAAGTTCTTAGTAAAGTCGCTAATTAGTATATCACATAATTGAAATTTAACTTTTATTATCTATTTTAATTCTTTTATAGTATGATATACTATTTGTAAAAGCGAATATATTCAAAGAATATGTGCTACTCTACAATATTATCAACTTAGTTATGGAGGCTTTCTATGAACAGATTTACTAGTAAACAAATCCAAGATAATAGAAATTACTTAGAACTCTTATCTCAAAAATTCCCCTGCATTGGAATAGCTGCTTCTGAGGTTATTAATCTAAAAGCTATTATGAATTTACCAAAAGGGACAGAACATTTTCTCACAGACATTCATGGTGAACATGAAGCCTTTAATCACGTCATGCGAAATGCTTCGGGCGTCGTCAAAAGGAAAATAACAGATGTACTTGGAAAAACCTTATCTGAATCAGATATACAAGAACTTGCTACACTGATATATTATCCTGAGGAAAAATTGCAACAGGTAAAATCTCTAGAGAAAAACCTGGGTGACTGGTACAAAATTACCATCTACAGATTGGTACAGGTTTGCAGAGATGCATCATCTAAATACACTCGTTCAAAGGTAAGAAAAGCACTCCCGCCCTCTTTTGCCTATATCATGGAGGAATTATTACACGAAAATGAAAACCGTTTCAATAAAAAAGACTACTATAATGAAATCATTAATGCTATTGTCTCTTTAGAGCAAGCCGATGAATTTATTATAGAGATTTCTTCTGTCATACAAAGACTAACCATTGATCACCTACATATTATTGGAGATATTTACGATAGAGGTTCTGGTTCTCATATTATCATGGACACTTTAATGGAGCACCACTCTTTAGATATACAATGGGGAAACCATGATATCCTCTGGATGGGAGCTGCCGCAGGGGATTTATCATGTATTGCTAATGTGATACGTATATGCCTACGTTACTCAAATATGGATATCTTAGAAGACGGATATGGAATTAATTTATTGCCACTGGCAACTCTTGCATTAGAGATGTATTCTGACGATCCATGCAAAAACTTCATTCCTAAAGTAAATAGCACAGAAGTTTTTACAGATTCTGATATACAGTTATTATCAAAAATGCACAAGGCCATTTCTATTATTCAGTTTAAATTGGAGCATCAATTAATCCTTTCACATCCTGAGTTTGAAATAGAAGATAGACTTCTCTTAGATAAAATTGATTATGAGGCTAGTATCATCAAAATAAATGGAGCACAGTACAAGCTAAGTGATAGCAATTTTCCAACTATAGACCCTAAAGAATCGTGGAAACTTTCTTTAGACGAAGAGCGAGTAATACAAAAACTTCGTTCTTCCTTTACTCTGTCTGAACGATTGCAAAAACATGTACGATTTTTGCTATCTAAAGGAAGTATTTATTTAAATTACAATGGCAATTTGCTCTTTCACGCTTCTTTGCCCATGAATAAGGAAGGTAGTTTCAAAGAAGTAAAAATCAACAATAAATATTACAAAAGCCGAGAATTCTTGGATAAATTAGATCAATACGTAAGAGAAGCTTATTTTGGAGACGGACAAAGTAATATAGGACCGGAAATTTTTTGGTATCTATGGTGCCATAAAGACTCCCCTCTCTTTGGCAAGAATAAGATGGCTACTTTTGAACGGTATCTTGTCGTAGATAAAAGCACTCATAAAGAAGTATACACTCCTTATTATAATTTAATCTATGATGAAAAAATTGCAAAAAAAGTTTTAATGGAGTTTGGTTTAGATCCTGATCATGGACATATTATTAATGGCCATGTGCCTGTAAAATCTAAGGATGGAGAAAGCCCTATAAAGGCTAATGGAAGGCTTTTAGTCATAGACGGTGGTTTTGCTCGTGCTTATCAAAAGACAACGGGTATTGCTGGGTATACTTTGATTTATAATTCTTATGGGTTGCAGCTTGCGAGCCATGAGCCCTTTGAATCTGTTGAAAAAGCCGTCAATGATGGAAAGGACATCCGTTCGACTATTAGGGTCATTGAAAAGGTATTAGATCGAAAAAAAGTTGCAGATACAGATGTAGGTTTGAGCTTGAGCAAGCGGATATATTATTTAGAGATGTTAATCAGTGCTTACCGCAGTGGAAGTCTAAAAGAAAGACTGTAGATCACTACAGTCTTTCTTTTAATTAAAAATTGACAATGGTACAAAACAAAGTTTTATTTTGTACGCACTCTTCTTTTTGGCTTTTTGCCTTGAGCTCTCTCAATGACTACTTTATTGCCCTTTATCGTTCCTTTTCTCATAATTTCTAGTACTTCGTCAGCGTATTCTTCCGGTATGTCTACAAATGTATAATTTTCAAAGATATCGATATGACCTATATTGCTGCCACTCATGCTTGTCTCAGAGGCAATAGACTTCACTACATCTCCTGGTTGAATTTTTTTGTTTCTTCCTACATTGATAAACATTCTCGCCATATGTTCATCGCCTCTTCTTCTTCTACCACCTTTTTGAGATCCTTGATCTCTTCGACTACCTTTATTAAATTGAACTGGCTCAATCATATCTTTTTCTGGCAGTTCTAATTCCATTTTGAGCATTGCTGCCGCTACTTCTATGGATTGGAAATCTTCTGTCTCCATCATTTTATCTAGAATATTAATGTATTTGGATAATCCACCTTCTCCGATGGCTTTTTTTAATTTATTAATAAATATTTGCGTCTTGATGTTCTCAATATCGCTTATACTTGGTATAGGATGTCGATTGATTTTCTTCTTAGTATAATTCATAACATTCTTTAGCAAATAATAATCTCTTGACGTTACAAAAGTAAAGGCCGTTCCATTTTTACCAGCCCTACCTGTTCTACCAATCCTATGAACATAGTATTCTTCATGGCTTGGCATATCGTAATTAAGTACAATTTCTACATCATCAATATCTAATCCTCTAGCCGCTACATCCGTAGCTACTAAAATCTCGATATCTCCTCTTTTGAACTTGCTGATTACATTACTTCTCACCTGTTGCTTCATATCTCCATGAATTTTATCTGCGCTATAACCTCTTGATTGAATAAGGTCTGTCACATCATCTACTTTTCTCTTTGTATTACAGAAGATAATTGATAATTTAGGATTGTAAACATCTATTAATCTTGTAAGAACTTCTATTTTATCCTGTTCTTTTACCTCTATATATAGTTGCTCTACATTTGGCGTAGTCAGCTCTTTGTGCACTACTTTTACAATCTCTGGATCTTTTTGATACTTATTGATAATTTCTAATATTGCCTTAGGCATCGTAGCAGAAAAAAGGAGAGTTTGTCTTTCGTGATCTACACTTTCCAAAATTGTCTCTATATCTTCTCTAAAACCCATATTAAGCATTTCATCGGCCTCATCTAATACGAACAATTTCAAATCCTTTAACTTTAACGTCCTTCTATTGATATGGTCGATAACCCTACCTGGCGTACCAATGACAATTTGTACGCCTCTTTTTAAGGCATTAATTTGTCGATCAATAGATTGACCTCCATAAATTGGTGCAATCTTAATACCATGCTTAAACTTTGCAAGCTTTGCAATTTCTTCTGAGACCTGTAATGCAAGCTCTCTAGTGGGGCATAATATGAGAGCCTGCGTACTTTTATTATTGGGGTCTACTATATCTAAAAGAGGTATACCAAAAGCCGCAGTTTTACCTGTACCTGTTTGAGCTTGTCCTACAACATCTTTGCCTGCCATAATCAAAGGCATAGTCAATTGTTGAATCGGAGTCATCTCCTCAAAGCCCATTGCGTCAACTGCTCTTTTTATCTCGTCGCTACACTGTATGTCTTCAAATTTTTTTATTTCCATTATATCATTCCTTTTTCTGTATATTCCGATTATCAGTATATCATTAATCTTTTAAAATAGATATTTTTATTTTTCGCCTGCTAACGAGCAAGCGAAAAATAAAGCTTTCGTAGCATCTATGTAATGCAGCAGACAAACAACTTTCTGATTTGACTGTGAAATTACATGGATACGTAAATTGAAGCGTTTGCTTTCATTTAGCAAGTGTCGCAATCTTAGAATCGACGTAGACGATTCTAAGGTTTGACCATTACTAACCCTACTATATATATTCCACAAAAACAGAACCTTAATCATATAAAACTAAAAAACATACCCCAAGTCTACTGTGCCATAGGAACCGTTTAAGAAAAACGGGCTGAATACGGAAAAACGACGGTACTCTTTACCGTTTTCAGTACAATAGTTGTGATCTGCTCTGTCACACTAAATTCCTGTGTCAACGCAAGGGTGAAAACCATTATAAGCCTCACAAATAATATCACAAACTTTTTCACCATATTACCTCCATTCAACAATTATAGAATAGATAAAAGTGCTGTCAAAGTCATTTTCACAAAGAATGGTTGTACAAAAAGCCCCCATCCTTTCGGTTCAGAGGCAGGTTAACTATTGTATTTTTAGGGTTTTCGCTATACTGCTATACATTCATCTGATTTTTGAGTAGGTGCTGACATAAACGATAATCGGCAGACAGTGAATATCCACTGCCTGCCGATACATACCGCCCAACTTCACCACGATTTAGAAAGTGTCCCTATGGCACCGTGGAGAAGGCACGATTTTTTATTAAATTATTCCATTATCTTTTAATATTTCTTTAAACATCTTTCCATGAGCATCAGTGCTTTCTACCTTGTCAAGAAGTTTTCCGTCTTCTACAACTTGTAGCTGTGCTTTTCCACATGCAAAGTTATATCCCTTTGTATAAAGAACATGGCCTTCTCCAATTGGCCAGAAGCTCGTTCCATCTGCACAGGCAGTAAATCCATAGTACTCTGGAACATTTCTTGTTAACTCTTCTGTAATATCATCTACGTTGCTGTAGTTGATTTCAATTCCTAATGCTGCTGCTAGATCACATAAATCAACCCAGTTTTCTTCACCAGTTAAAGATGGAATCGCAACTTTTAATGTTTGAATTCTTCTTTCTGCATTAGTGAATGTACCTTTTGATTCTGCATAACTTGCAGATGGAAGTACTACATCTGCTTTTTTAGCAGTTTCAGTCAAGTACATATCTTGAACCATTAAGAATTCTAAATTGCTTACGTCTACATTTGGTATATCTTCGCCAAATATCATCATACCTTTGATGATTCCGCCTTTAATTCCTTCTTCTATGATTGTGTGATCTGCGTTAATTCCAATATCCGCTAAACCTTGGCTATTGTTCTTTGGTTTTAATTGGATGATACCTGCTCTCGCTTTGCCAATATGCCCTGCCAATACTGCAATATTAGCAATCATTTTAGCACTATCCGCTGTTAAAGCATTTTGATCAAATACGATAATAGCTTTTTTCGCTTTTGTATAGATATCAACAAATTCTTTTGCATCTTTACCTACTGTTACAGTATTTAAGCTAGCTTTTAACTCATCAATACCAGCTGTATTTACAGGTGCACTACCTCTTTCAAGAAGCTCTTTAGCTACTTGTTTTAAGAAATCTATATTGTTTTCTACACAAATTTTATTTTTTGCCCACTCATCCGCATGAGATACAAAAGGATTAACTACTAATAATTGAGCACCTTTTGCTACAGCCTCTTTAATCTTAACACCTAGGATTGGATGGTCTTCCATAATGTCTGATCCTAATAGTACAATAGTCTCTGTAGAGTATAGCTCATCAAATGTGTTTGTTGATGCATCATATCCTAATACATCTTTGATTCCACCATATACTCGGTTGAAGGAAGTAATATTTTTTGTACCTAATCCTTCTTCTGCTATTTTCTTAACCATGTAAATTTCTTCATTGGTACTTCGATCAGATACAGATACTGCTACAGATTCTGAGCCGTACATCATTGACAAACTTTGCATTTTCTTAGCAGCAAATCGAATTGCTTCTTCCCATTCTACTTCTACTAAATTACCTTCTTTTCGAACCATTGGGCTAAGAATTCTCTTGTCTTTTTGAACTGTATCAAAACCAAAGCGACCTTTAGCACATAATAGTCCATTGTCTACTTTGCTTTCTTTGTCCGGAATCGCTCTGTAGATCATTTCGCCTCTTGTCTCAAGATTGATATTACAACCTACGCTACAATGTGCACATATTGTTGAAGTTGTATTTGTTTCAACTGGAACAGATTTTTCAAGTTGAAGTCTTTCTTGTAATGCTCCTGTTGGACATACGCTTACGCATTGACCACAAGAAATACAGTTTGTGTCTTTTAACGGTAAACCAAAAGCTGGTTTTACGACTGTATCAAAACCTCTATCGATTAAGCCAAGAGCTTCGTTGTCCATAACTTCTGAACATACTCTTACACATAATCCACATAAAATACACTTATCGCTGTTTCGAACGATGAATGGATGATTGTCATCTTCTTCTCTGTGATGTACTTCTCCTGCAATTCGAGCTGGCTCTACGTCGTACTCATTTGCATAGTGGAATAACTTACATTCAAATACATCGTGGCATCCACATTCTAAACATCTCTTAGCATCTGCTATGGCTTCCTCTTCTGTGTAACCAAAGTTAACCTCTTCAAAATTGCCTTTTCGATCTTCGCCACTTACATGTTTGATTTTTGATCTAGGCATTTTAGGACGATCAGCAAAATCTTCTTCTGTTATTTCATCGTCTCTAATTACATAATATGGTTTTACATAAGGTACCATTTCACCTGCTAGATATTTGTCTATAACATTAGCCGCTTTTTTTGCATCTCCAATAGCTTGAATTGCAATACCTGCACCTGCGTTCGTTACATCTCCACCTGCAAACACTCCTGGAATGCTTGTTTGGAAAGAGTTTTCATCTGCAGCAATGGTTCCTCTAGAAGTAGTTTCTATTGCTTCTAAGCCGGCTAAATTAGATCCTTGACCTATAGCTGCAATAACTAAATCTACATCTAATACTTCTTCCGCTCCTTCTATTGGAACAGGTCTTCTTCTACCACTTTGATCTGGCTCTCCAAGTTCCATCTTTTGAAGTCGAACTTGTTTTGCTTTGCCATTTTCCGAAATGATTTCTATAGGGCTTACGAGGAACTTAAATGTTACGCCTTCTTCTTCACCTTCTATGATTTCAATTTCTTCAGCAGGCATTTCTTCTTTCGTTCTTCTATATAGTACGTAAACTTCCTTTGCGCCAAGTCTAATAGCTGTTCTACAAGCATCCATAGCAGTGTTTCCGCCACCTACTACAGCTACTTTTTCACCTACTACTAGGTCTTCATTTAACATTGCTTTTCTTAAGAAGTCGATACCGCCAATTACGCCTTCAGTATCTTCTCCTTTACATCTCATAGCAGAACTAGTCCATGCTCCAACGCCTACAAACACTGCATCGTTGTTTTCTTTTATGTAATCAAATGTAATATCTTTTCCTATTTTCACATTATTGATGAGTTTTACTCCCATTTTTTCAATAACAGCAACTTCTTCATCTATAATGTCTTTTGGTAATCTGTATTGAGGAATACCGTATCTAAGCATTCCACCCATTTCAGGCATTTGATCATAAATTGTTACATCATGTCCCTTTTGAGTTAAGTAGTAAGCTGCTGTTAACCCTGCAGGACCACCGCCTATAACACCTACTTTTTTGCCTGTTTCAGGCTCTAACTCAGGAATGAACATTTCCTCATTAAACATATCTTGATCGGCTACAAATCTCTTTAAGTGTGCAATTGAAATAGGATCTTCAACCAATTGTCTTCTACATGCATCTTCACAAGGATGTGGACATACTCGACCAATACTACCTGGTAAAGGCAATTGTTCTTTTATTAATTTTAACGCTTCAATGTGCTCACCGTTAGCAATTAAACCAACATAGCCCTGACAATCTGTCTGTCCTGGACATGCTCGAACACATGGTGCTTTACAGTCTCCTACGTGGTCAGATAATAATAGGTCTAAAGCTGTTTTTCTTGATAGCCTAATTTTATCTGAATTTGTGTTGACTACCATTCCATCGCTTGCTAAAGTTGCACAAGATCTTAATAGTTTTGGAATTCCTTCTACTTCAACTACACAAAGACCGCAAGAGCCGTATATTTTTACTCTTTCATCATAGCAAAGTGTTGGTATTTCGATATTGTTTTCTTGTGCAATTTGTAAAATCGTTTGACCACCTATGCCAGTTACTTCTTTTCCATTTATATTTAAACGTATCAAAGACATTATTTTAGCTCCCTCCTGTACTAATCGACTGTAATTGCGTCAAACTTACATGCTTGATAACATTTTCCGCACTTAATACAGATTTCTTGATTGATTTCGTGTTTTTCTTTCTTTTCACCTGTAATAGCTTCTACTGGACAATTTCTCTTACAAAGGCCACAACCAATACATGCATCTATTATTTCATAAGTTAAAAGATTTGAACATTGTTTAGCAGGACATTTATGATCGCGAATATGAGCTTCATATTCATCTCTAAAATATCGAATTGTACTTAATACTGGATTTGGAGCTGTTTGACCAAGACCACATAAAGAACCTGCTTTAATTTGCGTAGCTAATTCTTCTAATAGTTCGATATCGCCTTCTTTTCCATTTCCTTCTGTAATTCGAGTTAAAATTTCTAACATTCTCGTAGTACCGATTCTACAGTGAATACACTTTCCACAAGATTCTTTTTGAGTAAAGTCTAGGAAGAATCTAGCCATATCTACCATACAAGTAGTTTCATCCATAACAACCATACCACCTGAGCCCATAATGGCTCCTGTAGCTGCTAGAGATTTATAATCTACTTTCGTATCAATTATGCTTGTAGGGATACAACCACCTGATGGTCCACCCATTTGTACCGCTTTGAATTGTTTGTCGTTTAGTATTCCACCACCAAGTTCATAGATGATTTCTTTAATTGACATTCCCATAGGAACCTCAACAAGCCCACCATTTTTAATCTTACCTGTTAAAGCAAATACTTTTGTTCCCTTGCTATCTTCTGTTCCCATAGCAGCGTATTTATCTGCGCCATTGCTCATAATCCATGGAATATTAGCAAAAGTCTCTACATTGTTAATATTTGTTGGAAGATTCCAGTATCCCTTTTGAGCAGGGAATGGAGGTTTTAATCTAGGCATACCTCTTTCGCCTTCAAGAGATGCAATTAATGCAGTTTCTTCTCCACATACGAAAGCTCCCGCACCTGCTTTGATTCTTAGGTCAAAAGAGAAATTGCTGTCAAAGATGTTCTTTCCTAGGATGCCCTTTTCTCTAGCTTGATCTATTGCATTTTGTAAACGGACAATTGCAAGAGGATATTCAGCTCGTACGTATACAACGCCTTCTTCTGCACCTATAGCATATGCACCAATCATCATACCTTCGATTAAGTTATGAGGATCTCCTTCTAGTACACTTCTGTCCATGAATGCACCTGGATCTCCTTCGTCTGCATTACATACCATGTACTTAGGTGTTGCCTTTGATTGTAGGGCAGCATTCCATTTAAACCAAGTAGGGAAACCTGCTCCTCCTCTACCCCTTAAACCGGATCCTTTTATTTCTTCAATAACATTTTCTGGTGTCATCTCTGTAATGCACTTTTTTATGGCCTCGTAGCCATTATTTTCTATGTATTCTTCGATTTTTTCTGGATTGATTACTCCACATTTTGCAGTTGCAACTTTTACGATTTTAGATCTTCTAGCTACTTCTTCTTCTGAAATAATTAGATCTGAGTCTTGGAGATTGTTTATAATGTCATCGATTCGTTCAGGGGTAACTTGTACATATGTTTTTTTGTTTCCTTCATCATCATAAACATCTACGATTGGCTCTAAGTAACACATACCATTACAACCTGCTATATCTAGATCCATTTGAAGATTATCTTCTTTGATTCTCTTTTCTAATGCTTTATATACTTTACCAGCGCCTGCAGCAATACCACAGCTACCATATCCTACAATGATTTTCATAAACTTATGCCTCCTTTTCTTCCAAATGATCCATTTTCAACTTTTGTATAATTTCTTTTGTCTTTTTAGGAGTCAATTTACCGTAAGTCTCTTCATTAATCATCATAACAGGAGATAAACTACAGCAACCTAGACAGGCTACATTGTTTAAAGTGAACATATTATCTTCTGTTGTTTCTCCATCATGAATACCTAACTCCTCAATTATTGCCTCTTCAATTCCATTTGCTCCATTTACATGGCATGCTGTACCCTTACATAACATGATGAGATACTCACCTACAGGTTCTAACCTGAATTGCGTATAGAAAGTTGCCACACCATAAACCTTAGCTGGCTTTTCACCTATTTCCGTAGCCACATAGTTTAAAACTGATTCTGGTAAATAACCATAAATGTCTTGAGCTTTCTGAAGAATTGTAATTAAGCTGCCCTTTATACTTCCGTACTTTGCTAGAGTAGCATCCAAAGCTGATAAATCGACGTTCTCATCTTTGAACTGAACTTTTAAAACACTTTTGTTGCCTCCACAACATTCCATCTGCAAAACTCCTTATCTATGTATTATGATAAATAATGCCTTTGTTAATTTAGTCACATATTTATTATAGCATTTTCATAAACCAAATTCACTAAAAGTAATTGTGAATTCGTTTACATTATTTGCAAAAAAAAATTGTTCACGCATAAAATTATTAAGCTGTGTACGCATTACTATTTATATCACAATTGATATGTAAATGTAAATATTAATTTGTAAATTAACAATTACCTATAATGACGTCTAAATCGTATATCCATGAACACTTTTATCATTAAATATTTAATTATATAAAGATGTAGAATTCTTCATAATTTCTCTTAATCCTCATAAAATAATAAAATATTCGCTTTAATTTAAAAGGATAGATTCTTATGACTACACTTTTTCGTAAAAAATATATCATAATGTGTTTATTGCTCCTCTTTATAGCCTTTACAAATTATTATGGGCATATCGTATTAGCAAAAAATGAAAAATCTAATTTAACCGTTCATTTTTTGGATATTGGGCAAGCTGACTCTATTCTCATACAAACTCCCAATGGACAGACAGCACTTATTGATAGTGGAAATGAATCTGATAGCATGTACATACAAGGCTATTTACTTAACTTAGGCATCAAAAAAATTGATGTGCTTATACAAACCCATCCTCATGAAGATCATATTGGCAGTATGGACGATATCGTTTATAGCTTTGAAATAGGTAGAGTATACGCATTAGATACAGACTACGACAGTAGAGCAAATACAAATTTCAAGGAAGCCCTAAAGCAAAAAGGTTATACAATCTCTTGTCCAAAAATTGGAGACTCTTTTAAATTAGGAGATGCTTGTTTTCAATTCATCTCGCCAAAAAAAAGCAAATATAAAAAGCTAAATCACTGCTCTCTCGTGACAAAAATGAAATATAACGTGACATCCTTTCTATTTATGGGAGATGCAGAAGAAATAGCTGTAGACGAAATAATTGATTCTGACGACGATCTTCAAGCAGATGTCATTAAAATTGGTCATCATGGAAGCTTTGGTTCTACTCCAGTAGGTTTGATTCAAAAAGTCCAACCTGAATATGCAGTCATTACTGCGCGAAAAAATTCAAAACTCCTTCCTCATATAAGGACTAATTTTAACTTAAAAATCTTTGGCGTAAAAACCCTCCTTACAGCAGGAAGCGGAACTATAGTAGTAACTAGCAATGGACAAAAAATCCATATGACAAGAAACCCTTATAAGAATACGGATAGTGAATCATTGATTAAGTGATAAATGGAACGATTGTTGTACATGTAATTGTTCAACCGTTAAACAATTGTTTAACGGTTAAGCCATCAACGTCATGTTCTTTTGCTGGCCATCTAAAAAAATAGGCTTACAGCAAGCTGTAAGCCTATTTTTTTATTATGCTAATATTTTCTTTAAATCTTCTTCTGGCGTACTAATTGGAGTTAATCCGAATTTTTCTACTAATACATTTAATACTGTAGAAGAGAAGAATGCTGGGATAGATGGTCCAATGTATATATTTTTGATGCCTAATGCTAATAATGTTAATAAGATACATACTGCCTTTTGTTCATACCATGACAATACTAATGTAAGTGGTAGGTCATTTACTCCGCATTCAAAAGCTTCTGCTAATGCTACAGCTACTTGAATTGCAGAATAAGCATCATTACATTGACCCATATCCATAATTCTCGGAAGTCCACCAATTTCACCTGCGTCTATATCATTAAATCTAAATTTACCACATGCTAATGTAAGTACAATGGAGTCGTCTGGTGTTTGTTTTACGAAATCTGTATAATAATTTCTTCCTGGTTTTGCGCCATCACAGCCACCTACTAAGAAGAAATGTTTGATTGCTCCAGCTTTTACTGCACCGACTACTGTTTCTGCTGCACCTAATACTGTGTTTCTTGCGAAGCCAGTCATTAGTTTATCTCCACCATTGATGCCAGTAAACTTAGTATCTTCTTTAAACCCGCCTAATTCAATGGCTTTAGCAATAAGTGGTGAGAAGTCTTTTTGACCATCTACTCTATCTTCAATGTGTTTTAAACCTGGGTATGCTACTACAGATGTAGTAAAGATATGATCTGCATAGTTATCCTTTGGAGGCATTAAACAATTTGTAGTGAAAAGAATTGCCCCTGGTAGGTTTTCAAATTCTTTTTTCTGATTTTGCCATGCTGTTCCATAATTCCCTTTTAAGTGAGAATATTTTTTAAGTTCTGGATAAGCATGTGCTGGAAGCATTTCGCTATGAGTATAGATATTTACGCCTTTTCCTTCTGTTTGCTCTAATAATTCTTTTAAATCTAATAAATCATGACCTGTTACAACAATGAAAGGTCCTTTCTCAACATTTGTAGTAACTTGTGTTGGCTCTGGATGACCATATGTAGATGTATTCGCTTCATCAAGAATAGCCATACATTTTAAGTTCATTTGACCAAATTCCATAAGTAAGTCTAACCATTCTTCAACACTGTGTTCTTCTCCTAATGCTACTAATCCTTTGTAGAACCAAGCATTTACTTCTGGATCTTCTTTTCCAAGAGCGTATGCATGGTGTGCGTATGCAGCCATACCTCTCATACCTAATAATAATGTAGATCTTAAAGAAACGATGTCTTCATTTCCGGTCCATAGCTCTTCCCAATTAAAATCTTCTGCATTTCCGTATTTTAATTTTTCTGCTTTTACTTTTTGAACCCACTTTTCAACATCTGCTTCATCAAAGTCTACATTCGTTACTTGCACAAATAATGTGTCCATTATTAATTTATCTGTAGTTTTGCTTGTTTCTAATCCTTTTACAGACCTTGCCAAACCTATTAACGCTGCTACTAATTCATCTTGCTTATTTGATACTTCTGGAGTCTTACCACATACTCCCTTTTCAGTACAGCCAGTTCCCTTTGCCGTTTGTTCACATTGAAAACAAAACATCTTTGACATATAAATCCTCCTTCGAATATATAAAAAATTTCTTAAAACTATCATCTTTAGGTGGCAAGATACGCCTTCAGTGTGTTTCTTGCTATACAGATAGATTGTATGTGCATAGATACCCAACCTTGATGAATTCAAAACATTTAATTTGATTTTGCTGTAATCATTATAATGTCTTTAGTCTGAAACTTGAGTTGTCAAGTTTCACCTTTTTATTGAATAATTCTTATGATTGCCCTTGCGTTTCTGTGATTATTATAATATACTTAAGTAAATAAAATCGGTAACTAATGTTACCAAATAATGAGGTCTTTAAAATGTATGACAAATGGTCTAAAATATTATCCCATACAGTATTATTTAAAAATATTGATATTGATGCTATCAACTCATTGCTCCAATGCTTAAAGCCACCTATACATCAATTTCGAAAGAATGAATACATTACCATTGATGGAGACCCCTTTACTGGTATTGGTATCATACTTTTAGGAGAAGCTACGGTAGTCAAAGAGAATGTTGCAGGGAATCGAGTTATGGTTAATCTATTGAAGCAGGGTGATATTTTCGGAGAGATGATCGCTTTTTCAAACAGAAACACTTGGCCTGTATCCGTAAATGCTAGCACAGACACGACTGTCATCTTTTTGCCCCCTGATAAAATTACAGGTAGCTGTAGTACTATATGTTTTAGCCATCAAGAGTTGATTTTAAATATGTTAAACTTAGTCTCTAATAGAGGGCTTTTACTAAATAAAAGATTAGAGTATTTGTCTTTAAGAAGTGTAAGAGAGAAAATCGCTACTTACTTTCTGGAACAATACGATAAATTAGAAAAACCAAAATTTAAGCTTTCTATGAATCGAAATGAATTAGCTGAATTCCTAAATGTAACGAGACCATCCCTATCACGAGAATTAGGAAAAATGCGAGACGAAGGATTAATTAACTTTGAGAGATCTTCTATTTCACTGGTAGATGTGGATTCATTAAAGGAGATTATTTTACAGTAGTTGATCACTTTGACAGGAAAATTTTCAACTGAACGCTGAAAGAAATATAAAATGTAGGATCAATTTCAGGCTCCATTGGAGCCTTTTGAGTTGTCATCGAGAGACGGGGCGTAATGAAGGAATGTACTATATACTTGAAGGCTTCTACTGATGGCTGGTGGCTGTATACCTTTAACAAGTGTTTGAGCATGGTCTAACTATCGTTAGTAAATGTATACAAACATATATATATCTTATCAAATTCTTACTCTTTGCCCCTCATTTCCCTAAGTACTCTCTCAGCTACTCTCTTATTTAGATCTGCTGTAATTATTATTTTTAAAAGCTCTTTTATTTTATCGTTGCCTTCTAGCTCACTTAATTGTTTTTCCTTACTAATAAAATCATCTAACATATTGTCGTGAATCTGTACAAAATCTTCATATAATAGCCCTATTCCCTTTTGATCCTCTTTAATAACCCTTTGAAAAAACACCTCTAGATCTGCAAAGTTCATTATATTTTTCATATGGTAGATCATAATCAACTGCATGAGCTGTTCTTTACCGTACTTCTTTTTTACTGGTTTTTCTATAAGTCTAGATTTGACATAATTATTGATCATCGTCTTTGTCATGACCTTCTCGTCATCATGCAATTTATAACTATCCATTTGACTTTCTAATATAGTTAAAACTTGATCCATGTACAAATCGATGTCAGGTAATTGTATTTCTTGGAGCTTCTCAAACTCTTGCAAAGGATACCCCTCCTGAATAAAATGCAAATTCTCAATCTAAAAGGAATTATATAATATTTATATAGCAATTACAAAGATAACCTTGACATATACTAAATAAAATTTTATTATTATCATATGATATAGTATTGATTACTATGTGAAAGGTGTTGTTTATATGAAATGTAGAGAACCAATAAACTCTATTACCCATTTAATAGGAGTAGTTTTGTCCTTCCTTGCTTTAGCTTTGTTGTTAATGTCTACAATAAATCATTTTTCTTATGAAAATCTTATCAGCTCCATTGTCTTTTCACTTGGGCTAATTGGCTTATATACTGCTTCGACGGTCTATCATTGGAAAATCGCCTCTATAGAGAAATTAGAGTTTCTAAGAAAAATAGATCACATAATGATTTATGTATTAATTGCATCCACCTATACGCCTATCTGCTTGATTACATTAAAAGGCTTCTTAGGATACCTTTTACTAGGTCTCATTTGGCTTCTCGCCCTTATAGGCATTGTACTCAAGATTTTTTGGATGAATGCACCTAGATGGCTTTCTACTGGATTTTATTTATTATTAGGTTGGATATCTATATTTTTTATTTATCCTATATCAAAGGCTCTACCTGCCTTCGCAATTGCGCTACTAGTATTAGGAGGAGTCATGTATTCTGTTGGAGCCATCATATACGGCAAAAAATCCGAAAAATGCAAAATAGGCGAATTCGGATTTCATGAGATTTTTCATGTCTTTATTCTGTTAGGTAGTTTTTTTCATTTTGTGATGATTTTCAAGTATATAATTGTCTGATTATTCGTTGATTCATGGGTCGGTTGGATGGGAAAACTTTATAAGTGAAAGGCTCAAAGTGAAACTTTGTAAATTGACATATTAGTATATTGGAGAAAGCAGCTAGGTAGGAAAGGTGATACTTGCCTTCTGGTAAAAAAGTAGGGAACGACGCCTTCGTCGTTCCCTATTAAGCCACCAATAGTACTTTATTGCTTTTAATAATTGTTATCGACTATTGTTCCACTGCTGTTAACCACGTACTCTTATTTAGTATACTACAACAGGTACTTCACCTTTATTGAACTTCTTACACGTACCTATAGACTCACAGGAAGTACAAGGCCTTGATAATTTGTCTGCCTGGTATAGGTACCGACTTAAAGTCGTAGGGTGGTTTTCTTTGATTCTGTGGTGGCCTATTGCTTGGCAAATCACTACGGTCTCTTCATAAGTGAATCCACAGTCTTTAAGGATTTCATAGGCTAGCTCTTTACTGGCTAGTGCATGGTCTATACCCTTTTCGTATTCTACCCATCTGCCAATATCGTGTAATAGAGCTGTAACATATATTTTTTCTTTATCTATGCCACTTTCTTCTTCTAAATTTAAAATGTACGCAATTCGGGCTACATCCATAAAATGAACTATATGGTGTTTGCAATAAATTCTCGTCTTTTCTAAGCCTTCAATTCTTTTTAGATATTCCTTGTATTTTTTATTTCGCAAGATTTTATTAACTCTATCCCCCTTGTCCTCGCCTTTCATGAAAGCACCTACGGCGCCTTAGTTCCTTTTACTTTAGATATTATTTTTCAAGCTTACGGATTTCTTCTCCATCTAAGCTTTTGATTATTCCATCTATGGATTTTCCTTCTATGACTAAATCAGGGGCGATTTCATAAAGAGGAATCATGACAAAAGCTCTTTCTGTCATTCTTGGATGAGGTATGGTCAAAGATTCTTCAGCACTTGTGTAATTTTCATATAAGAGTACATCCACGTCGATGGTTCTAGGACCCCAACGAATGATTCTCTTTCTCTTCAGTACTTCTTCAATCTGTTGGCAAAATACCAAGAGCTCTTCTGGTTCAAAATTCGTTTCAATCTGGACAACGATGTTTAAAAACCAATCTTGTTCTACATAGCCTACAGGTTCTGTCTCATAATAAGAAGATACTTTTATCACCGTAATATTCTTTGAAGACTTCAAAAGATCAACTGCAATATCTAGATTCTTTCTCGTATCACCCATATTACTCCCTAAACCTAAATACGCTTTAACCATTTTTCTTTCTCCTCAATTCCACACCAAAGTAATCGTAAATCCCTTCAACAGGCGCTTCTGGCTTCTTTACTCTTATCATTACTTCATGAATAATAGGATAAGCATCTAATATTTGATTGCAGAGGGTCTCCGCCACGGCTTCAATTAAATCCATCTTTTTTTCCTTAAAGTTTTTTTGAATCATCTCATATACTTCAGCATAGCTGACGGTATAATGTAAATCATCGCTTTCACCGGCTTTTTTTAAATCAAGATAAAGCTCTGCATCTACAAAAAATTTTTGACCCAGTTTCTTTTCTTCCTCTAAGACGCCATGATAACCATAAAAGTACATATTCTCCATAATAATTTTATCCATCTATTTTCCCCTTTAATATGGCATCTGTCACTTTAGCCGCTCTATAATTTTCTTTTACATCATGAACTCGTAAAATATTCATTCCTTGCATAATACCTATTACAGATGTAGCTAGAGTACCCTCTACTCTCTCCTTTGGCGGTAGATTAAGGATTTTTCCAATGGTAGATTTTCTAGAAGTGCCTAACAATATAGGAAGACCTATTACCTTAAGTTCAGATAATCTTCTCATAACTTGGAGATTTTGTTCTGGAGTCTTCCCAAAGCCTATACCAGGATCTAATATGATATTTTCTCGCCCTACTCCATGAGAAGTAGCAATCTCTATGGATTTGTTTAAGAATCTTTTGATTTCTCCTATTATGTCACCATCATACTCTGTAGTATTTTGATTGTGCATAACGATAACTGGCGCATTGTATTTCGCTACAACGGTTGCCATTTCAGGATCTCTTTGTAATCCCCAGATATCGTTAATAATATCTACTCCATTCTTGAGCGCTGCCTCTGCTACAGCAGGTTTATATGTATCAATTGACACAGGAACGTCAAACCTCTCTTTTAAAGCTCGAATGTATGGGATTGTTCTTTGAATTTCTTCTTCGTCACTAATCATGGTATAACCAGGCCTAGTAGATTCTCCTCCTACATCAATAATATCTGCACCTTGCCTGATCATCTCTTCTGCATGGTTTATAGCACTGTTTATATTGTTCCAGCTATCACCATCTGAAAAGGAATCCGGAGTCACATTTAAAATGCCCATAATATAAGTCTTTTTATCAAAATCAAACATTTCTTTTACTGTCTTCATCCATTGCCCCCATCATTTGTGATAATTTTAATTCTAAAACCCTTGCTGTCAACTAGTTTCTCCAATTAATAAAGGACATGACTTCTGCTCGCGCCTTAGCATCTGTAGCAAATCCTCCTCTTACGGCAGACGTTATGGTTTTAGAACCTGGCTTTTTAACTCCTCGCATAGTCATACACATGTGCTCTGCTTCAATAACAACGATTACGCCATAAGGTTTCAATTTTTCCATAATAATATCTGCTACAGAAGAGGTTAATCTCTCTTGTAATTGAGGTCTCTTTGAGAGGGTTTCTACCACTCTAGCTAATTTGCTAAGACCTGTTAATTTTCCGTCTTTAGGAAGATATCCTACATGCGCTTTCCCAAAAAAAGGTACTAAATGATGTTCACACATAGAATAAAATGGAATATCCTTGATGAGAACTAGTTCCTCGTGATTTTCACCTGGAAAAATTTTTTCTAGATGTGCTCCTGGATCTTGTTCTAGGCCCGAAAAAATTTCTTCATACATTTTCGCAATTCTCTTTGGCGTTTCTATTAACCCTTCTCTATCTGGGTCTTCTCCAATCGCCTCTAATATTTGTCTAACCGCATCTTCAATTTTTTTCTTATCCATTATGTAACCTCCCTATTCTATAATCGCTTATTGATCCGCATAATGTCCGATCAACAAGCAGCTGTTTGATTAAATAACTAAATTTTATATATTTTTACAGTTCCATACTATATATTATAACGTAATCGATTGGTACATAAAAGTGAAACTTTTTATCATATTTATCGTAATGGGTAAACCTGCCACTAGCTACATTAAATTCCCTTTCCTAAATTATTACATCCTATTCAAGGAATTATGATATTAATTTTATTTTTGAACTATGTTATAATCTTTAATTAAGTTATAATCTTTAATTAAATGAGTATGAATGAAAAAAATACAACAGAAAGTGATGAGCGATGAAAAAATTAATTGAAGAAATCCAAAGATTAAAAAAGGAAAAAAATGCAATCATTTTAGCCCATTATTATCAAAGACCTGAGGTTCAAGATATTGCAGATGTCATCGGCGATTCTTACTATTTAAGTCAAATTGCTCGAGACTGCGAACAACAGCTAATCGTCTTTTGTGGAGTAAAGTTTATGGCTGAAAGCGCTAAAATCTTATCCCCAGAAAAAACTGTTTTATTACCTGCCTTAGATGCTGGATGCCCTATGGCGGATATGGCTGATGAAGAAGGTGTTTTAGAATGGACCAAAAATCATCCTGATGCAACTGTAGTGGCTTATATCAACTCATCTACAGAAGTAAAGGCTCTTGTAGATGTTTGTGTTACTTCTTCAAGTGCAGAAAAAATTATCAATAGTATTGAAAGCGATGAAATTCTATTCCTACCAGACAAAAACTTAGGCAGCTACTTAGCCGAGCAATTTCCTAGCAAAAGGTTTGTTTTATGGGATGGTTTCTGTATTACACATCACAAAGTCAGACCAGAAAGCATTGTTGAAATCAAAAAAAGGATTCCAGAAATCAAAGTCCTCGCCCATCCTGAATGCGACAAAGAAGTACGAGACTTGGCAGATTATATAGGTAGTACTAGTGGAATACTTAATTTTGCAACAGACTATGATTTCAAAGATTATCTCGTTGTAACAGAAGAAGGTATCCTTCATCAGATGAAAAAGAAAAATCCAGACAAAAATTTTTACGTACCTGGTGCGACTATGACATGTGTAAATATGAAAAAAACCACTCTACAAGATGTCTATGAAAGCCTTGCATTTAACAAACACGAGATTACTGTAGAGGAAGGTTTGAGAGTTAAAGCATTGCGTTCCCTTGAGAAAATGCATGAACTCTCTAAATAAAAAAATGGAACTAAATGTAGACATACTCATTGTAGGCTCTGGAGTGGCTGGCTTATATTGTGCATTAAACTTAGATAAAGAATTAAATGTCTTACTAGTTTCTAAAGGTGAACTAAGTGAAAACAATACCTATTTAGCTCAAGGTGGTATCGCTACTGCTAGAAATGTAGAAGATATCCCCCTACATATTGAAGATACGCTAAAAGCAGGCCAATATGAAAATGACCGAGAAGCAGTAGCGTGCCTTGTAGGAGAATCTATAGATAATATTAATAAACTGATAGAATTACAAGTTCCTTTTGACTCTAATAAGGATGGATTATCCTATACAAAAGAAGGAGCCCATTGTAATAATCGCATTGTGCACGTAAAAGATAAAACAGGGCAGTATCTATGGGAGTCCCTGATGAATCACGTAAAGAAACTAGATAACGTAAAACTAATGGAACACACCTGTTTGGTTGATCTCATTGTTAAGGGCAATACTTGTTATGGAGGTATTCTCAGAAAAGAGGAAGATCAAATTAATGTTTATGCAAAATCTGTCGTATTGGCCACAGGTGGCATTGGTGGGATTTTTAAAGACTCTACAAATCAACGGACTTTAACAGGTGATTCGCTAGCTTTAGCTTTTAAACACCACATTGAAGTAATGAATTTAGAATATATACAATTTCATCCCACAGGGCTTTACGATAATAATTACTATGGCAGGCGTTTCCTTATTTCAGAAGCTGTAAGAGGTGAAGGTGGAAAACTTCTAAATCAAAAAGGAGAGCGTTTTGTAGATGAGCTACTCCCTAGGGATGTAGTGACAAAAGTTATACGAGAAGAGATTTTAAAATCAAATATTCCTTATGTTTTTCTCGACATTTCCTTTTTACCAAGAGACTTTATTATAGGTCGCTTCCCAATGATCTATGAAAAATGTGTTCAAATTGGTATCGATATCACAAAGGACCCTATGCTTGTTATCCCCTCACAGCATTATCATATGGGTGGAATCAAAGTAGATACAGACTCTAAAACCTCCATGAAGCAGCTTTATGCAGTAGGAGAAACGAGCTGTACAGGTATCCACGGCAAAAACAGATTGGCTAGCAACTCTCTGCTTGAAGGTTTAGTCTTTTCAAAAAGATGTGCTCAAACCATTAATCAAAACTACAAAGATATAGAGATCGTAAAGATCCCTATATCTTTAGACAACATTGATATTTGTTACTTCCAATATGAAAACAAACAATTACTTAAAAAAGAAATACAAAGGAGGTCTCCTGATTTACATGACGAACTATTTGATAATCGATAAAATCATCAAAAACACTCTCAAAGAAGATGTCACAAGTGAGGATATTACTACTAATAGCATTGTGCCGGAAGATGCAGTAGCTACTGTAGACTTAATTGCCAAGGAAAAGGGCATTATGGCAGGGCTATTCACTTTTAAAAGAGTATTTGAGATACTAGGTAATGTAGAGGTAGATTTTTTTAAAACAGATGGCCAACAGGTAATTCCAGGAGATAAAATCGCACTTATTCGAGGAAATGCAAGAAGTATACTAACAGGAGAAAGAACCGCTTTAAATTTACTTCAAAGATTAAGTGGTATAGCTACTTTAACTAGTCTATATGCAGAAAAACTTCAGGGAACAAAGGCCAAAGTTGTAGATACAAGAAAAACTACTCCTGGACTTAGGGTCTTAGAAAAATACGCTGTAAGAGTAGGCGGCGGAGCAAATCACCGTTTTAATTTATCTGATGGTATTTTAATTAAAGACAATCACATCGGCGCAGCTGGAAGTATAACAAATGCAGTAAATTCAGCAAGACAAAATACGTCTTTCGTCAATAAAATAGAAGTTGAAGTAGAAGATTTTGACATGTTAGACGAAGCGCTGGCTGTTGGTGCAGATATTATCATGCTGGACAATATGAACCCTGAGATGATGAAAGAAGCAGTCAAAAAAATTGACGGCAGAGCTATTACAGAAGCTTCTGGCAATGTCAGCTTAGATACCATTGAAGAAATAGGCAAAACTGGAGTTGATTATATATCCGTTGGAAAGTTAACCCACTCCGTAAGCGCATTAGATATAAGTATGAAAAACATGAAACTTAAAGCACCGAAGGCGCTTTAGTCCCTAGTCCTTGGTCACTAGTTACTAGCATTAGAGTATTCCTTTAGGGTACTTTTAATATCTGTAGTCAAAAACGAGAAGGTAGCGTTCTCTACATTAGCTCACCTAAAGGCGAAGTGTATGACTTTACAAGTTACACTTTTAATTTTAAGCTTTCTAAAAAGACTCTAAAAAAGAATTTAGAGTCTTTTTATGTATTTAAGAACGTTTTACTTTGAATTTAACTACTTCCTTATATGCAATGAACTCTTTGGCGCATGTGACTTGACCCTAGCACTTTTATTTTTCATCTATTTACATAAATAAATCAGTTGTGATATAATAGTCCGGATTATGTATAATAAGGATGATATAAATGATAACAGCTACAAATATTAGTTTACGATATGGAGACCAAAAGCTTTTTGAGGATGTAAACTTAAAATTTACACAAGGAAATTGTTACGGAGTAATCGGCGCTAATGGCGCTGGAAAGAGTACTTTCCTAAAGATTTTATCCGGACAGATTGAACCTAATACTGGGGACATTAGCATTGCTAAAGATGTACGACTTTCAGTATTAAAACAAGATCATTATCAATATGATGATAAAGTCGTTTTAGAAACAGTAATACTAGGTAATCCTCGACTTTATGAAATTATGAAGGAAAAGGACGAAATCTACGCAAAAGCTGATTTCACCGATGAAGATGGAATTCGAGCAGCAGAATTAGAAGGAGAGTTCGCAGACCTTAATGGCTGGGAAGCTGAATCAGAATCTGCTACTTTGCTTCAAGGCTTAGGCATTCCAGGTGATTTACATGACAAAACCATGGCCCAATTACAAGGTTCTGAAAAAGTAAAAGTACTTTTAGCTCAAGCTTTATTTGGACATCCTGGAGTTTTAATCCTAGATGAGCCTACTAACAATTTAGACTTACAATCTGTCAAATGGTTAGAGGAGTTTTTAATCAATTTTGAAGGAACCGTCATCGTCGTATCCCACGACCGATATTTCTTAAATAAAGTTTGTACACATATTTGCGATGTAGACTTTGGAAAAATCAAGATGTTCATGGGTAATTACGACTTCTGGTATGAATCCAGCCAACTTGCCCTTCAAATGGCTCGAGACCAAAATAAGAAAAAAGAAGATAAAGTCAAACAACTTCAAGATTTTATCGCTCGATTTAGCGCCAATGCTTCAAAATCAAAGCAAGCTACATCTCGTAAGAAGATCTTAGAAAAAATCACTTTAGATGATATTCAACCATCTTCAAGGAAATACCCTTATGTAGCATTTAAGCCAGAAAGAGAAGTAGGCAACGATATCTTAACAGTTGATAATATCAGCAAGACAATTGATGGAGTAAAAGTCCTTGACAATGTAAGTTTTGGTGTCATTAAAGGCGATAAAATTGCCTTAGTTTCGCCGAATGAGGTCGCTAATACCACATTAATAAAAATACTTACAGGTGAAATGGAACCTGATAGCGGGTCTTATAAATGGGGCGTAACCATATCGAGGTCTTACTTTCCAAAGGATAATTCTGAGTACTTTAATGATGTCGTTTTAAACCTTGTGGATTGGATGCGTCAATTTTCAAAAGATCAAACAGAAAGCTATGTTCGAGGTTTTCTAGGAAGAATGCTCTTCTCAGGTGATGAAGCCCAAAAGAAAGTCAATGTTCTATCTGGAGGAGAAAAAGTTCGATGTATGTTATCGAGAATGATGCTTAATGAAGCTAATTTCTTGCTACTAGATCAGCCTACAAACCATTTAGATTTAGAATCTATCACAGCATTAAATAATGGACTAGTGGATTATAAGAGCAATATTATATTTACATCCCATGACCATCAATTTGTACAAACTATAGCAAACCGAATGATCGACATCGGACCACATGGTGTAATAGATAAACGCATGTCGTATGATGAGTATTTGGAGTTAAATTCGTAGAATTTTCTATTTTAAAAAACCTAGTTGTTTTATGCTAGGTTTTTTATTAGTTGGACGAGAAAAGTAGAATACTAACCTTCTACCATCTTATAGTTATTATATACATACATATATAGATCTATATATGTATGTATGCGTATACGTTTTAGACTATTTTTTCAACCCTAGCCTTACTGTTTAAAACAGATGATTTTGTGATATACTTATACGTAATATGAAAGGACAGGAGGCACTTATGAAAAAAATATTGGTTTTTTTAGCAGATGGATTTGAAGAAATCGAGGCTCTCACTTTAGTCGATGTGTTACGCCGTGCAAATGTGCAAGTAGATACTTGTTCACTAGAAGAGAAATTGGTTCGAGGAACCCACGACATTTACGTTCAAGCCGACGTCTTGTTAGACGAAGATTTAGATGAGTACGATGGAATATACCTGCCTGGCGGAATGCCTGGGGCTAAGAATCTTCAAGAAAATAGTAAAGTACAGGAAATGATTAAAGAATATTTTAGCAAAGGTAAATTAGTATCTGCAATTTGTGCTGCTCCTATTGCATTAAATAGTACTGGAATATTAAAAGACAAAAAAGGTACTTCTTACCCAGGATTTGAAGATCAATTAGAATACCAAGAGTATGTAGAAGCACCTGTAGTAGTTTGCGACAATCTTATCACTTCACGAGGACCTGCCACTGCACTTCTTGTAGCCTTTGAAATACTAAATTACTTAGGCTACAAAAATGAAACAGAAACGATAAAAGAAGATATGTTATTTCATTTGATCGTGCAAAATCAAAAGCAATAAAGTGTAAGATAGAAAGTGTATACTTGACCCTTTAGCCAGGTATACACTTTCTTTTTCTAAAAGAAAATTCAAGCTATCTAAACAGAATCGTTTATGATTATTTAGGAAAGTTTGCTAAGTAGAATTTGTGCAAGCTTCTCTGTAAGAGCCTTTACCTTCTTAATTTCTTCCATCGTAATACGCTCAATATGGATGCCGCAGGTTGCTACTACATTCTTATTAAGAGATAAAGAAAGCTTATGGGATACATACTTTGCCACCTCATCATCTTTATGACCTATAAAGTTTATGACAGATGTAGTGGCGCTTATTATATTAGGGTCTAAAAGACTTGGCCTAGGAACACTTGCTGTTACGCACCCTATATGAGGCGTATCCCCTCCTGATATGATTACACACAGATCCTCACCAATAGAGATGGCCTTTGCCTCTATATGTATTCGCCCATCTTTAACAGAACATTCTACCATACATCTTCTCCCCATCGCTTAAATCCATCTAGTTCAATGTGAAATTTTTCTAAAACCTTGCCGATAATATGTGTATTCATATCATCTACACTATAAGGGTCATTGTAATATGTAATCATTGGTGGAATTAGAATGGCTCCGGCTTGTGACAAAGTCAGCATATTTCTTAGATGTATAGAACTTAAAGGCGTTTCTCTAGGAACTACCACAAGAGTTCGTCCCTCTTTTAAGGTAACATCCGCTGCCCTCAGCAGTAAATTATCCGAATAACCCGTTGCAATTCCTGCTACAGTTTTCATGCTACAAGGGATAATAATCATTCCTTCTGTGCGAAAAGTGCCTGAAGCAATTTTGCCACCAATATTTTTTATATCGTAAAAACAATCTGCCAAATCCGCTACATCGGACACTTTGTACTTTGTCTCTTGGCAAATTGTCTCCTCCGCTCCCTTAGAAATGACAAGGTGGCTCTCGTAATCCGGTCTTTCTTTTAAAATCTTTAAGAGATTAATCCCAAGTATAGCACCACTAGCACCACTCATACCCACAACAATTCTCTTCTTTTTTATTGTGCTTTCCATCATTATCACGCCTTTTATATTAAATAGAACAGCCTTATTATACCATATTTATGCCTCAGATTGCCTTAGCTGCTTCGTAGCTTATACATGAAATAGGGAAATTTTCAAGTGTAAGTATTAGGGAAAACGGAATGCTTTAAGGTAGTAATCAAAAACAACCTCGCAAAAGCGAGGTTTATAATTTTCATCTTAAACTTTGCGGTTATTTGTATCCGTTTTTCTTATCTGTTGCTTCATCTCTGATTTCTTCTCTCATCCCCTTAAGAGCGTCTTTTCTTCTCTCATTTTTTTCTTTAAGAGTTTCTTTCATATTTTGATCATCTGTAACATCAATCATCTCGTTAGCACGTTCGATATTTTGAAGAGTTTTCCCAATATTATACTCAATTTTATCTACATTATCTCTTCTATCATCTGGTTTTGGCTTATTTTTCATAATTTTATCTCCTCCTACTTTATTACTCTTAGTATGTTTCAAAATTTTTAGATTATGACTTGTAAAGATTTGAAATAAATTGGCGAAAAGCAGAAAAATTCAATCCATAAAATAGATGTTTTTTTATTTTGGGATGTATATTTAATAAAGATCACTAGCTTATGCATGTACTAAAAATAATTCTAAATTACTTATTACGTAAAGACATACCCGTTCAACTCACTTTCAATAAATAACAACATTCAATAAAAGACGAAACCAATTATATATGATATACTGACTATTCTAGAAACAGTATTGGAGTGAATTCTTTGAAATATAAAAACATCGTAGAGGGAGAATTTATTTCTCGACCTAATCGCTTTATTGCTCACATAAAAATTGATAAAAAAATTGAAATTTGTCACGTAAGAAATACAGGTCGTTGTAAGGAACTTCTTACAAAAGGGGCCACGGTTTATTTAGAGCACAGCGACAATCCTAATCGAAAGACCGCTTACTCCCTTATTAGCGTAAAAAAAGGCCATCGCCTAATCAATATAGACTCACAAGCACCAAATAAAGTGTTACATGAAGGACTTTTAAATAAAACTATTCTACTGCCAAATTTTGAAGAAATTGCTGAAATTAGACCTGAGAGAGTATATCAAAAATCTCGCTTTGATTTTTATATTGAAAACAAAAACAAAAAAGCATTTATTGAAGTAAAAGGGGTTACCTTAGAAGAAGATGGCGTAGTAAAATTTCCAGATGCTCCTACAGCGCGAGGATTAAAACATGTATATGAATTAGTACAGGCTTTAGAAGATGGCTATATGGCATACATTGTATTTGTCATCCAAATGAACAATGTGAAATACTTTACCTCTAATAATCGTACTCAAAAGGAATTTGGCGAGGCTTTACAATACGCTCAAAATAAGGGAGTCCAGGTTTTAGCTTACGAATCTGATGTTGAGCGGGACTCTTTGAAGCTAAATGGAGTGGCCGTTAAGGTGGTCAGGTAGCTAAACTTTCCTATTAAATAAAAAAACGCTAAAGTCAATATACAGACTTTGGCGTTTTTAATATATGTACTTTTCGCAATGATGTATGATACCTTATTCTATATTTAATTCGGATACAGTGATGCATTCGTAATCTTCTGCCTCTAAATACTGTAATACTAAATCAACTGCTTCCACTGTAGCGCTGTGAATGTCATGCATGAGAACGATGGAACCATCTTCTACATTATTTTTAACTTCATTTAGCACTTTCCTTGCATTGCGGGTCTTCCAATCTTTTGTATCAACCGTCCACAATACAAGCGGTAAACTAGTGGCATTATATACTTGATTATTTATCCCACCATAAGGAGGTCGAAATACAGTAGGTTCTTTTTCTGTTGCCTCCCGTATTGCATCACTAGTCATTTGAATTTCTTTATCGATTTCCTCTTCATTAAGTGCCTTTAAATTTTTATGATTCCATGTATGATTGCCCAATTCATGACCTCTTTTAGAAATCTCTTTCGCTATACCTGGGTAGAAGTCAACCCTATTTCCTAGCATAAAAAAGGTAGCCTTTGCATTGTGTTTATCTAATAATTCAAGGATTTTCAATGTATTGATCTCGTGTGGTCCATCATCAAAAGTAAGGGCGACCTGACGTTTACCTGGCGATTCACTTCCTTTTAGATCCTCTTCCGCAGTAGGGGGCGTATTTGGTTCGTCCATTTTGCTGTCTACTTCGATAAGATTTAATCTTTTTTGCCATTCATCTGTCAATAATTCTTTTAGCTTCTCTAAAGGTATAGAAATCTCTGGAGAGCCTGCTGCTCCTGCAGTAACTACATACTTATCAAATTTAAATACAATAGAATGATCCCTAATAAACATATGTGAAAATCTGTTATTTTCATCTTCAATCCATTTTTTTAATTCTTCTTTAAAGAAAAATGGCTTGTATTCTTTGGATTCTTCAAACTCATTTAGTAATAAAGTGTAAAGCTTATTTCGATTTTGCTCATTATCTACTAGGATCTCTGTTTGTTGTATCGTAGCATTTTCATTAACATCTACGATAAAGACTTTTGAGCTTTGAGCACCATTTGCCCCCATAACGTAGCTTTCTACATGAAAGACTATAGAATAAACATCCTGGGTCACTGGATGGATATCAAATAAAATATACAATGAAGCTGGAAGTTCATTTAAGTACTTTTTCTTCTGGGCTACTTCATCAAAAAAAATTTTTTTCGATGAAGATACATACTTACACATCTGTTCGTTTAAAGATTCATCTTTAAACGTTGGATAGTGAATTGCTATATAATACATTCTTTCATCGTGAATTTCAGTAACTATGTCTACTCCCGGATATGCAGTCTGCGCTATCACCCTGCTATCTGGTATTGCTTCATTTGTAGAGATAACGGGATCACTGCCAAAGATAAAAACAGACAAGACAATAATTCCTAGTATACCAACGGCAACTAGGCTATGAAGTTTTGTTTTTTTGTGCCTCATCACAATACTCCTAAAATTTATTTTTCTAATACTAGAATATACCTAAATCTACACATATACAAAGGTATAATTATCTTTTTACAAGGATTAAACTATTCTTTTACAAAGGATACATTTTAGTTGAACCTCTCGTAGCTAAATTCAAGATGTTATCAGCCCTTTCATAAATAAGGTCTATGTTTCATTCTAAGTATCAGGTATAATTAATATTTAAATAAAAGAATCATCTTATTAAGGATGTGTGATCATGCGCATTAATAAATATATAAGCGAATCAGGAAAAACATCTAGGAGAGGTGCTGATAAATTAATTGCCGATGGAAAGGTTACGATTAATGGTAACCATGCTACATTAGGTAGCAATGTAGCACCGGGTGATGATGTTCGCATAGACGGAAAGCCAGTTCGGGTAGTAAGTAATAAAGTCTATATCGCCTTAAACAAACCTGTAGGAATCACGAGTACAACAGAAAAGAATATAAAGGGAAATATCGTTGATTTTGTCAATCATCCCTTAAGAATATTTCATATTGGGCGCTTAGATAAAGATTCGGAGGGCTTAATTCTTCTTACTAATGACGGGGATATTGTTAATGAAATTCTGCGTTCAGAATATCGACACGAAAAGGAATATATTGTTTCAGTAAATAAACCCATTACCCCTCAATTTTTAAAGAAGATGTCGGAGGGCGTTGAAATTTTAAATACAAAAACGCTTCCTTGTAAGACTTTTCAACTATCAAAATATGATTTTAAAATCATTCTCACACAGGGATTAAATCGTCAAATTCGCCGTATGTGCGCTGGATTAGGATATGAAGTCAAACGGCTTCAAAGAATTCGAATCATGAATATTCATTTAGGTGATCTTCCTATAGGAAAATGGAGAGATTTATCGAAGAAAGAAAGAACTCAATTATTTAAAGAATTAAATTACAAACCAAAAGAATGGTAAAAAACACCTTAACAAAATATAATTAAGATAAATCTAGACTCTTATGAACCTTATCTATTTGTGATAAGGTTCTCCGTACCTATATCATCAGATAAAAAATTACATTCCCCATTCACCTAGGGAATGAATTCTTTAGTTTACTACGTCCTCTCCAAATTCTATTATTTTACCATCTTCAGTAACATAAGCCCATAGTAGTGTCCCTGATCCACCTTCTTCTATCATAGATATAGATTTAAGCGATATCCAATATGCCTTCCTGTTGTTTATATATGTTGGTTCTTTTTCATAGTAATACTCTACATCCTTATCTAATCCATAATAATTTTCAGCTATCTCTATAGCTTTATCTACTGTAAATTCCTCTTTTTTGCTAGTAGCTTCTGTCTTAGCCTTTTTCTCAGCTTTATTTTCTACTTCAATTTTAGTCAATTCTGAATCAACTTTAGAATTTAGTTCGTTTATTTTGTTCTGTTGATTTTCATTAACTAAACCTTTATTTATTTCTTCAATTAAAGTTTTTGCTTCACTATAATTCTTCTCACCAATTAGACCTTCTAGCTTAGTTATATTATTGTTAGTTACTTCTACTTCTTTTGTCTTCTCTTCAATTTGATTATTTAGTGAATCCACATCTTCTTTAATTGAATAATTTTTGTAACGCCCATCGATGTCATCTAATATTTCTTTTGCTTCATTGATTTTATTCTCATCTACTGCCTCTTTTGCCCTTTGATAAGTTTCTAATATGGAATATAACTTATTTGCTTCTGCATTATCATTTTCTTCGTCTAATGCTAATTCCAATGCGACTAAAGCTTTATCGTAATCCTTACTTTCTATTGCTATGTTAGCTTGTTCTAATGATTTTTTTACAATGCTATTTCCACATCCAGTTAATGTTAATACCAATACCATAAGTAGGATTGTTTTAGTTATTTTCTTCATAATAATTCCCCTTAGTATATACTTTAGCTATTATTTCCCAATAATTATGATACATTATAAGTTTAAATACTTAAATTATCATAATCAATGTATTTTTATACATTTTCCGTCTGCTGAAAAAGTGTTTTTATAAACATGCCGTTCCATGTCAACATAGTAATCAGCTATTGAAGTTCCACTAGGAACATGATTTTCATAAAACATATATGCTGTTTTACCTCTCGCTTCCGATGGTATATACGAGGATGATTCTATTGTTATAACACCTGAATATACAATCTCGTAATCTTTTTCGAGGTTTATAACTGACAAGATCAAATCATAAGCTTGAGCTTCAGTAAGACTGTTACTAGTATTATCGTTATTACTACTGTTTGAAGTAGCCTTTTTTTTACTTTCAGTTTCTGCTTTAGCCTTTTCTGAAGTAACTTTAGAATCTAATTCATTTATTTTATTTTTTTGATCTTCATTTAATGAACTTTTATTAATTTCTTCAATTAAGGTTTTTGCCTCATCATACTTTTTCTCTTCAATTAGTTTTTCTAGCTTAGTTATATTGTTGTTAATTACTTCAACCTCTTTAACTTTTTCTTGAATTAGATTATTTAGTGAATTTACATCCTCTTTAATTGGATAATTTTTATAGCGCTCATCGATGTCATCTAATATTTCTTTCGCTTCATTAATTTTATTCTCATCTACTGCTTTTTTTGCCTTTTGGTAACTTTGTAATATAGAATATAACTTATTAGCCTCTACATTATCATTTTCTTCATCTAATGCTAATTCTAATGCAAGCAAAGCTTTATCATAATCCTTACCTTCTATTGCAGTGTTAGCTTGTTCAATGGATTTCTTAACAATGTTATTTCCACATCCAGTAAACATTAATGCTAATGCAACAAGTATTATTGCAGTTGTTAATTTTCTCATATTTATCCCCCTTGATAATAATTTGTATATTCTAAGTATTATTTTATACTATTGAAGGATGCTTTTCCATATATTACATTCTCCGATTTATTGAATCAACCTTATGAACTGTTGTATTCTAACCACCATTCTAATAAAAAATGTAACTACAATAGTACTAAGTACAGAAGTTAAATCATGAGTATTTCTATAAGAAAACATACCTCAGCAGAAATGAATATTTTTTAATTAGGAATTCAACTTTCCCACCAGTAAAAATGGGTTGAATACTTGATAAATCCAGCAAAATACTTCATAAATTGGTGACTTAACATAAAAATAGCACCAATCTTTAGTATAATAAGATTAGTGAAATCAAAACTACACAAAGAAAGTGCTAATTTTACGATATACCAAAATAAATTATTTGAAAATACTGAAATCAAGCTGCTGTTCTATTAATCCAACGACTACTTGATACTAGTATACAGGCTGACTATGCCTTGATGGATATGAAAAAACCATAATGATCAGAAAACCTATTACAAATTATTTTACATATTCTGTGATGATATATAGAACTTAGATCTAACAAAGGCTCTTAAGAGCCTTATACCTCTATCGATGGAGCAGTTAAATACTTTCACAGCTGATATCTCAATATGATTAAATGTAAATTACAGGATTGGATGAATGCCAAGCCTTATATATTCAAGAAATGTTTGCAAATTTAAGCTGGGAACGTTCACTAACAACATCTTTTTTATATTACAAGCCGAAACACAAAAATAGGGTCATCCTCATTGGATGACCCTATTATCATTTCTATATCCTCATTATATTTAATCTCAATACTATCCAGTTCTCTCTTCTCATTAACAGTTATCTTTTCTACAAGCAAGTGGAGTAACAGTTTTTTGTTCTCGTTACTTGCTTGTTGTAGCAGAGCGCTGAATTTGCTTAATTTTTCTTTTACATAATCAACTGGTATCTCATCTGATGAACTATATTCTAAATTAGACTCCAAATATAATAGCCTCTCTTCAATCTTCAATACATCTTCATCTGATTTTTTAATCCTTTTTGCAAGATCCTCTTTAGTAATTAAATCCAATTGAAACAACTCAATCAATTTATCCTTTTTTATATTATCTTTTTCTAGCTCATCCTTAGATAGTTTTATTTCTTCTTCTATAGGCTTTATATTTTTATTCCTCTCCTCATTCAACCTTTGAACTACATCTTCAACTATCTTTGTATTTATTGTAACTTCATTTATTCTGTTTAATACAGCTTCTTCTATATACTCTTGTCTAATACTATTCGCAGTACAAACAGCGCTACCTTTATTATGAAAGTTACCACATTGATAATATTGATATATGGTTACCGCTCCTGTAGTCTTCGATTTATAATGCCCTCTACCTCTTACCATACTGTATCCACATACAGGACATTTTAGTATCCCTGTAAGTAAAAACTCACCATCATAAACCCTAGAAGGTTTAAAACTCTTTTTGTTCATTAGTAACTGCACTCTATCCCAATCTTCCTCGTCTATTATAGCTTCATGTTCTCCTTTAACTAGTATATACTCTTCATTTTTACCTTTTCTTCTCTTATTACACCAATCGACATACCTGCCGAACCTTATATATCCTTTATATAAGGGGTTGGTTAATATATACTTAATTCCAAAGGTATTAAAATGTGTTCCATTCTTAGTCTTGTATCCTTGCTGGTTTATTCTATTCACTATTGCCTTGTAACCCTTTCCTTCCAAATAATAGTTATATATCTTTACTATAATTATTGCTTCACTTTCTACTATCTCTAATTTCGTCTTACCTGTCCCATCATCTACTGATTCATATCCCAATACTCTACCACCATTATATTTCCCTTGCTTCGCACGCCCTTTCATCCCCATTTTCACATTATCAATTATAGTACCTCTTTCAAACTCTGCTATTGAAGCTAGCAAGCTCATCATTAATTTTCCTTGGTTAGTATTTGTTTCAAATGGTTCAGTCAATGAACTAAAAGTTATATCATATCTCTTTAAATGATCTACTATCTTTAATAAGTCCAAATGATTTCTTGCAAGCCTATTTGTCTTCCAAGTAATTACCTCATCAAATAGGTTATCTTCTGCATCTTTTAGCAACTGCTGTAACTGAAGTCTATTTTTTACTGACGAGCCACTAATGCCTCTATCTGCATATACTTTAACTACTTTCTTTCCTCGTTCTTCGCATTCTGACTTTATATTTGCAATTTGTTCATCTATAGAGTAGCCCTTTTCGGCTTGCTCTACAGTTGAAACTCTTGCATAAATAGCTACTCTACTATCCATTATGAACTCCTCTCCAATCTAATTTAGGTCGTAAACTATTGTTGAATTAGGCTTGTCATAGCTTAAATCAATTCCCTTTATATTAATTAGTCCTGCATCAACGTAGTACTTGATTCTTTTACCTTTTATAATTCGTTGACCCGTACTTAACTTACTCCAACTTGGATCTATTTCTGATAATTTTCCTTTGGACATTCCAATACGTTTAAATCTGTATAAATCATTCACTAATTTTTTAATTTCATCTTTTATTTCTGCAGATTTGCCTTCAGCCTTCATTTTCTGTACAATTTGATAACCTGATGACTTAAATTTGCTCATTGTCTGTAGCCTCCTTTTTATATACCTCTTCTATCATTGCCACTAATGAATCTATGAATAATTGATACATTTGATCTTCCCCTTTATAATATATATTTAATAATTGATTAGAGACGGAATCAGTGGCGATAGTACCGTATTTTTGGAAAATATTTTTGTTATTGCTTTTGGCTTTGTAAGAACTTTTTTTATTATTCGCCACTATCGCCACTACTTTCATCATCTAAAGTCTTCAGCCCTACCTTTTTTCTTTCTTCACTATTTTTTTCGATCACTTTTCAAACGTATGCCTATAAACAAATCTTTACCATTACTTTTGCCTTCATTATATTTCATGTCTAACGAATTGAGACTATTTCTAAATCTCTTCCAAAATTCTCTACTTGGAATCCTGTTATGTTTTGTGTTATATGTTCTTATGCACCAGCTCTCGAACCTATTTCTTATCTCATACCTTTGAACTGTAAAATGAGTCTCCTCTTGGACTTCATCTTCTATAAATTGGCTTAATATATCCATATCCTTCCTGTAATCTCTGAGAGTCGTATCAATCTCTCTACTTTCTGTAAACTTGTAATTATTATCTCTTAACCGCTTTAGGCCTTCTAATGCAAAATTAAGTATTCCAGGCATCTCAGTAAATAATTTTTCTTTTAAATTTGGATTCGCTAACTCTTCTCCCTCTTTTGGTTTAAGGCTATATCGCTTATTAAAGGGCAGAATCAGCAGTCTACGATAATACCCATAACTATAATCCATGCTTTTTGGCATTGAGTTAACAGCAAAAATTAGCTTCACAAAGGGTCTATATATAAAGGGATTTCTATACTTTTCTTCAACTTGAATCAAATCGCCTGAAACAATCTTTTTAAAATCTCCAGTAGCCAGCATATCTCTATCCATCTCATTCTCTGTTGATATATTAACTGTCTTGTTGTATATGCTGAACTTAGCAAATTTTCCACCTAGTTCCTTCAACGATGTACTGGATAAATTATCCTCTCCATAAAGTTTAGCCATTACATCACATAATACGGATTTTCCATTAGAACCATGCCCTAGTAATATAAAAGCCTTCTGCGCATTGGTATCTGCCGTTAGACAATATCCTAATATTTCCTGCATTACTAAAACCCTTTCTTGGTCACCGTCAAATATATCCATTAGAAAATCTTTAAATTTGGGACAATTTGATTCCTTTTCGTATTCTATAGGTATTTGTATGCTTGAATAATAATACTTATGGTGACTCTCAAGTTCAAACGTCTTAAGGTTTAACATGCCATTAGTCAAGTTTACATAATTTCTTCGGGAATTAAATTCCTTAATTCGCTTACATTCTAGCTTCAATGCCTCTATATACTTAAACTCTAAAGCAGGTTTCCAGAGATCTTCACTAAGAAAGTTTACAATTCTTCTCAATCTACTTTTGAATTCTAATTCATCTAATTCCACCCAATAACCGTTTCTGTATGAATAGAATGTGTCTGAATTAAAAACCACAAGGTCATATCTATCTGCTATAAATTTTGAGAATCTATTGTGAGAAAACTGAATTGAGCCATCTGATTTAGTAACAATGCCTAATTTGTCATATCCTGCTTTACCAAGCTCACTCTTTATAGTGTTTATATAGTCTCTAATTTTGCCTTCCACTATCTCTTTAGAACTGCTTTTTTCTAGCAGATGAAGAGCCGTTAGATATGACTCTTCATCTGTATCCTTTAAGAAAAATAAGATATTTAGATTTTTATTATCTAAACAATCGCTTTCCTTCAATAAACTTCTTTTGAACATACCTAAGACCTCTAAAGTATCTAGCCCTATAAAAAAATCTGGTAATTGAATACTGTTCAAGCTTGATACCCCCTACTCTTCATATACAATACAGTCTTCTGAGAAGTATTCAACAATGTTGCTATAATATCTATTGGACTTTTCAGAGTAATTTACTTTAATTTCTACTCCTACTTTAGCCCCTATTAATACAGAAGTTAAATCTTCAATTACTGCTGGAATTTCACCAGTTACGGCTTTTACTAATTCTCCTAGTTTTGTTCCTTCCTCTAACTCCAAAAAGATTCGATCAAAAGCTAGCAACCCTTCGTCATCTTCTAAGGTTAGTTTAATATAATTCCTATTACTGTTGTCTTGCGATAAAACTTTAATGGTTAATACATAAACGCCTTCGTCTATGGTTTTATATCCTCGATTAACAGTAATCTTCATGCAACATCCTCCCATGTTTCTAGTACACTTACTACACCAAAATTTGGAATTTTCAGAAGATGTGTATATATAGTCAAATAGATAGATGCTATCTCTATTTTGGTTCTCTTAAAACCTTCTAGTATTTCATCAACCTTACGTTCTATCGTAGAAGATGTTATACTGAAAGTAGTGTTATACGGATTGTCAACAAAGTTAAATAGTTCTATGAAGAAGCAATTCATTGATATATCAAGTGCACTTTGACAACCGACTGTATTTCTGACGTTTCTAGCTAAACTTTTAATTAAATTTAGTTGACTTATACCTGCTCTCCAATCTTTTCCATCAACTATCAACTTATCATCTAATTCAACAGCTACAGTTATTGATGAAATTTCTGTAGATATAATATCTTCTGGTAATTCTTTTTTCCATCTATCTTGGGACCCATATTTAAATCCACAATAATCTTTTAGTGATAAATTGACTTGATAATTTGGCGTAAAAATTGTTTTGGTATCTTGGATCATCAATAATTCCTCCGTTTTACTTAGGGGCAGTTGAACGCACCCGTAAGTATTTATTTTCCTTATTCCTTTTTTCATCAGCAGTGTTTTCTGAAAGTAAGGAATACGTCCTTAAACTACTAGCTATTTTCAAAAGGCGGCCACCTCTTATAAACATTATAGTGTATCAAGATTTTGATTGAAATGAAGGGAATGATGCAGAAAATGAATAAAAGTTTTCATTGACAACAATATATTTTTGTGTACAAAAAAACAGAGCTTCTTATGGCTCTATTTTTTCTATTACATTAAATTCTTTCAGATAATCCAGTAGTGTGTACTCATTATGATTTAACTTTAGATTTGTGTTGTACACTAGTTTTTCTATACCATCCATTTCATCTACGATTCGTCCAATAATTTTTTTATCAATGTAATCAAGTCTACTCTTCATGTATTCATAAGCATCAATTTTTGATTTATCTCCCATTGCTAAGAATTTTTCAATAATCCCTTGTACTTGCTTTACCATGTCTTCTACGAGTTCTTCATTTATTTCTGGTAAAGTAAAACGATATAGTTGACTCATTATATTGATACTAACGTTTTCCCAGCTTCTATTTTTAAACGTTTGTACTCTATTACGATCTGTATTTCCTGTTGAACGCTCCCAATCTGTTTTAAAAAGTTCTAGTACATGTGATAATTTAGCTATCCACTCATCACCATCATCTACTAATACAAATTTCCCGTTCAGTAATTGTTCGAAATAGGGCTCGTCATATGTTATTAATAATAAGGCTAGAAATATTGTAGTAGTAAGATTGAATTGGAATGAACCTTTATTCTCATTACTTCTAGTCGGACTAAAGTTAAGTTCTTTAAGAAATAAATCAATCCCTGATCCATCAGAATTTCTATTTAATATTCTTTGAACTCTTTTAGAATCTAAAAACTCAAGAATCTTATCTAGATGATTATTAAGTGTCCGCTCTTCATAATATGTATCTTTTTTACCTCTTGCTAATTCTATTATATTATTTTTACTGAATGTTTCCATCTATTCCACCTCATCTACAAAGATATATTTGCTTTTATTGTACCATCTGTAAATATCTTTTAGTGAAAATGTTTCTTATATTCTTACTACTCATATTTCTACTAATTTTAATGATGTATGCAAGATCACTAAATAAATCGTTTTTTTATTCACAGTACATATAATAGCCAAAAAAATAGCAACCATATATAGTCGCTACTTGATTGTATATATTAGATGCACCTAATATTCCTCTGGCAATAGCATTGTCACATGATCTATATCGTCTATCACATAGATCTTTTCTGTTATATCACTAAATTTACTTATAATATGGACTTCCTCATATGGTGGCTGTTCTTGACTCAACGTTATGATCAGATTTCTTTTTCTGTTCTTTCTTTCTGACTTTAATTTAAATATTTGTAAATAATCCATTGGTACTCCTTTATTCTTTTTCCTCTCTTCTATAATCCCCCACAAATACATTACTAATGCCGATGGTATCCCTAAACTTATTCCCCTAGTTACATACCTAGAACCGTTAAATTTATATTCCATTATGCAATATATCCCCTTCTATAGACTTTTCTAGCACAAAGTATTTTTTACATAAAAACAGCCTTAATCACCATCTTTGGTAATTAAGGCTGTTATGTATTTCCTAGATTTAAAAATTTAGATTTCTTGATCAGACTGATTTTGTTATCACACCTTTAATTATATAAATTCATCAATTTTGAATAGAATTATCCTCTGTATTATTCAATGATTTTTACATTGTAATTTCCCATACATAATTTGTACCATCTAACTTTTACTTTACTATTTAAGCATATCATTTTCTTTAAAACTAAAATATAGACCTTCTCCACCAATTATTATATGGTCTAAGATTGGAATTCCCATCAGACTACCTACTTCTTCTAACCTAGAGGTTATACTAATATCTTCTTTACTAGGATTAGGATCTCCTGATGGATGATTGTGGCTAATAATAATACTATTTGCATTGGATATGATCGCTACCTTGAATATTTCTCTTGGATGACATAGGGAACTATTTAATGTTCCTATGCTTACGACACTTACATTTGTTGGCTGATTTTTCGCATCTAATGATATTGAAATCATCTTGAAATCTTCTACATAAGCTAACTACATCACTAGGGGAGCTTATCTTTCTAGGTTCATATAAGACACTTCCTTCTTTACAGAGTTTTATCTTAACTATATCTATTAACTTTCTGGGTTTTCTTGTATTAATTGTATTCATCCCCTTTCCCTTTGTTTTCACATAAAAACTGCCTCAATCTCCCTAATATGAGAGATTGAGGCTTTTTGATAGAGCTTGTTGGCTCATATAATAGTTTTAGTAGCTTTATTTGTTGTTGTCTGTAATTTCTTTCTCTTAGCTGTCTCATATGCTGTCATACCTAAGATAAGACCACTTGTAAATAGTTCTATAGCTTGAGCTGTTGTAACTGTTATATAAGATATCACCTTTATCAATCCTTTCTCTTTTATTAATACGTTACTGTATTAGCTAAATCTACAGTTTCAACTAACACGCAAATAGATACTCCAGCTACAATTCCACTTATAAACCATCTCATAGTTATTCCTCCTTCCATATATTCTGACATGTATAGTTCCATAAAAAATAGCCTTAATCACCACATTGTGGAAATTAAGGCTGTCATTCTTCCATTTGGTCTATTAAATTCTTTGGCATTAGTCTCATCGGCATTATTAATGATATTGCATAATTATCGCTACAGATCATCAAAACATTGGTATATACCTCACCATTACCACATACTATCGTATTTATATATTCGGCAATAATATCGTCATAATCAATATAGAGTTCCTCCTTTATTATTAAAAGGTCATCTTCACTTTCTACTACTAGAACATATCCTCCATCATCATTGTATTTATCTCTCTCTTCTCCATATCCTAAGTCTAGTATTTGAAGAATCTCAATTATTGCCTCTTGTACCTCTTGAGGTAAAGAATGTATCTTTTCTTTTTCTTTTAAATATGCTATTTCTATCATTTTTTATCCTCCCTTGTAAGCTGCTATCATGATCGATGTACCTATTGACAAATTAGTTCTTTAATATCATAAAACTTTTGACCTAATGTTAAGGGATCAATACCTTCTGTTGTTTTATTAGTTTCTATTTGAGCCCAGACATTTTGCTCCTATTAAAGTCATTCTACTGATATGGATCTTGTAACTGAAGATAGCAGATGTCATTTAACTCTTTAAGCCATGTAATACAATCTTCTACTGTTCCACCATTAAAAACTGGCGTTTTCTCAAAATAGTTTACTTCTATTACTACCTCATCCTCTGCTTCCATGAAGAAAATATCCATTCCGTCCACATAGGGGGACTCATTCGTTTTTACTGCTACTCTTGCAATGTAGATTTGGTCTGCTCCTTTCTTTATGATGCTTACTCCTAGTACCCATTGACTATAGTCCCCTAATGAATCATGTTGCTCTAGTTCTTCTCTTAGGATTTCTACTATTGAGTCTGAAATCTTTGTCATATATACCACTCCTATCAAAATATATAGACCCTAAAGGTTTTGTCCTATAGGGTCTATCAAAGTAATAATATATGTTTGAAATCTCGATTGTTCTTCTACAAGATTTGATTGTATTTCGTTAGGAACTCTCTTAAGAGAGCATTGTAAACTTCCTAGAATCTTTTGTCCTTTTCTATTGACAGTATCGCCATTATTAAAATGTAATTTCGATAGTGACGATACTGTCATTTTTTAGGATCAAAAGAGTGCTTTAGATTCATTACTTAATCTTACAATTGTACATTTCAACGGTGTAGTTCCATCTGCATTATAATTCAGGCAAACTAAAAAGAGTGGATTCTCAGTACCTTCTTTATAGGCAATACCGATAATCCACTCTGATTTTTCTTCATTATATATATGTGTGAAATGAAACTGGATTCGGTAAGATTTGCAACACATCACCTGAAATGAGTTCCTCATCTAGTTCTTCATGATATAGAATTACCGTCTCTCGTCCTATCGCATTTAATTCAACTGCTACACCAAATTTCTTTTCTATAAAATTAATCAATTGTTCGATACTAAACATGGCGTGATTCCTTTCAATATAATATCATTACTTTACATTATGGCTTTCTTCATACGCTACTAGTTTCGATTGATGTTTCACCTCAGAATAAAGAGGGTGGAAACCTTTTCGACCAAAAGCCACTTTTATTTGAAGAATACTTGCTTTTTTATCTAGCAATATGGCTAATATCATATTCAAGCATTCAACAGCTTTTTTGTTTGTTTCTACTCCTCTTCCAGCTGCAATAATACATGATCCACTCTTTCCTAATAAGATACTTGTTTTTCATTTCGCCGTCATAAGTAACTTCAGTTTTTATCGTACTTTTTGTTGTTCTCACTGTTTTTTACTCCTTTCAAATGCAATAACCTTTTTCTTTCAATGAAACAAATGATTCACCACCCACTATGATGTGGTCAAGAACGTCTTTGCTCATGATCTCGCCTGCATCAGATAATCTCCTTGTAATCACAATATCTTCTTTACTTGGTTCGATCAGCTCTGATGGATGATTATTAATGCAGGATTAGTTAAAATTGCTGATTTTATCACCTACCTAAGATGTAGTATACTGGCATTTAAGCTACCAATATGACACACATTAATTGACTCTTTAACGGATATTAAATTAGAACCGAATGGTATTTTTTCATTTGTGTATGTTAATCCTTTCAATATAACATTGAAGCGATCCTTAAACTTTTCTATAACATTTGCTTCAATATAAACATTAGGCAACCAATATGCATGCTTATCCATAGAAGTAGGATTACCGTTCTCCCAATTTTCTGTAACACGAGACATTTTATTTGTATACCTTAATGAGGAACTGAACGCAAAATATATACAGTCAACTATGTCATTATCAATTTGGCCTTTCAACGCTAAAATTCTGTTGAATATAATAACATTTAAAATAAAGTTTCTTTCTGTATATAGATCGCTAAACCGATAGACTCCTTTTTCAATTAATTTATCTTCATGAGTTCTATCCCAGTTTAGAGGTATTTCATCATCAGGTATTACCATAGATTCTTCTATGAGATGTGTATACCTTTGTGATTTAATAAAGCTAGCTTCCTCATCGGATAAGTCAATAACCACTGTCTCTTCACCATTACTAATCTTCACTCTTAACGGGTGACTGCCTATAGATTTACAATCTGTTCTCTTTACCCCTGTTCTCCTATCATGACCTCCACATAACTGATTCGGACAACAATAATAGCCGTTTTTAGGTTTTCCATTAGGAGATACTACTTTATTATGCTCAGCCAATCTAATAGTCGTAGAGCAAAGAGGACAACTTACTTCATAAGTCCATTCAATCCATTCAATCTTATAGTCTATGCAATTATAATTATACTCATAATATCTTGATAATTCTTGTTCTAAATTATTAATAAACGAATTTCCCAATACTTTTAAAGTAGATATATTAACTTTTTTTAGTTGCATTTTTGATATAAAAGTTGCTAAAGGATTCAAATCAACTCCAATAGATCTTCTATTCATTGCGACACTTTCGAAAACAGTTACTCCACCCCCACAAAAGACATCTAGCACTAGATCGTTTTCCTTAGTATAGTGCTTAATTAAATTCTGAAAAACATTGTAGGGTCTTCTTGCAAAGTATTTATGCATTTTATATTGATTTGTATGTGATTTTGCTTTAACAGAAATTGAAATTGGTTTAATCATTTATACGCCTCTCCTGCTAACTGAACTAACGTTCCTGTTAGTTATTTATTCTAACACAATGTTAATTTTCATTCATTATTTTCACCAAATAAAATTGTGATTAACACAAGCCTATTTACTCCCAAATAAAAACAAGTGAAATCACCAGAATTGATTTCACTTGTACAATAAATAATTGTATTAACAATATAAAAAAACCAGTAAAAGATCAATTTGAACAAATAGAATTAGTCTAAGTTCTTAATCCATTATAGCATTTTTATTGTAAATTCCTAATCCCTATTATTCCCTTTACATCAATGATAAATTTTATTATTTTTATAATTAATTTAGGTAGTTCTCCTTTTGATACATAAACATGTCACTTTAATATTACTATATAGAATAAAGAACCTCACTTACTTATGATACGGTTCGCCCTGTATCTCAATATTCTATCGTACCAATAATGTGTGATTCATCAGATTTTTATCCGTTACTTATGATACGGTTCATTTCTCATAATGCGAAAGGCCCTGTAAATTTGCTCTAATAACATTACTCTAAAGAGCTGATGAGGAAATGTCATCTTAGAAAAAGAGAGTTTAAGTCGGCTCATTGTCCTTACTTCTTGTGATAAACCTAGAGATCCACCTATGATAAAGCAAAGATGGCTTTGACCATTAATAGCAAATTGTTCCACTTCTTTAGAAAAATCTACAGAGGTCAATTGCTTTCCTTCAATTTCCATAGTGATTACTGTAGAGGATACTGGTATTTTTTCGATAATCTTCTTGCCTTCTTTGTCTATGATTCCTTGTTGCTCTGCTGGGCTTAAATTCTCAGGGGCCTTTTCGTCTGGCACCTCTATTATCTTCAAGGTACAATATCGGCTAAGTCTCTTACTATACTCTTCTATTGCCTGTGTATAAAACTTTTCTTTAATTTTACCTACTGTAATGATTGTTATATTCAATAAATGCTCACCTTATCTGATTTAAAAATTTTGGAATGAGTTCTTCTGCATTTTCATTGATTATCTCTACCTTTACCCCAGCACTTTTAGCCGCTTCACTTACATAAGTAGCAGTTGAAGTGTAAAAGGACGTTCCTATGACGAGTAGCAAATCAACGTTTGAAACCAAATTTATGGAATCTTGAAGCCTAGGTATATTATCGCCATAAAGTACAATGTCTGGTTGTAATATTACATCTGTACATTTACCGCATTTAATAGACTCTTCTGTTACAGAAAAAGGATACCATTTACTACATTTAGGACAGTACACCTTTCGAAGACTACCGTGTATCTCTATGACTTCTTCTTCTGTACTTCCCGCTTTATGATGAAGACCGTCAATATTCATGGTTACAATGGGAATATGTTTTTTAGCTAGTGCAATATGGGCTGGATTTGGGTTTGCGGCTTCTGTTACAGTTCTCATGCCATTGAGTATTTGATAAAACTCTATCGGATGGCTATTATAATAACTTCTGCTAAGCTTGTCTCTTAAGTCGCCCATCTCTACAAATGTAGGCACTCCACTAGCCTTAGAAACACCTGCTCCTGTCAACGCTGCTATTTTCATCTCTATCACCCCTGTATCATCTACAATTATAACAATATCTTTATTATACCTCTATAATTGCCAGGAACGGCCTTTTATTAATAAATTATTTTAATTTGCTAATAATTTGTTCGAGTACATCTACAAAATAATTTAGTTTCCCTTCTATACGCTCCATATCTTCTTCAAATTCTTTTGTATGAACGACTACCCTATTCTCCTTATACTCCCCTGAAGTAATAATAACGTCTCCAAATTCAGAAAGGGACTTATCCTTTTGATGTTCATAAACTTCAGCCAGATTGAGATTCAAAGTATTATTCGTAAAGATGTGTACATCTCCTTTGCTTCCAATACTATCTAAGTAGATTACTTTTACTTTTTTATTAGATAAAATGCCACGAGAAAAAGTATGGGATATTTCTCGTGGTCATCGTTATTTTATAAATAGCTTACGAGTAGCTGCTTATAAAGTAATATTTAGTTTATTTTACTGCTTCAACAAATTTCCGAGCATCTTCTTCAACTTCTTTAAAGTTGCCAGCCTTCGCTCCTTTCGTTAAGACACTTCCAACGCCTACTGCATATGCACCATGATCAAGCCATTCTTTTACATTGTCTAAGCTAACTCCGCCAGTAGGCATAAATTCTGCTTGTGGTAAAGGACCTTTAAATGCCTTAATGGCTTTCGGTCCAAAAATATCCCCTGGAAATAATTTGATCACGCCTGCGCCTAAGCTCAAGCAGGTGACCATATCTTTAACCGTAGTAGCACCTGGAAAAACTGGAATGCAGTATGAATTGCAAAGCATAATGATTTCTTCATCTAAATGTGGGCTTACAACAAATTGTGCTCCTGCTAATATTGCAAGGCGTGCACTAACAAGATCCATGCAAGTTCCAGCACCTATAATAATATCCTCGCCTTTAAATCGCTCTACTAAACTTTCTATTACTTTGACAGCATTTGGAACCGTAAATGTCAGCTCAATAAATTTAATTCCTCCTTTATATACTGCTTCCACTGTCTTTATAACTTCTTCTTCATTGTTGCCACGAATTACGGCTATAAGTTTTTCTTCTTTTAATTTTCCCATCAACTCAGCTTTATTCATTACACTCTCCCTAAGTCCTTAATAATATTTCCTGTAGCCATTAGACTCATCAAATTTGTAGCCTCAAAGGAAGATGCTGCTGTATGAGAACCTACTATCACATTTTCTAAAGACAATAGTTTAGAGTTTTGTGGTGGTTCTTCTTCAAAAGCATCAATTCCAGCACCATAGATCTTCTTGTCTACAATTGCTTGGTATAGTACTTCTTCATCAACTATGCCACCTCTAGCTGTGTTGATTAAAACCAAATTCGATTTAGCTTTACTCAATAAGTCCCCATTGATCATATGATGAGTCTCTTCTGTTAATGGCATGTGTATACTAATGAAATCACATTCTCGCATAATGGTTTCTACATCCACAAATTTAATACTATTTTCTTGAATATATCCTTCATCTTTAAAAACATCATATGCGTAGATGTCCATATTAAAACCTTTTACACGCTGTACCATGCCTCGTCCTATAGCTCCTAAACCGAGGATACCAATCTTTTTACCAAAAACATCTAAGGCAATTTTTTTACCCCAATCGCCATTTTTACAGCCATTATGAATCTCCACTACTCTCCTTGCAACAGCCATTAATAAGGCAAAGCTATAATCAGCCACTGCTGAAGAGTTTGCACCTACTGTTCTCGAGACAGAAATCTTTTTAACCTCTGCTGTATTCATATCAATATTATCAATACCAACACCATATTTTGCAATAGCTTTTAAATTGGGCGCACTGTTTATAACCTTTTCCGTAATAGGATCTACTCCGATCTATTAGCCCATCCACATCTTTTAGTGCTTCTATAAGTTGTTCTTCATTCATAATGGCGTTATAAGCATTAAAAATAGGTTCTATACTATTGCTTTGGAATAGAGCTAAAATCTCTTGACGATTGTATTTAGCAAAAGATCTTGGGGTGACGAGCACCTTTTTCATTAGTAATTACCTTCTTCATCGTCTGTCTCTGTACTATTTAACATTTGAGAAATAGGCTCTTGTATTCCATCTCTACCGCTATTTACAGCATGTTGAGCTAATTGTTCTAACGACATAGACCCTCTCATAGCGTTTATCTCCAAGAGCATAGATAAACTCATTCCTGTTACAATTCGAATATGAACACCAGACTCCTTCAGCTCTTTGTACAAGAACATGGACGCATTATAAGGGGAAGCTCCAAATAAATCTACAAGGATTAATGCTCCATCACCACTATCTAAGGCTTTGATTTTTTCTGAAATTTCACTTTTAAACATTTCAAAATCTTGTCCTGCTATAAGAGAAACTGTATCAATGCCTTCAGCTGATCCAGCTATTAAATTTAAACTATCAATCATGCCCACAGCCATTTGACCATGGCTTATTAACAATAAACCTACCATATTATCACTCTTTCTGTATTAATCAAATAATTTAATAGCTTCTTTTAACGACACCTTCTTAGAAGATGGAATGGCTTGGAAGTAAATATCTACTCCATACTTTTCGTTTAGGTCTACTAATATATCTAATTCTTCTTTCGTGATTGATACTTCAGGAATTACAGATGTGAGACCTGGTTTTTGAGGAATACCACCAAGGTTTAATTGTTTAATGGGTACGCCACCCTTAATAATTCCCGCCATAGCCTCAACGGTTTTTGTCAATAAAACCACTTTATAATTATCGTATTGTCGGTCATTCCAATACCTTACTGCTCCATCCTCTTTTAATACGCGAACCTTTAACCCAGTTCTTGAACCAGCGCTTAGTAAGATATTTTTTGTAAAATCGTCATTGATGCTAATTGGGTCACCATTGTACATTTCGTTAGCACGTGCTTGTTCAAGAGATGCCATAATACCTGTTATCGTTCCACCACCCCACGATAATTGGGTATTAAAGAACAGTAGATGTCGTTGATATGCTGCAATTAAATCATTTTTATCTTTGTAAAGTTTTTTTAGTATTGGCATTAATGCCCACATTAATGCTGGTGAAATATATCTGTCAAAAGCATGTGGTATTTCATTTGCAAAGTGAAATCTTAACCAGGCTATGCCTACATCTCTTTTGGTTATTTCTTCTGGTTTAAGACTTACATCTTTTTGAATTTGATTACTCATATCCTAATCCTCCCTTTTAATAGTCATCGTCATCGTCATCAAGAATGACCGCTGATCCACCTTGAGCAACTTGAGGAGTAGATGAACCCTCACCCTTAGACAATACATAGATGAATGCAATGATGGCTCCAAAAATTGCGTAGGTTACCATTGTGATGCCTAAATCTCTAAATACTACTGCTAAGAAATATGCTAATAAGAAAAAGGCAATATAGCTTTTCTTCCCAATAACGTATACTGTGACAGCAATACCAATAGCCGCTAATCCACCACCTATAACAGACAGAATATGGAATAACACACTACCTGAATTGGATTCTACAATGCTTGCAATTACAGGTGCTCCATAATATAAGGCTATAAACATAAATGGTATATAAATGATAAATGATGCTATAATTGGATAAACGATGATAGACGTCGTCAACATTTTTTCGTTTCCTTCTTCTGCATATTTATCCGTAAACTTTTGCATGATAAAAGTATTTACAAAAAATCTAAATTGATATAAATAAGATCCTAAAAGACCAACTGGTACAGCTACTCCAATAGCTGCTTCTGGCTCTAAATTACTTAATAAAGCTACAGGTACTGCAATAGCTGCTGCAATTGCAGGTTCAGATGGCATTTGACCACCTGGCGAAAAAACACCCATATAAATTAATTGAATGGCAGCCGTAATAATCATAGCTTGCGATACTTGTCCAAAGACGATTCCTACAATCAAACCTGTCATTAATGGAGAAAAACGCATAGTTAACGTCGCTCCACCTAATAAACTTCGACTCATGACAAGAGCTATCCATACAGCAATTACTAATGCCTGAAATACACTTACTTCCATTTTTTATCCTCCTTATTAACCCTAATTCTTTTTTGTTTACGATTACAATTTTAAAAACTTTTTGCATTTTGTCAATACGATATTGAAAAATATTTTTATTGCTGTGTTGACGCTCCTCTCACAATATCTTATCTGCTTGCTTTATAAAAAATTGTAGGTTAAAATATAATAAAACAAATTATTCCTTCCTGATTTTTGTAAATTTTTTCTTTACTAATACTTTAAAACGGCGGTGATATTATGTCTTTTCAGAGCATTGTCGGAAAAGATTATACAAGTTTAACCAAGTCTCAAAAAAAAGTCGTCGATTACATTCTTGAAAATATAGAAACAGCTGCTAGAATGACCATTCAAGATATTTCTGAAGCAACTAATGTCTCTATTGCAACAATTTCTCGTCTTACTAAAAAGTTAGGTTATGGCTCTTTTCAAGATATGAAACTCAAGATTTATGAAAACAACCAAAATGCAACAATAAAATTCTTTCCATTCATTAACAAGGAACATTCTTATTGTGATATTGCTTCAAATTCTTTTTATATGGGAAAGCTCTCTTTAGAAGAAACACAATCGATGCTTCAAGAAGAAAACCTCGTAAAGGCAATCGAAATTTTAGCTAATGCAAGAACATGTGCTATTTTTGCATTAGGTGCATCACAAGTTGTGGCTTTAGATGCATTCCACCGTTTTATGCGAACGTCTCTTAAGTGTAGCTTTCTTCAAGATTTTCATTTTCAATTGATGCATGTTGCGGGTCTAACAAGTCAAGACTGTGCCTTAATTATTTCACATACTGGTAGAAATAAAGATTCTCTTGAAATCGCTAAAATCGCCAAAAAAAACGGAGTGCCTATCATTGCTATCACAAGTAATATGACGTCTCCATTAACCAAACTAAGCGATATCGTTCTAGTATCTGTTTCGGATGAAACAACCTACCGACCAGAGGCAGTTTCCTCATTAGTTTCACAAATCACACTAGTAGATGCACTTTTTATGATGTACGCTATTAAAATTGACGACAATGAAGAATACTTTACTACTATTCGAAAAGTAATCAATACAACTCAAATCGATAACTAAACATAATTAGTATTATTCAAAAGTACTTAATTATGCAAAAATAGCTTCAAAACACGTATCGGTTTTGAAGCTATTTTTGTTTACTTATTACCAAGGAGTATAATCTTAATGAATAAAATTTGTAATGATATCGTTACAATAAATTATTTTTAACTTTTAACACTCTCTTATCCTCATCTCAAATGATTTAATTTATAATATGCAATTTTTTCATCTCTCAACCCTACCTGCTAACTATGCTATCTGGAGTTTCCCCTTTGATGATTTGCTCTACATCTGTGACACATTTTTCTCCCATGCCTTCTAAACATTCAAAGGTGTAAGCTGATGTATGTGGGGTCACAAGTATTCGATCATTGCTGTAATAGGGGTGTGTATTAGAAGCTGGCTCTTTGACCATCACATCTGTAGCAGCTGCACAAACAATACCTTTGTCAATAGCCTCAAGTAAATCTTCTTCTTTTATCAATGCTCCACGAGCTGTATTTGTAATATAGACCCCCCGTTTCATTTTTGAGAAAGCTTCTTTATCTAATATTTGATAACTTGTATCATTTAATGAGGCATTCAATGAAATCATATCAGCTTGGGTAAGGAGTTCATCTAATCCAACAATTTCAGCACCATGTTTTTCAGCCCATTGTGTATCTACATTGGGGTCTGTCACCAATAGCCGGGTATTAAAACCATGTTTTAATATTTCAGCTACTCGACTGCCAATATTGCCACAACCAATGACACCTACGGTTTTGCCTGTTAAATTGTGTCCCATAAAAGTTGCACGCTCTACCCAACGGTTGTCTGTAGCTGCTTTTGATGAATCTATAGTTCGGCGCAAAATGGCCATTAAGTTTGCAACAGCGTTCTCTGCTACGGCATCTCGTTCTACTAAAGGTGGCACAATGGTTACTATCGTTTTCTTTTCCTTGGCTGCATCTAAATCAATATTGTTATAACCGATTCCATGTCTAGAGATTAAGAGTAACTCATCCTTGTGTTCAAAAAATTCTTTTGTAAAGAAAGGCGTAACACTTGAAATAATAATATTGAATCCTTCTAATTCCTTAGCTAGTGTAACTCCATCAATATCATTATCAAAGGTAAAGCTTTCAACTCGCCCAATGGAATCTAAACGTTCTATATGTTTTGGAAACCATTTGCCAAAGCTACTAGAATTGACGATTGCGATTTTATAATTACTCATTATTGGGGCCCCCTGTACTATATCTTATTTATCTCACTATACTTGCATTATATCTGCCTTTACTAATCTAACAACTCTTCCTTACCTTCATTCCAGTGAAAGTGGAATGTTCCTGGTTTGTCTACTCGGTTATAAGTATGAGCACCAAAAAAATCTCTTTGAGCTTGAATTAAGTTCGCTGGCAAAACTTCTGAGCGATAAGAATCGTAATAAGTTATTGCACTAGCAAATGTGGGTACAGGAATGCCCATAGCAATTGCTGTTGAAACTACTTTACGTACAGCTTCATGATTTTCAGATACGATACTTAAGAAATAGTCATCTAACATTAGATTTTGTAAATCTGGGTTTTTCCTATAGGCCTCTGTAATCTTTTGTAAGAATTTAGCGCGGATAATACAACCGGCTCTAAATATGCTTGCGATCTCACCATAAGGTAATTTCCAATTATATTCTTCACTTGCTGCGCTCATTTGGGCAAAGCCTTGAGCATAGCTCATGATTTTGCTAAAATACAGTGCTTTTCCAAGTGTATCGATAAATTCACCCTTGCTCTTTTCATCAAAGCTTATTTGAGATTTTACAGATGGAATGATTTTACTTGCCTTTAATCTTTGTTCTTTTTGAGAAGAGATAAAACGAGCAAAAACAGATTCGGTGATTAGTGATAAGGGTTCTCCTAAATCTAAGGCACTTTGTGATGTCCATTTTCCTGTTCCTTTGTTGCCAGCCTTGTCCATAATGACATGGACCATTGGTCTGCCTGTATCAGGATCTCCTGTTTGAAGAATTTGTTCTGAGATTTCCATCAAAAAGCTATCCAATTCTCCTTTATTCCATTTTTCAAATATTTGACCAATTTTCTTAGGAGATAAGTCAAGTCCACGATGTAAAATGTCATAAGCTTCAGCAATCAATTGCATATCTCCATACTCAATCCCATTATGAACCATCTTTACAAAATGACCCGCTCCATCTGGGCCAGTGTAAGTAACACAAGGTTTACCATCCTCTGCTTTCGCAGCGATTTTTTCTAGAATAGGAGCTACTAATTCATAAGCCTCTTTCTGGCCACCAGGCATTATAGCAGGCCCTAATAAAGCACCTTCTTCTCCACCAGAAACACCAGTACCTATAAAATTGATTCCCTTTTCAGCTAAATATTCACTTCTTCTCATGGTATCTTTAAAGAATGTGTTTCCACCGTCGATAAGGATATCTCCTTTATCTAAATGTGGCAGTAAATTTCCAATGGTAGAATCTGTACCAGCTCCTGCTTGAACCATTAGTAGAATTTTACGTGGGGATTCTAGACTTTCTACAAATTCTTCGATGCTATAAGTTGCTTTTAGCTGCTTACCTGGGTTTTGCGCTACAACTTCTGATGTCTTTGACTCAGTCCGATTATATAAAGCAACCGTATATCCGCGACTTTCAATATTCAAGGCAATATTTCGCCCCATAACGGCCATACCTACTACACCTATTTGTTGTTTTGACATAAAACAATCCTCCTCTTTTATGTGAATGTCACGTTAGCTATTCTATCAAAATAAAAAGTCTTATAGAAGACTTTAATGAAAAAACTTTACATTATTTTTATTTTATACAGGAATATATTTTCACTTATATAATAAGGAGCATTTCTATAAGATAAGCTTAGGATGACCATTTATGAAAATATTATTTATACTATTATCTATCATTTGCCTTTCAGTTAAATAATAAACATAGCGCCAAAAGGTCATTTACGGTATGATAAAAGTAAAGAAATTTATGCAATAATAGGAGAATCTAATGAAATTATTCTTTGTACTCAATCCTGTAGCAGGAAAAGGAAAATCTATTGAACTTATGCCCATTATAAAAAGGATCTGTGAGAAAGAAAATGTAGAATATATGATAAAACTGACCCCACGTATAGGGGGTGCTGAAGATACTGCACGGTGGGGCATTGAAAATAATTATAAAAGAATCATTGCAGTTGGCGGTGATGGGACCGTTAATGAGGTAGTCAATGGAATTACAGGCTCTAAAGCTGTTCTTGGTGTGGTTCCAGCAGGATCTGGAAATGACTTTGTCCGAAGTATAGGTGATCCTAAAGAACCTGAACAGTGCATTTTAGATACAATACATGGTAAAGTCAAGACAATTGATTTAGGTATGTGCAATGATCGATACTTTATTAATATGGCCAGTATTGGGTTAGATACACAAGTAGCAATTAGAACACAAAAGACGAAAAAGTACTTTTCAGGAAGCCTTGCGTATCTTGTCTCCGCACTACTTACCATATTTTCTTACAAAGGTTGGGATTTAAATATCCAAATTGATGGACAAGCTTTCCATGCAAAAACTCTTTTAACTGCTATAGCAAACGGAAAATTTTATGGTGGAGGAGTACTGCCTACCCCTGATGCCAAATTAGACGATGGATACTTTGACATATGCCATGTAAAGCATATGTCTAAAGAAAAGATGTTCCGCGTACTACCTAAGTATATGAAGGGTAAGCATAGAGATATTAAAGAAGTTCAACTTATAAAAGGAAAAGAAATCCTCATAACTAGTGATTGTCCCTTCCCCATTAATCTTGATGGTGAAGTTTCCATTACAAATAAAGCTCATTTTAAACTCATGGAGAATTATATCGACATTATAGTTCCCAAATAAATTAACTAGAGGTCCTCATCTCACTTAAAGACAAGTTTTGTTGCGCTTATAGGTTTTTCCTTCCAACCAATCCCTTTGCTTTCAGCTAAAAATCAAACATCTACAATATGAAAACTTGAGGTATACAAAAGTATACTTTTGTACTACATTTATTTGTTTTCCTAAAAAAATATATCAAGGAGTGATTCTGTGAAACCAGTAAACAAACATTATGAAAATATGGCAAACACATTAATGTCCCAATTTGAGAAGAGACGATTCGAGTCTTTTTACTGTCCAGATAAGGAATCTGCGCTGCAAAAGACCTTAGAACTAATACCCCAAGGCTCTGTAGTATCTCATGGTGGTTCTGAATCTATTATTGAAATTGGCTTATTAGATGCTATAAAAAGTGGTAATTATACTTATATAAACCGAAAAGATGGCAATACCCCTGAAGAGCTAAGAGAGTCTGCTATGAAATCCATCTTTAGCGATTACTACCTTATGAGCTCTAACGCCGTTACCATAAAAGGAGAACTCGTCAATATTGATGGTGTAGGTAATCGAGTGGCGGCTCTGGCTTTTGGACCTAAAAACGTAATCCTCATTGTAGGTATGAATAAAATATGTAAAGATATCGATGAAGCAATCTGGAGAACACAAAATATTGCCTCCCCTAAAAATACCCTAAGACTAAGCAAAGACACCCCCTTGCGCTAAAATGGGAGTATGCGGTAACTGCTTTGGTGACGACAGTATTTGTTCTACTGTTACTATCACGAGAAGAAGTACGGAAGTAGGAAGGGTGAAGATTATTTTAGTTGGAGAGAACCTAGGATACTAGGTCGTTGGACGGAAATTTGATCACCATAGGTGACCTTTATGCGAAGCGATGAGGCGTCTCTCCCTACATACAAGAAAGTCCCTTTGACACTTTAGCCATATCAGCCAGTCTTCAACCATCAGTGCTAGGGTCAAGTCTTACAGGTCAAAGATTCCATCACGTATAAAGAGGGCTTAAATAATATTTAAGTCCAAAAGTAGGACTTTCCTAATATATGAGAATAGTTCACGTCAAATATACATATATATACCTACCTTGTATTTAAATAAAATCTTTGATTTGTAGCTTGCTACGAAGGTTTTTGCACTTTCCCGCCTAAAGACGAGTTTATTTTTTCCGTCCAATAAACCAACCATCCAACCACCAAGGAATAGAAAAATTTCAACGAAGCATCAAACTCATAGCAAGTATTATTTCCTACATTAAAAAAAGTCTTTGGAATCAATGATTCTAAAGACTTTTTTAATGTATAGATTATTCTTGATACAATGCTGTCGAAAGATATCTTTCTCCTGTATCTGGTAAGATTGCTACAATTGTCTTACCTTTATTTTCAGGTCTCTTTGCCACTTCTGTTGCTGCGTGTAGCGCTGCTCCTGATGAGATACCTACTAATAAACCTTCACTCTTTGATGCTGCCCTTGATGCTTCAAATGCTTCATCATTTGTTACTTGGTATATTTCATCTATAAATTCACTATTGTATACTTCTGGAACAAATCCTGCTCCGATTCCTTGGATTTTGTGTCCACCGGGTTTTCCACCAGAAAGAACTGGTGAATCCATTGGCTCTACTGCGATGATTTGAACACTTGGTTTTTTATTCTTTAGTACTTCTCCCACACCTGTAATCGTTCCGCCTGTTCCTACACCTGCAATAATAATATCTACTGTACCTTCTGTATCTCTCCATATCTCTTCTGCAGTCGTCTTTTTGTGGATTTCTGGGTTTGCAGGATTATTAAATTGTTGTGGTATAAAGCTATTTGGAATTTCAGCTTGTAATTCTTTTGCTTTGGCAATAGCCCCTTTCATACCATCCGCACCTGGTGTTAATACAAGTTCTGCACCTAATGCCTTTAAAAGATTTCTTCGTTCCATACTCATTGTATCAGGCATAGTAATAATCATTCTGTATCCCCTAGCTGCAGCCACAAAGGAAAGAGCAATACCTGTATTTCCACTAGTAGACTCGATAATAGTAGCACCTTCTTTTAGGATGCCTCTTTCTTCTGCCTCTTTGACCATTGCATAACCAATACGGTCTTTAATGCTACCTAATGGATTAAAATATTCTAGCTTTGCTATTACAGTAGCGCTTAAATCATTGTTTTTGTTGTAATTTGATAATTCTAATAATGGTGTGTTTCCAATTAAATCCGTTAAACTCTTAGCTATTTTACTCATAATACCCCTCCATCATTTCATACTAATTCGATATGTTTTATATGTTATATTAATTTTATTCATTTTAGACAAAAATGTCAATAGTTTTTCAAATATTATTTCACTATTCCTATGGCTTCTATTTCTACTAGCACACCTTTTGGTAATTTTGATACCTCTACGCAAGATCTTGCAGGATATACACTAGTAAAGTAGGAAGCATATATTTCATTGACCTTATTAAAGTCATCCATATTTTGGATATAAACAGTCGTTTTTACCACGTGGTCTAAATCACTGCCCCCTGCCTCTAGCACATTTTTTATATTCTCTAAGGCTTGCTTTGTTTGCCCTTCTACATCTGTACATACTATTTCTCCAGTTTTAGGATTTAGGGGAACTTGACCAGAAGTAAATACTAAGTTTCCTACTATTATTGCTTGTGAATATGGGCCAATAGCTTCGGGTGCTTTTTTCGTATGAATAATTTCTAAATTCAATCGTTTCATCCTCTCTTATTATTAAGAATTCCTATATGTTTTATATAATTAATATACCACAATAACGACTTCGGCAAACAGTTTTATTGTTTTCTATTTTTCACTTTCACATTCAATTTCTCATAAAATGTTTGAATTTGACTTTTTTGTAGAATAATTAAGATAGTATTTCTATTTTTAATTAATATGGTCTACTCGATTTACACTATCGACTATATATTTTGAGGAGGTTTTTTATGAATGGTGTGCTTCGTTATCTTTTGCTAGGTATTGGCACTCTTTCACTAGGTTTAGGAATTGTAGGAATGGTTTTACCTTTGTTGCCTACAACGCCTTTTTTACTTCTTAGCGCTGCTTGTTATTATAGAGGTTCAAATAGAGCTTATAATTATTTACTTCATCACAAGATATTTGGCAAGTATATTGATGACTACCGAAATAAAGGTGGTATCACCCTAAAAGTAAAAGTTTACGCCTTAACGCTTTTATGGCTCAGCATAAGCTGTTGTCTTGTATTTTCTCCAATACCCTCCTACGCGAAAGTACTTATTTTCTTCATAGCCAGTGCTGTGACTTACCATATCGCTTCGAAGAAGACCTTGAGAGAGTGACTTGGGTGAACTATTTGCACAATTTAAATTGAGAATTATTTTTTCTCCTTCGGCGAGTTGTAGTTTTCGGATTTTCGCATTCCACTTTCCACTAATAAAAAACCATCGAGTAGCAGCACACCCTCGATGGTTTTAGCATTCCTATTTACCTCATATTATTTCCCATATTCCGATATTTCATAAATTTCTAAATCTTCTTCATTTATATTAGCATATAGAATCTCCACAATGGCCTTTGCTTTGTCTAAGCTGGTCATGAGCTCTACAGAAGACTCTATTGCCGTTCTTCTTATGGCAAAACCATCTCTTTTAGAGTCATTTCCTTTTGTTGGCGTATTAAAGACCATATCAATATTACCTGTTCGAATAATATCTAGGATATTAGGGCTACCTTCATGAATTTTCTTCACCACGTCTACTTTGATTCCTATGCTTTCTAAATAATTTGCTGTGTTTTCTGTAGCAAAGAACTCATAATTCATCTCTTTCATCTTTAGGGCCAAAGGTTTAAATTCTTCCTTATCTTTCTCTCGTAAAGTCACTAGTACTCTTCTCTTTCTATGAGACATATCCATGCCTGCTGCTGTCAAACCTTTATAAAGAGCCCCTAATAGATCGTCACTAACACCAAGTACCTCACCTGTAGAGCGCATTTCAGGACCTAAGCTGGCTTCTACTTTTGGCAGTTTTTCCGTCGAGAATACAGGTACTTTTGCGCAAATGAGCTTCGATTCTGGGTAGATTCCTACTCCGTAGTTTAAATCCTTTAATTTTTCTCCTAACATAACTCTTGTAGCGAGATCAATTATAGGCACTCCTGTCACCTTGGTAATATAAGGCACTGTCCTACTAGATCTAGGGTTTACTTCGATAATATAAAGCTCCCTATTATACTCAATAAATTGGATATTTATCATACCCATTACATTTAATGAAAGGGCTAGCTCTTTTGTATACTCTAATATCTTATCTTTTGTTTTTTGTGATACATTTTGTGGAGGATACAAGCTAATGCTGTCTCCTGAGTGAATCCCCGCTCTTTCAAGATGTTCCATAATTCCTGGAATAAGCACATCTTCTCCATCGCATATGGCGTCTACTTCTATTTCCATTCCATTTAAGTATTTGTCTACTAATACAGGATTTTTCTTGTCTTTAGAAAATGCATCGCCTAAATAAAACTCTAATTCAGAGTCATCATAACATATTTCCATTCCCTGTCCACCTAACACATAGGAAGGACGAACTAATATTGGATAGCCCAGCTGTCTTGCCATAGCAAGTCCTTCTTCTAAAGTCCAGATTCCTTTGCCTTCTGGTCGCTTGATATTTAGTTTTTCTAGGATTTCTTCAAATTTTTCACGGTCTTCTGCTGCATCGATATCCTTAGGTAATGTGCCCAGCACAGGGATGCCCTTGCTTTCAAAGAATTCAGCTAATTTTATAGCTGTTTGCCCTCCAAATTGAAGGATTACACCATCAGGATTTTCCTTTTGTATGATATTGTAAGTGTCTTCTTCTGTAAGAGGCTCAAAATATAATTTATCTGAAATATTAAAATCTGTACTTACGGTTTCTGGATTATTATTTATAATAATGGTCTCTACTCCTAATTTAGATAGAGCTTGTACACAGTGAACAGAACAGTAGTCAAATTCAATGCCTTGACCAATTCGTATTGGACCAGAGCCTATGACAATTATCTTTTTATTTTCAGATACTTCTACTTCATCTTCTTTGTCATAGGTAGAATAATAGTATGGAGAGATCGCATCAAATTCACCAGCACAAGTGTCTACCATCTTGTACGAGGTGCGAATTCCCCACATATCTCTCATTTCATATACTTCATTAGGAGAAATTCCCATCAGGTCAGCAATACCCTTATCAGAGAATCCTTTGATTTTTAAATCAGTCAATTTTTCTTCCGTCAAATCTTGAGACTTGGTATTCTTTAATTGCTCTTCTTCGTCGACGATAAACTTAATTTTATTGATAAAAAATTCATCCATACCCGTCTCTTCCGATAATTTTACGACTCGGTATCCTCTTCGGAGCATTTCTGCTAAATAAAACAATCTCTCATCATTAGGGTACATAACTTTCTCTCTAAGCTCTTGCAGAGAGTATTTTTTCACACCTTTATGATCTAATGAGTACTGTTTTAATTCTAAGGATCGAATCCCTTTTAAAAGTGCACTTTCAAAACTGCTGCCTATGGCCATTACCTCACCAGTAGCCATCATCTTGGTGCCTAATTTTCGATCGGCTCCGTAAAATTTATCAAAAGGCCATTTTGGAATTTTTACTACTACATAATCTATACTTGGTTCAAAGCATGCAAAAGTCTTTTTGGTCACGGCATTTTTAATTTCATCTAATGGGAATCCTAGTGCTATTTTTGATGCTACCTTTGCAATAGGATACCCTGTTGCCTTTGAAGCTAGAGCAGATGAGCGGCTTACTCTTGGATTAATTTCAATAACTGCATACTCAAAGCTTTTTGGGTGAAGGGCAAACTGTACATTACATCCCCCCTCTATGCCAATAGCGCTAATAATATCTAAAGATGCCTTACGAAGCATCTGGCATTCCTTACTGCTTAAAGTTTGGGTTGGAGCCACTACGATGCTGTCACCTGTGTGAATTCCTACAGGGTCAACATTTTCCATATTACACACCACAATACAGTTTCCCTTGCCATCTCGTATGACCTCGTATTCTACTTCTTTCCAGCCTTTTATGCTTTTTTCAATAAGCACTTGCCCCACTCTACTTAGGTGCAATCCCTTTGAAGCAATTTCTTTAAGCTCATTTACATCTTCAGCAATTCCCCCACCAGATCCACCTAGAGTATAGGCAGGTCGAACCACTACGGGATAGCCAATTTGTTCTGCATATTGTAATGCGTCATCTAAATTAGATACCGTTGTGCTTTCAATAATAGGCTGATGAATTTCCTCCATAAGTTTTCTAAATAACTCTCGATCTTCTCCCTTTTTTATGGACTCAATAGATGTACCTATAACCATTACTCCGTATTTGTCTAGGATTCCTTTATCGTGAAGCTCTAATGTAATATTTAACCCTGTTTGTCCACCCATTCCAGCTATTATGCTATCTGGTCTCTCTATTTCAATGATCTTTTCTATAGTCTTTACATTAATTGGTTCAATATAAACCTTGTGGGCCATTCCTTTATCGGTCATAATCGTAGCCGGATTGCTGTTAACAAGAACTACTTCTACGCCTTCTTCCATCAAAGATTGGCAAGCTTGCGCTCCAGAATAGTCAAATTCTGCTGCTTGGCCAATTACAATGGGACCGGATCCAATTACTAATACCTTTTTTATATTATCTCTTTTTGGCATAATTTCCTCCTACAATAGTTCTATGAATTCGTCAAAAATATCAATCGTATCTTCTGTTCCAGGATATGCTTCTGGTTGAAATTGTACGGATAGTATAGGCTTTGTCTCGTGTCTTAATCCCTCAATAGTTTGATCATTAAGACTGATATGTGTAATTTCCATATCTTTTGGAACTTTGCTGACTACATAGCCATGATTTTGAGACGTTATATAAGATCTGTCTTTGTAAACATCTTTTACTGGATGATTGGATCCTCGATGGCCAAAGGCTAGCTTTTCTGTATCACCACCTAATGCCAAAGCAATAAACTGATGACCTAAACCATTGCCCATAGTTGGTAGCTTTTCAAGGAGTGCTTTTACATTCTCAATAATTTCGGGATAATCTTTAGGGTTTCCAGGCCCATTAGATAAGAATAAGCCTTGAGGATTTGAACTTAATATTTTACTTACAGAAGTATTACTTGGAAACACAGTAATCTTTAAGCCTTTATCTTTTAGTGTCTGGAGGATTGTGTTCTTGATACCAAAATCAATAACTGCGAGATTTTTTCCTGATCCTTCAATAGTATACGTTTCTTTTGTGCTAACCATGTCTACAGCTTTTGAATTATTATAGCCATCTAGCATGTCCATTAATTTTGTATGAGGTAATCTACAAAGGCTAATAAGTCCTCTAAGAGTTCCATTTCTTCGTATGATTTTCGTAAGCGCACGGGTGTCAATACCCTCTAAACCCATAATATTGTTGTATTTTAAATAGCCTTCTAAATCCAGCTCACATCTGAAATTATTAGGAAAATCGCATTTTTCTCGTACAATTAGCCCTTTAATTTTCGGACCATCTGATTCATCGTCTTCTAAATTAATGCCGTAGTTTCCTATTAGAGGATAGGTCATAGTAAGGATTTGTCCATAGTAGGATGGATCTGTTATAAGCTCTTGGTATCCTGCCATGCTAGTATTGAATACAACCTCTCCCACAATATCTCCTACTCTACCAAATGCTCTACCTTCAAAAGTAATGTCATTTTCTAATTGCAAATACGCTTTCATAGAACCCTCCTATTATTTTTTCATATCTCTACTGCCTGGCTTTACTAATTCTTGTCCCGTTGAACAGATTGGACAATCCTCTGAATCATAAACCTCAATATTTAAATCCACAGCACAGTAAATTGGCATGCCTATGTCTTCTTTCACTCGCTTTACAATGCAGGCAACGCCTATTACTTCTGCCCCTAGCTTTTCTAGGGCTTCTTTTGTTTCAATGGTTGATTTTCCGGTAGTTACTACGTCTTCCGCAATAATCACCTTGTCTCCAGGAACAATCTCAAACCCTCTTCTAAGTTCCATTACGCCATCTTTTCTCTCTGTAAATAAACTTTCTTTACCTAATTGCCGCCCTACTTCATAAGATACAACCACGCCACCCATTGCAGGTCCAATGACTTTGTCGATCTTTACATTTTTTAATTGTTCTACTACGGGTTTTAGTACCTTTTCTGCCTTATCCGGAAACCGAAGTACCTTGGCACACTGTACATATCCTCCACTGTGTTTACCGGAAGACAATAAAAAATGCCCTTCCAAAAACGCACCTGTTTCTTTTAATATATTAATGATTTTTTGACTCATTATTTTTCCTCCTTTGTAATTCTAAGTTCTACGCTGTAAGTATAAGAACAATAGTGGAACGATGGTTAAACAGTTGTTCGAAGCACAAAAGCTTCAATAGACATAGAAGAGTATAAATATGCGATTTGTTCAAGTGCCTCAATACATTGTTTATTGCGACGTAAGTCGTATATTTGCTGTCCGCCTTACCACCTGAGCTTAAACAATTCCCACTAACTCCCCAACACTCTCCACATCATTCTTCACACAATACTCCTCTAATCCTCTTATAATCTCTATAGGCGTCATGGGATTGATAAAGTTGGCTGTTCCTATTTGGATGGCTGTAGCTCCTGCCATAATAAACTCTAGTGCATCTTGCCAGGTGCTTATTCCTCCTAAGCCCATGATAGGGATATTGACATTTTTGTATACTTGATGGACCATTCGAAGGGCAATAGGCTTTATAGCTGGTCCAGATAATCCCGCGTATAGATTATCAAAGGCTGCTTTTTTCTTGTGTATATCAATTGCCATTCCTTGAAAGGTGTTTACTAAGGAGAGTCCATCTGCTCCGTTATCTTCACAAGCTTTTGCCATTTCTACGATATTTTCTGCATTTGGTGATAATTTAACCATAATCTTATGCTTGCTTATATTTGTAACCTTAGATACAACCTTTGCCGCAGATTTTGCCTTTATGCCGAACGCCATCCCCCCTACCTTTACATTAGGGCAAGAGATGTTTAACTCAATAAAATCAATATTGCAATCATTTAAAAGCTCCACAGACTCTAAGTATTCATCTATAGTATTACCGCCTACATTAACGATTACCGCCGTATTTAGTAAGTTCATCTTTTTTAAATGCTTCTCTATAAAAGTCTCAATACCTGGGTTTTCTAATCCGATGCTGTTTAATAGACCACTTGGGGTCTCCCACAACCGTATGCCATCATTTCCAAGCTTTGGATAGCGGGTAATTCCTTTACTACAAACGCCACCTAAAAGTGCTGGATTGTAATAATCTACGTACTCTTCTCCGTATCCATAGGTTCCAGATGCTACGACTACGGGGTTTTTCAGCAGGGTATCCATAAACGTTGTCTCTAATCTACTCATATAAGATTTCCTCCCCTAAAAACACTGGACCATCTTTACAGGTTCTCTTATTACCTTTTGTCGTCTTACATGTACAGCCTAAGCAAGCGCCAACACCGCATGCCATTCTCTTTTCTACAGAGGCGTATACCACAATTCCTTGACTTTTACCTTCCTCCGAAATGATTCTCATCATAATTTCAGGTCCACAGGTAAAGATCACGTGGTCTTTTTTATACTCTATATCTTCTGTTATGATACCTCCTATATTGACCTTTACATTTGGAAATTCTTCTTTAAACTGCTCTATTATTGGGTTTTCCTCTCGAGCTCCTAGGTAAATTTCCATGTGTCTAGTAGGATTGATTCTATATAGTTCTTTTACTGCGTAGTGTAGTGGTGCAATGCCCATTCCACCACCTACGAGGGTAATATTCTCCTCCTGTAAATAAGGAAATCCATTTCCATAGGGTCCTTGAAGGGTAATTTGATCTTTTGCTTTAAGTTTTGATAACTTTTCCGTTCCTTTGCCCATTACTTGGTACAAAAATTTTACGATACCATCTTGAAAATCATAAATGCTAATAGGTCTTGATAAAAGTGGTTCAAAATCCCAACATCGCAGCATAAAAAACTGGCCCATTTTGCAACTTCCTGAATACTCAACACTTAAAGAGTACATATTATCTTGTACACAGACATTTTCTACAACTATAGCCAAGCTTCTAAATCCTCCTTCATTCGCAGGGTAGCCCTTCTAATTTCATCCCAGCAGTTTTCTCCTTCATTTATACCCTTGTGGGCAGTAATTAACCCCCTAGAAGAATTAATTACTGCACATCTGCTTTTCTTAAGTATTCTACCTATATCCTCACCTTTTCCTCCTTGGGCTCCATAACCAGGCACCAAGTAAAAGGTCTTTGGTAAAAGCTCTTGAATGACTTCAAATTCTTTTGGATAAGTAAGACCTACTACTGCACCTATAGAGCTAAAACCAGAGTCTCCTAAAAATCGATTACCCCACTTTTCAATGAGCTTTGCCATATGCTCGTAATAGGGCCTTCCATTGCAATTTATATCTTGTATTTCCTTTGCACTTGAATTAGAGGTTTTTAAGAGTATAAATAGACCCTTTCCACTCTCCTCGATATACGGATAGTAAGGAGATACAGCGTCCTCTCCCATATAGGCGTTTATAGTTAACATGTCCGCCTCAAAATCTCCTGTAAAATGTCCTTTAGCGTACATCTGCCCTGTTGCAGAAATATCTCCTCTCTTTATATCTGCAATAGAGATCTTATTTACCTCTTTGATGTAGTTAAGAGTCTTAGAGTAAGCCTCCATCCCTTCTAATCCTAAGGCTTCATAGTAGGCTACTTGAACCTTGTAACAAGCTACTAAGTCTAAAGTGTGATCAATAATATTTTTATTAAACAAAAAGAGCTTTTCTCCAATGCTTATTTTCTTATCTGAAAAATACTGTGGAAAATAAGATTCTTGTGAATCTAAACCTAAACATATGGGGCTCTTTTCTATGGCTTCTTGATACAATCTATCGATTATCATATATAACTTCTCCTCTTTTTATAGTCATCATTACCTTCCCCTTAACTTTACGCCCGTGGAAAGGGTTATTATTGGATTTCGAAACAAAACCCTTTATATCTATAGTGGTCTCTTTATTTTCATCGATTAGCACTACATTGGCTTCTCTACCGACAACTATTTCACCACAGTTCAAACCAAGAATTTTCGCTGGCTGGTAACTCATCATTTGGCTCAACTTTTCTAGTGGAATATTTTCTTCATGAAACACCTTCCAGTACATAGAAAAAGCCACCTCTATATTGCTGATTCCAGGGGAGCCCTTTTCTTTGTCCTCTTTAGAATGAGGAGCGTGATCCGTAGCACATAAATCGATGATTCCATCTTTAATGCCTTCTATGAGAGCCTGACGATCTGCTCTTGTCCCGAAGGGTGGGCTGACCTTGTAATCTACATCGTTATCAAATACATGATGAGGAGTTACCTCACAAGTAAAATGTAGACCTTCTTTTTTTGCTTTTCGAATAAGATTCAGGGTTTCTTTTTCACTCACATGGCAAATGTGCAGATTTCCAGGTACTTCTCTTAATATATTTAAATCTCTTTTTACGATTTCAACCTCTGGTTCACAGTGAGTGGCAAGAACAAACCCTAACTCCTTAGATCGTTTTAAGCCCTCCCTCATGATATCTTCACCTGCAACAGTCTTTCCATCGTTTGAAAACACCTTTGTGACAGCTATTATTTTTTCTAAATCAACGAATTCCTCTCCAAAGTCTTTCGTCAAAGCACATATTTGAGTGAGATTACATAAATTAAGCTCTTTACTCTTTGAAAGGTTCTCTACAACCATTTCAAAATTGTCCGTAATCGGATTGGTATTGGCCATAGCCGCCAAATGGGTATATCCCCCCTTTAAAGCTGCTCTCATACCCGTTTCCATATCCTCTTTATACTCAAAACCCGGATCCCGAAGGTGAGTGTGCATATCAATAAAAGAAGGCATAAGGGTATAATCTGAACCATCAATAACTTGGTGATTTTCATAATTCCCCTTAACGTTCGTGTCTACAATAATCCCGTCTTTAACAAGAATATTTCCCTTCCTTCGACCATATTGGTCTACAATCTCTACATTATTTATAATCATCCTCATACCTCCGTTTGAGTTTTAAGTTCTAAGTGAAATCAGCAGGTTATTCTGCAATGGTGGATTTGACCTAACCACCTATTTACAAATGTGTTCTCGCATCGCAATACTCACATTTATACTCCTTTTTCTTACAATCAACTAAAGTAAATTCAATTGTCGGCACTTCTTCACAATTTGTGATACACCTTGGGTTTTTGCATTTTAGGGTACCGTATACTTTCTTAGGTAGACTTAGTTTGATTTTAGATTTAATCTCTCCATTTTCTACAATATTGACTGTAGCATTAGGATCCATTAGACCTAGTATATCAAAGTTAAGATCTAAGTCTGTCTCTATTTTTATCAAGTCCTTCTTACCCATTTTTTTGCTTGGAATATTTCGAAGGATTACTACTACATCTTCTATTTCGTGAAGTTTTAGCTGTTTAAAAATTTGAAATCCATGACCGTATTCGATATGATCAATAACGATTCCCTTCTTGATTTTTGATACATTTATCATATTTACCCCTCCAAGCCTAGTAATTTGATAATTAGAGCCATGCGGACGTACATGCCGAATTTGGCCTGTTTAAAGTATACTGCTCGTTTATCGCGATCTACTTCCTTTGCTATTTCATTGACTCTTGGCAATGGATGCATGATGATCATATCCTTTTTAGCCCTTTGTAATTTTTCTTTATCTAGAATGTAATAATCTTTTAATCTTTGGTACTCAAACTCACTAACAAAGCGCTCTCTTTGTACTCTGGTCATGTATAGTATGTCTACTTGATCGATGACATTTTCTAAATTGCTGGTTTCTGTATAGCTCGTATTAGAGAGTTCCTCTTTTATATACTGAGGGATCGTCAATTCTTCAGGTGAGATAAAGATGAACTTCACATTGCTGTATCGGTTTAAAGCCTTTACAATAGAGTGAACCGTTCGACCAAACTTAAGGTCTCCACAAAGGCCTACAACGTGATTACTCAAACTTCCCTTTAAGTTTCTAATAGTCAATAAATCCGTCAATGTCTGTGTTGGATGCTGGTGCCCTCCATCTCCAGCATTGATAATAGGCATATCCTCAGTATATTTGGTAGCCAGCTTGGCAGTACCTTCCTTAGGGTGGCGAATAATTGCAATATCCGCATAACAACCTACTGTTTGGATCGTATCTCCAAAGGACTCTCCTTTAGCAGTAGAGGAATTGCCAGGATCGTCAAATCCTATAATCTGACCACCTAATCGAAGCATCGCCGATTCAAAACTAAATCTAGTTCTAGTAGATGGCTCAAAAAAAAGGCTAGCCAATAATTTACCTTTGCAAATGTCTAAGTACTCATTAGGATTTGCAATAATCTTATCAGCTAACCTGAAAATACTATCTAATTCGTTTAAATCAAAATCGTGTGGTTCTATGAAATGTTTTCCCTTTAACATAGGTTTCACTCCTCATCTTTTAGGTGGTCGGGTGGTCAGCCGTAGGTTGCGGGCATCTAGCTTCTTTCTATCGCTACAAACCTCGCCAACTTTGGCGGGGGGCAATACCTAATTTCTCTCGCTTGTGTGAGATAAACTAGGTATTGCCCCAGGTGATCAGCAAAATCCAATCAGCCACGAATAGTGGCTTAAGGTTTTCCCATCCAACCGTACAACTGTTATAAACTACTGTACTTAACTCAAGACTTACAATAAATAAAGCTTTCTTAGGCACAAAAAAGCCTCTCTTGTAGATACAAAGAGGCATAATAAGTCTAAGAATCCTATTATATATACCTTCCCAGTATCTCGTACCAAGTTAAAAGTAATTTTTTATTACACATATTCTACATGAGCGTATGGAAATTGTCAATAAAAATCTTAGTAGAACAATACTTTTTTCTATACAAGAATATAAGTGATGATGTGTATTGACATCATCACTTATGGCTATTGGCTTATTTAAATAGGGATGCAATCCAATCTATTAATCCATTAAAGAAAGATTTTACACCTTGCAAGAATCCCTGACCTTCTTCTGAGGACAAATAATCAGAGGCTTTGCCTGCAATATTTTCAATTTGATTGGATACTTGGTTCCAGTCGATATCTAAGCCCTTCATTTTATCAAATAAAGCGACTAGTTTTTCGATTTGTGCGTCACTTAAGCTAATATTAAAATTATTGACAATATTGATAACGATGTCTCGCACTTCTTCTTTTGTCTTAGGATTCTTTTCGGCGATTTCTCTTTTGATTTCATTGATAATTTCTGTAGCTTTTTCGTCACCTATTTCTTCACCTAATTCGGCTGTACGAATCATCTCTTCATTGGCTACCTTTTTTACATCCTCGTCGATGACTTCACCTGTAGATACTTCATAAGCCTTCATAATCCCCGTCAAAGCTGCTGTACCTGATGCATTTTTAGGTGCTGTAATTTGGATATCGGCGTCTTCTACTCCAGCTGTCACCAAAGCATTGATATAGGTCTGTTCTGTAATATAAGTAATTTTATCACTAGTAGTCACTTTGATACCACTGCCCTTTTCCGTATAAGTAATCATAGCAGAAGAAATAGCGTTCTTTCCAATCTTTCCTGCTGGAACTACATCTCCTAAATACTTGTGTTCTTCTGCATTGGTAGTAACGATCATCTGTGCATTTTCCGGTGGGTTGAATTCTGCTAATATGGCTTCTTTTTCAGTTATTGTCAAGTTATCGCCTAATGTGACGATGACATCTCCTGCAGCCGCGTCAGCAAATACCGTAGCAGAGTTTAAAGATAACATAGCAAATAAAAATATAGCAATGAATTTTTTCTTCATAAAATTGTTCCTCCTAGTAGTAGATTTTAGTTGATTATATCATAAGATTTTGAGATAAAATACCATTTTACAGAAGCTTTACACTTTAGTTGTAAGTTCTGAGTTTTATGTAAAAGAGGTACCAGGTGGTAGGGTGGTAAGGTGGTAAGAAAAACCTTGACTCGTCTTAAAATGAAATAGTGTAGGGAACTACGCCCTTGTCGCTCCACCCTTAAACGACTAATGGTGGCACAGGTGCTTTTGCTTACCACCTTAATGCTTACCACCTTACCACCTTAATGCTTACCACCTGACCACCTTATTCAACAATTGGCACAAATTCTGAATATCGTTGATTTAATGCATAATCATCGATACAAAAACCTATAACAAAATCTTTGTTCGGTAAATCCATCAATTGAATTTGTGGTTTTTCTTTTATTATAAAGGGTTTTCCTTGGACATCTTCTGTTTCTTTTGTGTTTGTATTGTAGATTTTAAATAAAGGCTTAATCACATCCCCTTGATTTATAGGAATCGTCTCTTTTCTTACTGCCATGCTTTCTGGTATAACTCCGTGCCACGCTCCTATGATTTTGTATTCCTCTTCGTCTTCATACTTAGCTACTCTTATATTTGCATATTCTTCGTTGAGGATCACAGGAAGAGAATAGATAATATAATCCTCTTGAATATTTGTCGGACAAGTATATACTAAATGACCATTTAAGCTCATCCATTTATTATTAAAGTCTACCTCTAATTGTCCTATTTTTTCGTCGTATATTGTCTTAGGATTACCACCATATAATAAAATTTGTTCTTCGTCTATTTCTTCTCCTAATACTAGCACGGAATTGCTGACATTCCTTGCATCTTCTTCTTTTACTGCTAGACGATAATTTCCACCTCTATTTTGGATACTTTCACTTGCTAGCTCTACTCCTGTTTGGTCATTTGACGCTACTTCTGTATATCTGCTTAAGAATTGATTATACTCTTCTGAAAAGCCTATGGTTTGATATATTGGTAGCTCATATACGAGGTTTTCTTTATTGTAATAAGGAAAATAGACCGATATCCCGCTACTATCCTGCTTAGATTTTCCCTTTACTTGATAAACCACCGCATCTCTTACGTCTTCAATAATACGTTCCTTATCCTCTGCATACTGAGAATCTAAGTTTTTTGCTAAGTCTCCTAAATCAATCATATTGCTATATCCCTCTTCAGGAGATTGTCCACCATAGGATTCAGATCTGCTTACACTATTGGAAATCTGATTGAAGGTCCCTAAATCGGTTATGGTTTCGCTGGCTTTGCCTATAAATTTTTCAAAGGACTTGGTTAATTCGTCTGTTTTTCTTAAGTCGATGATGGATAAAGTGACAAAGTCCCCTTGAGATCTGGCTTGAGCATCTTTATTAAATCCATCTGCAATGGCTTTACCAAGTTCAATTTTATCTATATTGCCTTTAGCGGCTTCTTTTAAAAAGGAGCTATATTCCCAACCCATAGCCGGCTCTAATTCCGTTGAAGCCACAAGATAATTAGAATAAGGCGCTGCCATATTAGCCGTTTCTAAAGAAGCCATCAAGCAAGCATCGAATCCGATAATCTCTAGTTTTTTATTTGTAGTCTTATACGCTTCATCTAGACCTCGTCTTAATTCTGCTAAAAGAAGTGTATCATAATTATACTTTTCATCGTATCCAAATCCCGATATTGCTCCACCACCATGATTCCATAAGATCAAGACATGTTTTTGTGCAGGATAATTTTCTACTCCCCAAGTGATAAAGTCTCTTAGGGTATCCCCATCGCCCATATTCTTTTGACCTAAGTCTGCCAAATGTGTCATATTGCTCTTTTGTACTAGCCATCTTTGATTTTGGCTAGGGTCTATATAGTAGTTATTCCACTTATTTGTGCCCCCTGTTTCAATAACGATGTTTATATTGTCATTTGAACCTACTTTCATCATTTCATACAAGTCTTCAGTCCCTGCACTATATTCGCTCTCTAGGTCAGAGCCATTCATATAAATTAAAAAGGTGTATTCTTTTTCTTTATCACCTTGAGATTTTGTATTCCCTGATGCGCAAGCAGTGCAAAACAGCAAAACAAAAAGCAACAATCCCGTTATTTTCTTCAAATCCAAACCCTCTTTCTAAAGCATATGGTTTAGTATTTGCCAGTTTAGGAAAAAAATTTATGCTGTTACTAATATTGTTTTTTTAAGGTGGTCAGGTGGTCAAATATGCGACTTATGTCGCAGTGAACAATGAATATTGAACAGTGAATAATGAACAATTTAAAAGACTAATAAAACTCGCATATTTGTACTGTTCAATGTTCACTACTCATTCTTCATTGTTCATTAAAACTTAATTATTTAATATCAACCGTCCACTTTCCCCAAAAAGCAAGAAAAGGCCAGCCTTCGCCGACCTTTTCCATTGCACATAAAGATTATTATAGGGGGATAACCTTAGTGTTGATATGTAGTATTTTAAGGTATAATTCTTAAATAAAGCTTAAAAATATAGGGTAAGGAGAATTGTTATGAAACTTTTTAAATATATGTACACAAATTATAAAGAAAATGACTTTGCTTATTTATCAGCTCAAACATCTTACTTTTTGCTATTGTCTTTTATCCCTCTTTTGATATTTATCTTTACTATCTTAGGGAGTTTTAACTTGCCTACGCAAGATCTCTACACCTATTTAAAATCGGTGCTGCCTAGTCCGTCTTATACTACTGTTACCTCTATTCTCTCAGAGGTATTATCTGCTGAGCCTATTAATATTATGTCTCTATTACTTGCTCTGTACTTTGCATCAAAAGGTGTTCGCGCTTTAATCGTGGCATTAAACAAAGCCTATTGTGAGGATGAGTGTCGGAAATTTTTTCACTTATATACCTTGTCCCTGATTTTTACTCTTTTATTTGTACTTACCTTGGTGCTTATGCTTTTTTCTTTGGTATTTGGAAGGGTAATCGGTGAGATGGTGTTTGATTTTTTAGGAATTCATAGTAATTTTAATGTTATTTGGGTTTATATAAGATATATCATCACCATACTCTTTTCAGTGGTAACTTTTTCTTTTATTTATAAATACGCACCCAGCTGCAAAAGCTATAAGTTAAAATTTAAAGATGTCATTGGAGGCGCCATATTTACTACTGTCAGCTGGACAATAGCCTCTACATTATTTGCTTATTACGTAAACAACTACAATAATAGTTATTCTACTCTATATGGAAGTCTAGGCGGATTTTTTGCACTACTCGTTTGGCTGTATTTTTCGAGTACGATTATCATTTTAGGTGGCGAGGTGAATTCATATTTTGCTAGTCGCTAGTTTCTAATACCCACCATCTGGGTATTGCTTTAAGATCAAGGCAACTCTTTCACGCGTTGAGCAGTAGCTGAGCAATTGTTAGCTACTGCTGTTGTAATATAAAAACAAGCCACAAATAGTGGCTTATTACGGGCGAACGCTGTCTACTTTCTACTTTAATATCAGCAACGGCTCATAATCTGCAACTTGCTCTTCCTCGTCTAATTTATTATCCGTCAATAATTTATTTACTGTAGTGCTGTTGACTTTAGCAATTTCCCATAGGCTTTCTTGTGGTTGCTTGTAGTGAGCTTTAATGGTATAAAATTCGCCTATTTCTTCTGCTTCCTCTTCTTCTACTTCATTTACTGATTTTACTAAGTTTAATTTGATTTTCTTAAAGAAGTTTCCTTTTACTACGATATTTGATTCTACTCCAATAGAATTACCTCTTAAAGTAGATTCTAGTTGATCTACAGCAATATCAAAATCAAATAATTCCTGCTCATCGCTCTTAATGTCTATACTGTAAGAGAATGGAACTTCCTGTTCTACTTTTTCAATCATTTCTATTTCAGATAGAAGAAAGCATGTTTTAAGTACCCCATCAATTTTCAACTGATTATCTGCTATTTCGCTAGAGCTAACTAATACTTGGGCATCAGATAATAATATTTTTTCTACAGGCATTTCTGTTTCAAAAGTGATTTCGTCGCTGATTGTTATATCACCTTGAAAATCTTCTGTTAAGCAATAAGTCTTTATAACCTCTTTTTCAATATTGCTTTTAACTTCTGGGCTATATAAGTCTTGTATGTTTTCAATTTCTACATTTTCATAGAAAGTAATATCTGTGCTGACTACAAAGTCATAATTTAAAGACAGTAATTCTGTTTCTGGATCTAATGCAAAGTCAATGTTCTGACTTTTAATTTGGGGTGCATAGAAGAAATCATCAATATTTTCTACTCCATATTTTTCAATAAATTGGCTAACATTCACACTATGGTGAATATTTTTATATTCTTTTCTTTCCTCTGTATCTTCTGAATATAAAGTATCAATATTTACTTTTCCAGTAATTAGTACTCCACTAGGAGATTTACTTGACTTCATTTCCGAAAAAACAAACGAGCTGTCAATAACCTTTAATGACAATTCATCTTTTTCATCCATAGTAACGGATTCATTAAAAGATAATTCCTCCATATCTTTTAGTGCAGATACGGTAATGGTGATTTTGTCTTGTAATTTTTGAATATTGGCCATTTCTTTTACATCTGCTAAAAGAGGGAAATTGCTCTTTTTAATCATCTTGCCCTCAACCTGAATGATGCTTCGAATATTTACTTTACGGCTATTTGTAATTCGATAATCTACATGCTCAAGATTGGCTTTGATGAGACACTCTACGTCTCCTTCTAAATCGCTAAGTTCTGCTGAATACTCAAAAGGCGCCACAACTTCCGCACAATCTAAATAACCACCTTCTGCTACATAATACACTTTGTAATTTACGTCTCCCTCAATATTCAGTACATTTCCTTCAATGATTTGAGAAGATGGATCTACTTCTCCATTAATGTGGAGAATACTTCTCATATTAGGTTTAAAGTCCGGTATCTTTATAATTTCTTCTAAACTTGTCTGTGTATTAAAAGCATTTACTTCTTGATCTAGAGTAATGTATTCTCTAACCAATTCAAAAGGCATATTATTTCCCCCTTAATATTTTCACGATAATTTATTTCTTAATATATTTATTAAGGAGGGGGACAAAAAATGACCAAACAATAAAGTTTTTTATTGTTTGGTCATTTTTAGCTGCTAGTCACTAGATTTTTATCACATAAAGTGATGTATTGCTTGGCAACCACAAGAAATACGCTTCGCAAGTTTTCCATGGTTACGCGGACAGCCGCTTGGATCGTTGCCTTTGCGATAATCAAAGAGTAGCTACCATGACTGCTTTAATTGTGTGCATGCGATTTTCTGCTTCGTCAAATACTTTTGAATAGTGACTTCTAAAGACTTCATCTGTTACTTCCATTTCTTTGATATCGTATTTTTCGTAGACATACTGTGCGAACTCTGTATTTAAGTCATGGAAGGAAGGGAGGCAGTGTAAAAAAATCACGTCTTTATTTCCTGTTTTCTTTATAGTATCCATTGTAATCTGATATGGAAGTAGTAATTTAATTCGCTCTTCTTCTTTTTTCTCTTCACCCATAGAAATCCAAACATCCGTATAAAGGACATCTGCATCCTTTATACCTTCTTCTATATTGTCGGTTATTTCAATGGTTCCCCCACTTTTAGTTGCTACTTCTTTCATATCTTTTAGTAGCGCTTCATCTGGATACAATTCCTTAGGGGCTACTTCTACAAACTTCATCCCCATCTTTGCTGCACCAATCATCAGCGAATTTGCCACATTATTTCGAGCATCACCTATGTAAACAATTTTTACGTCTTTTAATGGTTTATTGACCTGTTCCTTTATTGTTAGAAAATCAGCTAATATTTGAGTAGGATGATATAAATCTGTCAAGCCATTCCATACTGGTACTCCTGAGTATTGGCTTAATTGTTCAACGGTTTCTTGTTTAAATCCCCTAAATTGAATGCCATCATAAAAGCGACCCAATACTCTAGCGGTATCTTCAAGAGATTCTTTTTTTCCCATTTGACTATTACTCAGATACGTTACATTCGCACCTTCATCATAAGCTGCTACCTCAAAAGAACAACGGGTTCTTGTAGATGCCTTCTCAAAAATCAGCACGATATTTTTTCCCGATAATCTCTTATCTTGTATACCTAATAACTTTTTCTTTTTAAGGCTTAATGCAAGATCTAACAAATGATTTATTTCATCTTGAGAATAATCTCTCAATGTTAGTAAATCCCTATTTTTTAAATTTATCGCCATATTGATCCTCTCCCTATCAATGCATAATATACATTAATATTCATACATAAAGCTTAATCCCCTACTAAATATGAATATTGTTGCATATTTTCTTATAATTATACATATACTATAAGAGAAATGCAAGAGTTTTGTTGCTTACTTAAAGATAAAAAGAGCCACCAATGGTAGCTCTTTTAGAATGGATAAGGTCATTCGCTGGTGCGTATGAATCTTTAGCCGTTTCTGCGTATCTTTATCCATATACTATATTCTGTTCGCTATCACATAATGTTAATTCTACATTACGAGTTAATAAGTCTGAATAACAAAATGACATCTTCCTTGGACTTTTGTTTTCTTCCTCAACTTCGATAACAAATATACTAGGATATGCTCCTTCTATTATTCCCTCTTTTATAACAACTCTTTTTCGACTTTTGCTTGCTTTTAACATTACTCTGTGACCTACATACGATGACAATCCTTCTTTAATTTCAGATATAGTCATATTCTTGCTCATTCAATCACCTCTATTTTAAAATTATAACACATCAAATTGAATAAGTCAAATTAAAATATTATAACAGATTCATGTAAACCATGTCAATAACAAATTCTATTTATTGTTTGCAGTTTTTTTACATTATATCCATAAAACACTTTATAAATACTCTTTTAATCTATTTTAGCATAAATCTGCACTACTTTTTTAATAATTATCCATCTATAATAAGAGAGGTATAATACAAGAAAGTACTGACCACAATTTAGCCATCAGTGATTAGCACCAGTTACCAGTGTTAGAATAAAATCTTATAGGCCAAAGATTTAACTTCATATAAAAATAGAAATTTCCTAGTTAAATAAAAACGCGAAGGCATTTTATTCTTCGCGTTTAAATAATTATCTAAATACGTTCTCTAATTTATTCCAATCTACATTAATAGTATTGCCTATATCATCAATAAATTCTTCTATTTTATCCCGATCTTTTGTAAAGTACACTTTAGTAATGCTTGGATCTTCTCTTTTTATTTCGTTGGAAAGGGTTTCTTTTGTTTTTTCACTTAACTGATCCTTATCTAAATCCAAACCTACGTAACAAGTATCATCATTGATTACAACAGTGGAATCGTCAACTTCATCTTTTCTATTACAGATTTCTTCAATACGATTTGTTAAATTTGAATCGCCTAATGCAGAATTTCTATAGTTGTTGTTTGTTCCATTGTTATTTGTATTTCCATTATTATATGTGCGGTAATTATAATTACTAGCTCCGTTATTGCGCACCATCTCATCTATACCATTAGAATTACCTAGCCCGTCGTAATTGGAATTAGTGTCATACTGATTTACAAAATCCCTCTGTCTGCCATTAATATTAGAATCATCTACATTATACATACCTTCACCATAAGAATTGTTTCTTGTAGTATTATTTTTTGTAGCATCATCTGTATTCGTAGTACATCCAACACCTAATAAAGCTACTAAAGAAACGATTGTTACTACAGTTATAAATTTCTTGTTCATATTATTTATGTCCTCCTTCTTTTCAGTTGATAGTATTATTGTGATAAAATCGAGGACTAAATATGCTACCAATTTTTATTAATAATTTTTTTTATAAAAAATTATTAGATATAAGATATAATCTCATTTTTAGGTGAGTTTAATCTTTCTACCTAACCAACTTTTTCAAAAAAACCCTGTGACAGTTCTTGTCACAGGGTTAGCGTTTACTTATTACATATTATTATGTATAATTTGCTTGCTCAGTGGTGGCTTTACTGGTCTTCTTGGGATGACAATCTTTCCTGTATGTACATCTACATAGAGTAGCCAATAGCCCATGGGTTCGCTTTTTACTACATCTTCAGATTGCCAATACAAATATCCTGTACTGCCTCTAAAAGGTTGCTCTTGCATATAAAATCTTCCTGGTATTCCATAGACAAAGTATTTTAGCAGCTTTTTATCCCCTGAATCTTCTGTTACCACGCCAAAAATCCAATCTCTTGGAATAGCATGAATATTTTTATAATTCATAAATGGATAAATCATAGGCATTAAATAACCATTATACAAAATACAGTAATATTGAATATCTGTATCAAATTCTCTAACATACCACCATTTATGATTTTGTATAGGTTGCTTAAATGGATCTGCCAGTTCAAGAATAGTATCTAACTTATCCAAATTCTCCCACAGGTAAAAAATAGTATTGTTAAAAATCCCCCCTTTATTTTCTGTTTTATGTGATCCTTGAATTTCAGATTTTAAGGTAGATTCATTTATTTTGTCTGCATATTTTTTTTCTATTGATTCTTTTAAAATATTTCTATCTATTATAGACTTTTCTTCCGCAGTTTCAGAAAAATGTAAATCAGAATTAATGACCTCATCTTTTTCTTCCTTTTTAGGCTCATCAGTAGCTCTTGCCTCCAAAGGCTCTTTGAGTTCTTCTACTTCAATAGACTCTTTAACTTTAACTACTTCTGGCTCCTTCACCTTAGCTTCTTCTTTCTCTTCAGTAGCTTGAAAGACATCCTTTTTTTTCGATACTTTATGATTTCCTTTAAGATAAAGAATCTCTTTGATATTGATAGAATCTCTCTTAACCAGATAGGCTATAAGGACAAGGGTTCTACGATCTCTTAAAGGATAGATTGCAATAGCTTGAATCTTTTCTAAGCTTTCTTCTAGAGAAATAGTGTAATCTACTTTATTTTGACCACTAAATTTGCCCATGTTCTTTACATTTTGCCCTTCTACAATGACATCTATTCCGTATTCTTCAGGTTTTATTCCCTCAACAAATACTTTAGCTATTGTTTTACCTTTGCTTTCATTTAATTGGACATGTCCCTTTAAACTCTTGGAATGAATTGCATATCCTGAATCTATCGCTTCAAGAAAAATGAATTTTCTCTGTTGCATGTCTATACCCCTCTCATAACTTGTTTATTTATTAATATGAGAAGACTATATCTTTTAGAATAAAGAATTAAATAAAATAGATGTTCGCATAAACAGTAGTTGCTCGATGGTTAGCAATAGTTGAACGGTAGTTACACAATTGTTCATTCTCCCATCCAACTAACGAATCATATAAAAAAATCACGCCGAAGCGTGAAGTTTTTATATATTTCCTAATATGATTTGTGTCATCTCTTTTGTAGATAGAACTTTTTCATCTTTTGCTACGATGTCGGATGTTCGATGACCATCGTCTAATGCTTTTTTGACAGCTGCTTCTATGTTTTCTGCTTCTTCATTTAAGTTAAAGGAGTACTTTAACATCATCGCTACAGACATGATCGTGGCGATTGGATTTGCTTTCCCTTGCCCTGCAATATCTGGTGCTGATCCATGAACTGGTTCGTACATACCCTTGTTGTTTTCGCCTAAACTTGCAGATGGTAACATACCAATAGAGCCTGTTATCATACTAGCTTCATCTGATAAAATATCGCCAAACATATTTTCCGTTACGATAACGTCAAATTGCTTTGGATTTCTTACTAATTGCATGGCTGCATTATCTACGTATAGGTGATTTAAGCTTACATCTGGATATTCTTTTGCAATTCTCTCAACCGTTTTTCTCCAAAGTCTTGAGCTTTCTAAGATATTTGCCTTATCTACACTTGTAAGTACTTTACCTCTTTTTTGAGCCATGTCAAAGGCAACTCGTGTAATTCTCTCAATTTCTTTTTCTGAATAAATAAGCACATCGTAAGCTGCTTTTCCCATGTCTTCCGTTTCTTTATATCCTTTTTCGCCGAAATAAAGGCCACCAGTTAGTTCTCGAACAACTAATACATCTAATCCCCCTTCGACAATTTCAGGTCTTAGTGGACATGCATCTGCCAAGGAATCAAAAAGAATAGCAGGTCGTAAATTAGCATATAAACCCAATCCCTTCCGTAAACCTAGTAGGGCAGCTTCTGGTCTTTGATCTCCAGGAAGGTCATCCCATTTAGGTCCACCTACAGCCCCTAAAAGCACTGCATCGCTATTATTTGCTACCTCTAACGTCTTTCCTGGCAATGTAGTTCCATACGTATCGTAAGCAATACCACCTGCTAATACTTCCTCAAATTCAAATGTGTGATTATATTTTTGTCCAATCGATTGAAGAACTTCAACAGCAGAATCTACAACCTCTGGGCCAATTCCATCGCCTTTTATTACGGCAATTTTATAATTCATATTGATGACAACCTCCTGTGTGAAAAATAATTTATTTTAATTTTATCTTTTGGTCTTTAATTAATTTATAATCTATAGAATCTACTAAAGCATTTACACTGGCTTCGATAATATTAGTAGATACTCCTACAGTAGTCCAGTAGTCTTCTCCGTCTGTAGATTCAATTAATACCCGAACCTTTGCTCCAGTATTGGTTCCATCTAGAACCCGTACCTTGTAATCGGATAAATGAAATTCTTTAAGATTACTGTAAAATAAGCCTAGGACTTTTCGAATAGCCTTATCAATCGCATTTACGGGACCATTTCCTTCTGCTGCTGTCATTTCTGTTTTGTCGTTAACAGAAACTTTTACCATAGCAGATGCCGTACAGTGTCCATTGGATTCCGTAGCCTCTTCAATAATCTTATAATATTCCAATTTAAAAAATGGTTTGTATAATCCTAGATGCTTTCTAATAACTAACTCAAAAGAAGCTTCTGCACCTTCAAACTGATAACCATCTGCCTCTAAATTCTTTAATAATTCCACAATTTCTGCCGTTTCAGGAGAATTCTTTGTTATAGAAGAATCTACTTTATTAATTCGGTTGATAACTGTATTCTTACCTGAAACTTCAGACATGAGAAATCTCCTTGTATTTCCTACTACTTCAGGTTCTACGTGTTCAAAGGAGCCTTTTGCCTTCATGATGCCATCTATATGCATACCGCCCTTATGTGCAAAAGCATTTGCTCCAACATAAGGCATAGAATGATCTAATGGAATATTAGAAACTTCGGCAATATATCTCGCTGCAGGAGTCAATTGGCTTATCTTGTCAGAATGAATACACTCATATCCCCATTTGATCTGCAAATTAGAAATAATAGTGGATAGATTTGCATTTCCGCATCTTTCGCCTATTCCAAGGAAAGTACCTTGAACGTGACTTGCTCCACCTTTTACAGCTAGAATGGAGTTCGCTACTGCAACTCCACTATCATTATGACAGTGAATGCCTATAGGTACTTTTAATATACTTGCCAAATCTTTTACGATGGAATAAATTTCGTTAGGAAAACAACCCCCATTTGTGTCACACAATACTAAATAGTCTGCTCCTGCCCTTTCTGCAGCTTTTAAGGATTCAAGGGCGTATTCTGGATTGGCCTTATATCCATCAAAAAAATGTTCTGCATCGAAAATTACTTCTTTCCCTTTGTATTTCAAATAGGATATCGTATCATAAATCATATTTATATTTTCTTCTAAACTTGTACAAATAACATTTTTTACGTGATAGTCCCAGCTCTTTCCAAAAATACTAATCGCTTTTGTATCAGCGGATAACAAGTCGTGGACATTCTTATCCTCTTCTACCCGTATGTTTTTTCTTCTAGTACTTCCAAATGCCACTAAGGTTGCATGTTTTAGCTCATATTGCCTCATAGCGTCAAAATACTCACGGTCCTTAATATTAGATCCTGGGTTTCCTGCTTCTATATAATCAATACCTAGTCGATCTAGCTCTTTTGTTATTTTTATTTTATCATCAAGAGAATAGGATATACCGCTCCCCTGGGCTCCATCCCGTAAGGATGAATCAAATATTTGAATCTTCTGCATCTATTTCACCCCTTTTACTCTATAAAAACAACTCTTAATCGGCTTCTAAAATAAGCGTCTCTAATGATTGTCCTGCTGGTACGATTGGCAAAACATTATCGTCTTTACTAATTCGACATTCTAATAAAACTGGTTTCGTTAAATTTAAATGACTTAGAAAATCATTTAAACCGAACATATCATTTACCTGTATACCTTCTATACCATAAGCATCAGCTAATTTTATATAGTCCACTACGTCCGTATTGTCCGTTTCCATATATCTTTTCTTGCTAAACATCTTTTGCCATTGCCTTACCATTCCAAGCGTGTTGTTGTTCATAAGAACTATGAGAATAGGTAATTTAAACTTTGCAATCGTCAGAAGTTCATTGCAGGTCATCCTAAATCCTCCATCTCCGACAAATAGGATTACAGGTTTTTCTGGAGCACCAATTTTAGCACCTACAGAAGCACCTATACCAAAGCCCATGGTTCCCAAGCCTCCAGAAGTAACAAATTTAGTATCTTGATTAAATTTCCAATACTGTGCTGTCCACATTTGATGTTGACCTACATCTGTAACGACAATTGCTTGTTCATTAAACTTTCCGTTAATAGCTTCTATGATATTCTTTGCTACAAAATCTTTAGATGTGTAGTGGCTTTTAACTTCAGTTTGTTGAATTTCATTCAGCCAATTTTTTCGACTATTTTCTTCAACACTGTCAACTATCATTTTAAGAGAATTTTTGACATCACATATGTATGAAAGATACGTTTCAATATTTTTGTCAATTTCCGTCTCATCAATATCTAAATGAATAATGTTTGCTTTTTGAGCAAATTTTTTTGGATCTCCGATAACTCGGTCACTAAATCGAGCTCCAATAGCAATAAATAAATCGCATTTTGTCACAGCGATATTAGCTTCTTTAAAGCCATGCATACCTACAAGCCCCAAAGAAAGAGGTTCTGTTCTATCAATGGTAGATAAGCCCATTAGCGAATTTACTACAGGTATTCCTGCTTTTTTTGCTAATTCAACCATCTCGCTTGATGCATTTGCTGTCTTTACACCTCCACCAGCGTAGATGATCGGTTTACTAGAAGAATTAATCAAATGTGCTATCTTTTCAGCATCCTCAATACTAATGGTATCTGCAAACACAGAATCCTTTTCTTCAATATCTGTAGGTTCAAAATCTATTACAGTGGTGAACACATCCTTTGGGATATCAATTAATACCGGTCCTGGTCTATCAGAATTAGCGATAGCAAAGGCTTTTTTTACTGCCTTTTCTATGTCCTCAGCCGTCTTAATGAGAATATTATGCTTTGTAATCGGCATCGTTACTCCAGTAATATCGATTTCCTGAAAAGAATCTCTTCCCAATAGAGAATTCGCAACTTGACCTGTAATGACCACCATAGGTATAGAATCCATATAGGCTGTCGCAATTCCTGTGACGGTGTTCGTAGCCCCTGGTCCTGAAGTAACTATGCAAACACCTGTTTTACCTGTTACCCTAGCGTATCCATCTGCTCCATGAGCTGCCCCTTGCTCATGAGCTGGTCTGTATACTTTAAAATGATCTGTCTCATCATATAATGCATCAAATAAGGGTATTACAGCTCCCCCTGGATAACCAAAGATCGTATCTACATTTTGCCCTTTTAAACATTCTAATAGTATTTGAGATCCGCTCTTTTTTCCCATAATTTGACCTCCCTAAATCTTTTATTCGATTCGCTACTGCATCTTTACAACTATTCATACTACATTTCTAAATCTTAAAAAATAATGATAAGTGGGGGATTACACCCTTGCGAAATAAAGTCCTATTTTATAAAAGATGCTGAATAGATAATATCTCATTCAGCATCTTCAACATAGTCTAATTAAACTTTTGGTTTAATTATTTTTGCAACCATGACATCATAGATCTTAATTTTTTACCTACTTTTTCTACTAGATGTTCTTTTTCTATTGATCTTGTAGCATTAAAATATGGTCTGTTTACAGTGTTTTCTTGTAACCAATTTCTAGCAAATGTTCCATTTTGAATTTCTTCTAATACTTTCTTCATTTCTGCTCTAGATTCTTTACCAATGATTCTTTTACCTGTTACATAATCGCCATATTCTGCAGTATCACTGATAGAGTATCTCATTTTTTCAAATCCGCCTTCTACAATTAAGTCGACGATTAATTTCATTTCGTGAACACATTCAAAATATGCGCTTTCTGGCTCATATCCAGCTTCTACTAATGTTTCAAAACCAGCTTTCATAAGCTCTGTTACACCACCACAAAGAACAGCTTGCTCTCCAAAAAGATCTGTTTCTGTTTCTTCTCTAAAAGTAGTCTCTAGAACACCCGCTCTAGCGCCACCAACACCTGCAGCATAAGCTAATCCAAGATTGAAAGCATCGCCTGTTGCATCTTGGAACACTGCGATTAAGCAAGGAACACCTTTTCCTTCTTCATATTGTCTTCTTACAATATGTCCTGGTCCTTTTGGTGCAATCATAAATACATTTACATCTGCTGGTGGTACAATTTGCTTGTAGTGAATATTAAATCCATGTGCAAACATTAAAGATTTTCCAGCAGTTAAATTAGGTAAAACATCGTTATTGTATATTATTGGTTGTTTTTCATCATTGACTAACATCATAATGATATCTGCTTCTTTTGCAGCTTCAAAAGTAGTTTTAACTGTTAATCCAACTTCTTCTGCTTTTGCTTTTGATTTGCTACCTTCGTATAATCCAACTACAACATCTACGCCGCTTTCCTTTAAGTTTAAAGCATGTGCATGTCCTTGGCTACCGTATCCAATAATTGCTACCTTTTTTCCTTTAAGATAATCTAAATTACAGTCTTGTTCATAGTACATTTTTGCCATTTATAATTCCTCCCAAATTTTGTTTTAGTATATATAGAATATATCCTATATATAATTTATAAAAGGGTGTCCTTGACGCAGGGGTACTGCTAGAGATCTTTTGTGAGCTTTCTCATTGTACAAAAAAGCCTCGTTCCTATAAGCATCTTAATACTCATAGGGACGAGGCATTTATAACATCGTGGTACCACCCTAGTTTACAGTTAAATAAAACTGACTCTGTTCAGGTCAAATCTTCTGATTGAACCCTTATTTATATATCGGTAAAAACCGCCTTAACCTACTCGCATTAACTTTCAGCAAGGTACTCAGAAGTGATCTATTGCATACCTACCCAACGCTAATTTTCACCAAACATTAGCTCTCTAAAGTTGAATTTATGGTACTTTTGTCTTCGTCATCGCATTCTTATATCAAATTATTAGTTCTATTTTAATCCCTTCTAAATTCTATGTCAAGGAATTTTTCAGAAAATTCCGATTAAAATTCTATTAGGTAAAAAATATAATGTAAAATACGGAAAGGAAAACCTACTCACCCGAAGGCGCCGCAAGATTTTATTGAAAAACGGACTAGCTTCAGCTGACAATATTTAGAAGAAAACTTTTACTATTCTCGAATAATCCGTTGAATAGTAATGGAGCAATTATTTCACTATCGCTCAACGATGGTTCAACCATTGTTCCTTTCATCAAAGCTCGTCTTATAAAGACTTCTCCCTTCCAATGAATAATTTTTCTCTGAGAAGGTACCACCCTCTATATTAGATAAGGCTTTGTTCATACCATACATTCTAGCATCGATTAAGTCGATATAGTGAAGTAGTTCTGCCTCTGGAACCAGGGGCATTTTAGGGCTTCCATACTCTGCATGATAATGATGAGATAAAATCATATGCTGAAGAACCATTTTTATTTCGTCATCTATGAAAAGTTCTCTACAAACTCTATCTATTTCAGTAATGCCCTGAATAATATGACCTAGAAGCTTTCCCTCTGTAGAATAATCTTCTACAATACCTAGCTCATCTGCTATCATCTCTTCTGTTTTAGAAAGATCGTGTAATACAATGCCAGCGTAGAGTAAGTCTGTATTGATAAAGTCATAGGCAGAACTAATCTTCTCACCTAAATCTAGCATAGTTCGAATATGATATAATAACCCACCTTTTATATTGTGATGGTGAGTCTTGGCTGCTGGATAATAGGATAATTTGTCCTCCTTATCTCTAAATAAGGTCAAAGTAAGTTCTTTGATTTGAGGATGAGTAATTTTATCGATAAAACTATAAATCTCACGAATCATTTGATTAGAAGATACAGGAGCAGCTGCAATATAATCTTCAAAATTAACATCATCCGATTGATCCACTAATCTAATCTTTTCAATATGCAATTGCATCTTGTTATTAAATTTTTGAACTTGCCCTCGAACTTTAACTAAAATACCAGATTTATATGTGTTTAAATCTATTCCTTGAGTATTCCATACCTTCCCATTAACTTCATCTTTATTTTGATCGGCAACATTTATATCAATATAGCTACCTCCATTTTTAGAGGTCCTCTCTTCTATTTTCTTAATCATATAATAGCCTTGTATCTTCTGATTGTATTCAAAATCTTTTATATTCATTATTATCCCTCCATAAAAGCGTCTTCGGCAATTTTGGTTCTAAGTTGTAAGTAAAAATATTTGAGCTACCACTGATAGCTCTTCTTGTCCAACCACCTAACCTTTAAAAAACAATCGCGACCGTCTCCAGTCGCTGATTATTAGTTTTTAATGCTATTTGACAGTCTTGAAATCTCCTCCTGCCCCATTAATCCTACTGTTGCAGTAGACGTTTTTTCTCCTCTAGTGTACTTAACCTGAACGGTATCTCCTGGAAGTTTATTGTAGATAACTTCCCTTAGTTTTAACATAGTATTGACCTTAACCTCATCTATATGAGTAATGATATCACCCTTTTGTAATCCTGCTACATCCGCCCCGGAACCCTTTTGAACATCCATTATCAGTATTCCTGCATCAAGTTTAAAGTCCTCATCGCCAACATAATATTTAGCAAATTCTCTATCTGTACCGCTTATGCCAAGCAATGTAGGTGTAAATTTTCCATTTTGGATGATTTGTTCTACTATTGGTTTGACAATATTTATTGGTATAGCGAAACCCATACCTTCACCGCTGTCTACTTTAGCTGTATTGATTCCAATGACCGTTCCTTCATTGTCTAATAGAGGACCACCGCTATTTCCGCTATTTATAGAAGCATCTGTTTGAATCAAATCCTCTGCTATATTGCTTTGGCTGATGGCAATACTTCTATTTAATCCACTGACAATACCGGATGTAACTGTTCGTTCAAAAGTTAAACCTAAAGGATTTCCTATAGCGATAGCCATCTCACCTACAGAAAGATGATCTGAATCTCCTAATATGGCAACAGGTAGATTATTTGCATCTATTTTTATGACCGCCAAATCTAAGTTTTCATCGGACCACACTACGGAAGCCTCTAAAGACCTACCATCCTTTAAAGACACTGTAATCTTGCTTGGATTGTTTGTTACTACATGTTGATTGGTAACAATATAACCATTCTCCGTTACAATAAATCCAGATCCTACTCCAGCTCTTTCATATTGTCTCATAAAGATATCCTGGGTCATTTCAACTGTAGTTATTCCCACAACTGCTGGCGTAACTAATTCTGCTACAGCTTCAACGGTAGTTGGAGGGTCATCCTCAATGGTAAGAGATTCTACAAGACCGCTATTTGTAGAATTATTTTGCACAATTTCATTGTCTATATTATTTATATATTGGATTGCTATAACTCCAATTACAAGTCCACCAATTAAGGCGCCTACTAAACCTACAGCTAAAATCTTTAAAAAACTGACTTTACCATAGTTTCCATCTTCCATACTCTTTCCTCCTTAACTTAAAAGCTAAACACTGTGCTTGGAGTAAATCGTGATGCCACCTCTAAAGTTACATCCTTTTGTATTTTAATTTTATTTTTAGTAAGAAGAGAGCTTGTCGTTTCAAATGCCAATTCAGGAAAATTATTTTCTTCACTTAAATGAGCTAGTAGCACTTTTTTAAGGCCTTTTTCTACTAATTCTAAAATAGCACTCGCTGCTACCTCATTTGATAAGTGTCCCTTTTCGCCTAGTATACGCCTTTTTAAAGGGTATGGATAAGGTCCTGCTTTAAGCATATCTACATCATGATTTGATTCAATAACAGCTAAATCAGAATTTACAATACGCTCCAGTATACTGCTGTTGATCTCTCCAGTATCCGTCACAATGGAAATTTTGTTCTTACCATTGGTTATAGAAAAACCGACAGGCTCTCCAGCATCGTGACTTATCGAGAAAGGTAGTATTGATAATCCATTTAGAATAAGCTCTTCATCTGATGCAAAAACCACTCTGTTTTCAGACCTAATTTTCCCTAGACAGGTGGATGCTACATCCCATGTCCCACTATTAGCGTAAATAGGAATATTATAGCGTCTAGATAGGACCCCTGCTCCTTTTGTATGATCAATGTGATCATGAGAAAGAAACAATCCACTTAATTCCTGTGGATTCACTTGAATCTTTTTTAAATTCTCTTCTATTCGCTTTCCGCTTACTCCAGCATCAATTAATATCTTTGTATCTCCATCCTCTAAATATGAACAATTGCCACTACTTCCACTATATAAGCTACAAAATCTCATCAAATTCTCCCTTTTTTTATTTTCACTTATATAATCATATCAGAGTTTATGATTATATAATAATGTAATTTTCTTAAAAATAACTTAAAAAAGACAGCCCCAGCTACCAGTGGTCGCTGGGGCTAGAGGACATACCAAAAAGCACTACATGTCTTATTTTAAAAAGAATATAGTGCTTTTTACCACCTCTTATAGAACTAATCTACTACTTTTTTAATTTTTGCACCTAGGCTTCTTAACTTTCCTTCTAAGTGTTCGTAGCCTCTTTCAATATGTTTTAATTCTGTAACTTCTGTTACTCCATCCGCAACCAGTCCAGCGATGACCATGGCAGCTCCAGCTCTTAAATCTGTAGCTCTTAATGTTGCACCGCTTAATTTCTTGCCTCCACTAAAGATTGCCACTCGTCCATCTACAATAACATCTGCGCCCATTCTTCGGAGCTCGTCTACATATTTAAATCGATTCTCAAAAATACTTTCTGTGATAGTACCTGTACCTTGGGTTAAACACATGAGCACTGCCATAGGCTGTTGTAAGTCTGTTGGAAAACCAGGGTAAGGTAAAGTCTTAACATTAATGGAATTTAAATCTTCTTTTCCAATCACTCGAATAGCATCGTCGTATTCAATGATTTCTGCACCCATTTCTGTTAATTTGGCGGAAATAGACTCTAAATGTTTTGGTATGACATTTTTAATCAAAACATTTCCCTTTGTTGCTACAGCAGCCACCATATATGTACCTGCTTCAATTTGATCTGGAATAACCATATACTCGCAACCTCTTAATTCTTTTACACCATTGATTTTTATAATATCTGTGCCTGCACCTTTAATATTTGCACCCATTAGATTTAAAAAGTTTGCCACATCTACTACATGCGGTTCTCTAGCAGCATTTTCAATAACCGTCATGCCTTCAGCCTTAACCGCTGCTAACATAATATTAATTGTAGCACCTACACTAACTACATCCATGTAAATTTGGGCTCCTATGAGCTTTTCTGCAGACATATTAATAACACCGTGTTCTATTTCTACTTTAACACCTAATGCCTCAAAACCCTTTATGTGTTGGTCAATAGGTCTTACACCTATATCACATCCTCCTGGAAAAGGAATGGTAACCTTTTTAAATCTTCCCAGTAGTGCTCCTAGCAGATAGTAAGATGCTCTCATCTTACGAGTCTCATCGTCTAGCATTTCATACTGCTCAATATTTTGAGCGTCAAAAGTAATTGTATTTTCATTTATTTGAGTTGTCTTAACGCCTAATTTTCGTAATATATTAATAAACCGGTTAACATCTTTAATATTAGGTATATTTTCTAATTTGCATACGCCTTCTGAAAGGATTGTAGCTGGTATTAAACCTAAAGCTGCATTCTTTGCACCAGCAATGCTTACTTCACCTTTTAAAGGAGTACCTCCTTGGATTACATATCGCTCCATAATAACTTCCCTTCATTATATTGTTCTATTCAACGGTTGATTATATCATATTTTTTTTCATTCTCAAAACATTATATTAACATTACTTCAATTCGTAATATGAACCGATCAATAATATCTTGTTATACTAAAGCCAAG